>NZ_JAJMLX010000069.1 GCF_020991325.1 Bordetella petrii | reverse complement strand
GCCCCTTAATACACACCCGCCGCAGGGGCAAATCGACATTACACTTGAGTTATCGGTCGTCCGTCCCTATCTGGAAGGATGACGCATCGAGCAAGGAGCGGTTTCATGACGACGAAGGTACTGCTGATTGGCGCGACCGGCCGAACCGGCCAGGCCTGCGCGGATCTGCTGCTCAAGCAGCCGGAGTTCGAGGTCACGGCGCTCGTGCGCCGGCACGGCTATGCGCTGGCGGGCGCACGGGTGGTCGAGGCCAGCCTGCCGATCGCGCCGGCCGAATACCGTGCCATCGCCGCGCCGATCAACCGCAGCGAAAGCTTTTCTATCCACGAGCAGGATTATCTGCAGCACCGTGATTACATGGGCCGCGCCCTGCGGGAAAAGCTGGAGATCGGCATGTACTTGCGCGCGGCGGATTACCTGGCGGCCTTGCGTCAGCGCCGCGAACTGGTGGCGCGCACCGATGCGTTGTTCGATGAGCTGGATGTGCTGCTGTTGCCCATGACCGACCGTGTGGCGCCGGCGCTGGCCGATGAGCAGGCGGTAGTCGGATTCACGACACGCTCGGCCGGCAGCCCGTTTTCCCTGACGGGCCACCCGGCGCTGTCACTGCCGGCGGGCTTCGACGCGCAAGGCCTGCCGGTGGCTGTCCAGCTGGCGGCGGGCTTTCTGCAGGAGGCCCGGCTGATGCGCGCCGCACGCGTGCTGGAACGCCATTTCACCCCCCAGGCCCGGCGTGCGGCGGTACCGCACGACGCCACCCATGCCACCGAAACACCGTTGCAACCATGAGCCTGCCCGATTCTGAATTCTCCGCGCTGGGCCTGGCCGTGCAGGCCATCTGGAAGGCCTGCGGCCAGACGCCTCCGGATGGACCGGAACTGCGGCGCGCCGCCGTGAACTTGCGCGATGCACTGGCCGCCGGACGGCAAATACCGCGCGTGCTGGACAAGACCTTGCAACCCATGACGGGCCGCCGCCACGACATCGAAGAGCGCGCATCCGCCAAGGGCGACTAGCGCCCACCCTTGATGGCGTGTTCCGCGGCCGGAGGAGCACGCACCGATATTTCGCCGGCACGACAACGATTCAAGAGGAAAAACCCATGCAGCATACCCAAGATGTTCAGTCCAATTGTTTGTGCCTGGCCGCGCGCGGCGCGGCGATGGCTGCCTGAGGAGAACCGGCCATGAAACTTGTGACTCTTCTGCGCCGCGCCGCATGGATTCCGCTGTGCCTGGGCCTGGCCGCCGCGCCCGCGGCATACGCGCAACCGTATCCCAGCCAGCCTATCAACCTGATCGTCGGGTTCCCCGCGGGCGGTCCCACCGACTTGATTGCCCGCCTTATCGGCCAACACCTGGGCACCGACCTGGGCCAGAAAGTGATCGTGGAGAACAAGGCGGGTGCCGGCGGGAATATCGGCACCAAGGCGGCGGCCACCAGCAAGCCCGATGGCTATACCGGCCTGGTGGCCAGCCTGAATCTGACGATCAACCCGTGGATGACCACGGAACTGGACGTGGACAGCCGCAAGGACTTGATGCCGGTGCGCACGGTGGCCGTCGCCCCCACGGTGCTGGTGGTGAGTAATGATTTTCCCGCCAGGAACTTCAACGAGTTCCTGGCCGCGGTGCGCCAGGCGCCCGATAAGTACAACGCGGCGGCCCAAGGGTCTTCGCCCTTGCTGGCGGCCGAGCTGTTCACGCAACTGACGGGCACGGTGATCACGCCGGTGCCTTACAAGGGCGCGGCGCCCGCCATGGTGGACTTGATCGCGGGCCACGTGGACATGTCGTTCGCCACGCTCGGTTCGGTGCTGCCGCATATCAAGAGCGGCAAGGTGCGGGTGCTGGCGGTGGCCTCGCCGCAGCGCTACGTGCTGCTGCCCGATGTGCCCACTTTCGCGGAAGAAGGCATGCCGGATTTCCGCTTCGATTCCTGGACGGGCCTGCTGATGCCGGCGGGCACGCCGCCGGCGGTCATCGATAAGTTGAAGGCGTCCCTGGACAAGCTGGCCGCTTCGCCGGAATTCGAGAAGCAGGTGTTGGAAATGGGCATGACACCCGTGGTGCAGGATACGCCCGAGGATTTCGCCAAGGTCATCGACCAGGAACTGGTGCTGTACGAGAAACTGGCCGCTGCCGCGCGCAAGAAGGTCGAGAAATAGGCGGAAAGCGGGACGCTTTGCGGATGTGGCCGGGTGTCTGGCTCCGAAGGTGCCTGACACCGTTGTGTGCCACGAGAGTTTCAGTTGGACGGTATCCGGCACCCTGACGGGAGCCGGACACCTGGCAGAAGGGAGCCAGGTGTCCGGGGATCCTCGCCACGGCGGCCAGGGCGGCGCCATGAGTGTCAGCCGCCTGGCCAATCGTATCGCCGCCAGGCAACCGGCCGGCTCTGGTCAGCCGTCTATCTTGATCTTGGCGTCGCTGATCAGGCGGGCCCATTTCTGCTGTTCGGCTGCGATGTAGTCGCGCGCGGCCGCGGCCGAGCCGCCCATGGCGGTGCTGCCCTCGGCCGTGAACATGGCGACGGTGGCCGGGTCGCGCAGGATCTTCTGGATGACGCCGTTGACCTGGTCGACGATGCCGGCGGGCGTGCCGGCCGGGGCGATCAGCACTTTCCAGTCCACCGCGGCGAAGCCGTCGTAACCGGATTCGGCCACGGTGGGCACGTCGGGCAGGATGGAAAGCCGCTGCGGCGAAGTCACCGCCAGCGGGCGCAGTACCTTGCCCTTCAGCATTTCCTGCGAAGCCTGGGGCGTGGCGAACATGTAGTCGGTGCTGCCGCCCAGCAGGTCGTTCAGGGCCGGCGCCGCGCCGCGGTACGGCACGTTCAGCACTTCGAAACCGGCCTGGTTCGACAGCAGTTCGCCGGTAAGGTGGCCCACGGTGCCCGTGCCGGCCAGGGCCTGCTTGATGGCGCCCGGGTGGGCCTTGGCATCTTTGATCAAGTCGCCCAGTGTCTGCCAGCGCGCATCGGCCTTCACGACAAGCACCACGGGCACGGATGCGATCAGCGCCACCGGCGTGAAATCCTTCTTCGCGTCGAACGGCATGCTGGGCATCATGGCGGGGTTGATGGCCAGATTGGATGTCTGCCCCATGCCCATCATCAAGCCGTCGGGGTCTGCCTTGGCGACCGTGTTCATGCCGATATTGCCGGCCGCGCCCGGGCGGTTCTCCACCACGATGGACCAACCGGTGGCGGCGGTGATCTTGGCGGCAATGGCGCGCGATACCGTGTCCGTGCCGCCGCCCGGGGTATAGGGCACCACCAGGCGGATGGGGCGGCCATTCGGGTAGGCGGCCTCCGGGGCCGCGGCGCGTACAGCCAGCGGCAAGGCGCCGGCGCACAGGGTGGCGCCCAGGAAGGCACGGCGGGAAAGGGCGGTCATGGTGTGTTGTCTCCTTGAGTGATTTGTCTTTCTTTCAATGCGGCGATGTCGTCATCGCCGTAACCCACACTGCGCAGCAGTTCGTCGGTATGCTCGCCCGCGCCCGGAGGCTGCAGGCGTATGCCCAGTTGGGCCCCGCCCAGGGTGATGGGCGCCAGGGGCACCACGGATTCGCGCCCGTCCTGCAGCCGGATGGGGGCCAGGCCTCCGGTGGCGGCCAGGTGGGGGTCGTCGAATAGTTGCTCGGGGCGTGTGATGGGGGCGTAGGGCAGGCCCTCGCGTTCGAATACCGCGCTCAGTTCGGCCGCGGGGAATTGCGCCAGATGTTCGCGCAATACCGGCATCAGCCACGCGCGCGCCTGCACGCGGTCGTTGTTGGTGGCCAGGCGGGTATCCTGCCGCAGTTCCGCCAGGCCGAAGGCGCGGCAGAAAATGTCCCACTGCTTGTCGCTGACCACGGCCAGGAAGATCTGTTCGCCGTCTTTCACGGTGAATACGTCATACACGGCCCAGGCCGAGATGCGCGACGGCATGGGGGCGGCGGCCTTGCCGGTGACGGCATACTGCATCATGTGCTGGCCCACCAGGAACACATTGTTCTCGAACAGCGAGGTCTGCACCTGGGTGCCCAGGCCGGTTTTCTCGCGCTGCGCCAGCGCGGCCATGGCGCCCATGGCGCCGAACATGCCGCCCATGATGTCGTTCACGCTGGTGCCGGCGCGCAAGGGGTCGCCGGGGCGGCCTGTCATGTAGGCCAGGCCGCCCATCATCTGCACCACTTCGTCCAGCGCGGTGCGGTCTTCATACGGGCCGGGCAGGAAGCCCTTGTGGCTGACGTAGATCAGCCGCGGGTTGCGCGCCTTCAATGCGTCGTAGCCCAGGCCCAGTTTTTCCATGACACCGGACTTGAAGTTCTCGCTGACCACGTCGGCCGAATCGATCAGGCGCAACGCGGCCTGCAGGCCTTCGGGCTGCTTCAGGTCCAGCACGATGCTCTTCTTGTTGCGGTTGAACATCGGGAAGAAGCCCGAGCCCGAACCCAGCAGCCGGCGCGTGCTGTCGCCGCCCAGGGGCTCGACCTTGATGACCTCGGCGCCCAGGTCGGCCAGCAGCATGCCGCAGGTGGGCCCCATGACCATGTGGGTGAATTCGATGACGCGGATACCCTCGTAGGGCAGGGGGCGACCAGTGTTTGGCATATTGCGGATATCAAAGGCGGTAAGAGGGTAGAGAGCGGGTCAGGGCCGTGCGGGCGCGAACCCCTTGGGCAGCCCCGCGTCGGGCGTCATGCCGTACAGCGCTTCGCCGGGCAGGCCGGCGGCCAGCGGGCTGCGGGCGGCAATGAGCCTGTCGATGTCGATGCCGGTGCGCACACCCATGGCTTCGAACATGAACACCAGGTCTTCGGTAACGACGTTGCCGGACGCGCCGGGCGCGTAGGGGCAGCCTCCCAGGCCGCCCAGCGAGCTGTCGAAGGTGCGCACGCCTTCGTCCCAGGCGGCCAGGCAGTTGGCCAGGCCCAGGCCGCGCGTGTTGTGCATGTGCGCCGCGCCGGCGTGCTCGCCGATTTCGCTGCGCAGGCGGCGGAACAGGCGGCGCACCTGGCCCGGGTTGGCATAACCCACGGTGTCGGACAGCCCGGATTCGTCGGCACCGGCGGCGATGCACAGGGCGGCAAGGCGGATGACGTCATCCTCGGGAACCTGTCCCTGCAGGGTGCAGCCAAAGGCCGTGGAAATGCCGGCCTCGATCCTCACGTGCGGCGCGATGTCATTGCGCAGTTGAACGATGGCGCGCACTTCTTCCACCATTTCTTCGGGGGTCTTGCGCACGTTGGCCAGGCAATGGGCGCGGCTGGCCGATACCGGCATGGTGAGCTTGTGCGCACCGGCCTGCAGCGCAGACTGGGCGCCGCGCAGGTTGGGCACCAGCGCCATTACCGTGATGCCCGGATGCGACAGGGCATGGCGCACCACGTCGGCGGCGTCGGCCATTTGCGGCAGCAGCCGGGCCGGCACAAAAGAGGCCACCTCGATCTCTTGTACGCCCGCCGCCACCAGCGCATCGATCCAGCGGAATTTATCCTCGGTGGCCATGGTGGCTTTCACCGACTGCAGGCCGTCGCGCGGGCCGACTTCGCTGATCAGGATGTCGGGGGGCGTGGAAAGGGCGGCGTTCATGCGTTGACGTCTCCGTTCTATAAGATAGAATAATGTTCTTTAAGTTAGAACAATGATAGAGGCCCTGGCCTGGATGTCAAGCATCGGGCCGGGCGATACTTGCCAGCCGATCGAAGGAGAACCTGTCATGCCGCGCAAAGCCGCCACCCCATCGCTGGCCGAAGCCGATGCCGCCCAAGGGGGCGTGGCCGCGGTAGACCGCGCGTTGACACTGATGGCCGCCTTCGGGGCCGGCGATACGGCCTTGTCGCTGGGCGAATTCGCGGAACGCACCAGGTTGTACAAAAGCACGGCCTTGCGCCTGTTGGCTTCGCTGGAGCACGGCAAATGGGTGCAGAAGCTGGATGACGGCCGCTATGCGCTGGGGGCCGAGGTGGCGCGGCTGCACGGCATTTATGCCGCGTCTTTTTCGCTGGACAGGGTGGTGCTGCCCGCGCTGCGCGAGCTGGTGGCCGCCACGGGCGAAAGCGCGGCCTACCACGTGCGGCAAGGCAGCGACCGCCTGTGCCTGTACCGCGTAGATTCTCCGCACCCCGTGCGCGACCACATCCGCTCGGGCGACCTGCTGCCGCTTACCCGGGGCAGCGGCGGCCGCGTGCTCACCGCCTATGACCCGGTCATGGGGTTTGCCAAGGGGCCCGACCAGGCTCTGTATGCGCGCATCCGGGCCGATGGATACTTCACGGCCATCGGCGACCGGCTGTCTGAAGTGGCGGGTATTTCTGCCCCGGTGTTCCTGGCTTCCGGCGCGCTGGCCGCGGCCGTGACCCTGACGGCGCCCGCGCATCGCTTCGACGTCAGGCATCTGGATGCCGTGCTGCACGCCGCCGCCAGCCTGACGGGCAGGGTGGGCTAGGGGCGCGCTTCAGGCGTGCTTCAGGCGGTTCTCCGTGGCCGTCCATTTCTCGTATTCGAACAGCGACCACAGTTGCCGGTGCGACAGCATTTTGTCCGCCGAGCCCGCGGTGGTGCCGTGGGCGGCCAGGTCGCGCAGCATTTCGGTGCCCGCGTGCGCGAAGCAGCGGGTAATGGCATTGGGATAAATAGCCATGGCAAAGCCCAGTTCGCGCAGGCGGTCCGCCGGCACGATGGGGGTACGGCCGCCTTCCACCATGTTGGCCAGCACGGGCGCCTGCACAGTACGCGCCACTTCGGCCAGTTCCTGCTCGTTTTCCGGGCTTTCCACGAAGATCACGTCGGCGCCGGCTTGCACATAGCGCGCCGCGCGTTCCAGGGCGGCTTGCAGGCCGTGGTCGCTGCGCGCGTCGGTGCGCGCGATGATGGCCAGGTCGGGGTCGATGCGCGCGTCCACCGCCGCCTTGATGCGGCCTTCCATTTCCTCGGTGGGCACCAGGTTGCGGCCGCCTTCGTGGCCGCACTTCTTCGGCCAGGCCTGGTCTTCGATCTGTATGCCCGAGATGCCCGCGCGCTCGAAGGCGCGCACGGTGCGGATGACGTTCAACGGGCCGCCGTAGCCGGTGTCGGCATCGACGATGACGGGAATGGACACCACGTCGGCCACGCGCGCGGCCCGGTCCAGGATTTCAGAGAACGACATCAGCCCGACATCCGGCGCGCCCAGCGCCGACATGGACATGCCCGAACCGGTCAGGTACAGCGCCTGGAAGCCTGCTTGTTCGATCAGGCGCGCGCCCACGCAGTCGTAGGCGCCGGGGGCGACCAGCACGTCGGGCGCGGCCAGCTGGCGGCGCAGCGCGGCGTTGCGGCCTTGTGATTGGCGCAGGCCCAGGGGGTAGTCGGGTGGGTTGGACATGATGAAGAATCCTTGTGGCTTGAAATTCAAATTTTTATCTAATAGAATTAGATTTCGTTTAATAGAATATGGCCGCCGCCCTTGCCGTGTCAAGGGCGGCGGCGCGCCGCCATGCCCCGTTACCCTGTCCGTCCCGCCGATCCCACCCTGGTGTCCGAAGGCGGCGTGGCCGCCGTCGACCGCGCCATGGCTGTGTTGGCCGCGTTTCGCGCAGACGATGCCGGCCTGGCGCTGCGCGACATCAGCGAACGCGTGGGGTTGGTGCCCAGCACGGTGCTGCGCCTGTTGGCGTCGCTGATGCATGCGGGGCTGGTGCAGCGCCGTCCCGATTCGCGCTATGCGCTGGGCCCGGCGGTGGCGCATCTGCACCGCGTGTACGCTGCCTCGTTCAGCCTGCAAGACGTGGTGCTGCCCGCGCTGCGCGATCTGGTCGAACGCACGCAGGAAAGCGCGTCGTTCCATGTCCGGCAGGGCGAACAGCGGCTGCTGCTGTACCGGGTGAATTCGCCGCAGCCCTTGTCCGACCAAAGCCGCGCGGGCGACCTGCTGCCGCTGGACCGCGGTACGGGCGGCCACGTATTGCAGGCTTATACCGGCGCGCGCGGGGCGCGTTACGAACGTATCCGCAAAGACGGCTACATGAGCCTGCCCGCCAGCGACCGCGCGCCCGACCTGGCCGGCATTTCCGCGCCGGTGTTCCACGCCGGCGGCGAACTGGCCGGCGCCCTGACGCTGACCATGCCGGCGCACCGGTTCCGCAAGGCACACGTGCCCGTGCTGCGGCGCGCGGCGCAGGCCCTGACCGAAGCGCTGGGCGGCCAGCTTCCCGCAACGTAGTCTGCTCGACGACCCCGCCCATGCCATGAACCTGGCCTTTTTTGCCACCTTGAACGCCGTGATCAAGCACGGCAGTTTTGCCCGAGCGGCCGCGGAAGCGAACCTTTCGCCCAGCACGGTCAGCCTGCAGATGAAGCGCCTGGAGGAATACTACGGCCAGCCGCTGTTCGACCGCAGCGCCACTACCGTCAGGCCCACGCCGCTGGCATACGAGGTGGCCGCCCTGATAGGCGGCACGCTCGATCAGATGGAAGCGCTGCGGCGCCGAGGGTCGCCCGTGATCGAAGGCCGCATCGCGGTGGGCGCCATCGAGAGCATGCAGGCGCATATCCTGCCGGAGGCCATGCGCTACCTGCGCCAGCACACACCAAGGCTGGAGCTGCGGCCGGTGCGCGACACCAGCCACGGCCTGCTCAACAGCCTGAAAGAAGGCGCCATCGACGCCGCCATCGTGGCGTTTGCCGACGAAGAACGCAACAAGCGGCTGGACTGGCACCCGTTGCTGCAGGAAGAGATGGTGCTGTTCGCTTCCAAAGATGCCGCCGAGGACACCGCCGCCGCGCTGCTGCAGGCCCATAACCTGATCCGCTTCGCGCGCGGGTCGAACCTGTCGGTGGCGGTCGACCGCTACCTGGCGGCATCCGGCAATACCGCGCGCTGCACGCTGGAAATGGATTCCACCCATGCCATCCTGGCCATGGTGTCGGCGGGCCTGGGGGTAGCCATCCTGGCCTGGCCCGACCGACGTTCGCTGGTGGGCTACCCGGTGCGCGAAGTACGCCTGGGGCCGCACGCGCCGCGCCTGCACGTTTCGCTGGTCACGCGCCGCGGCGAGGCCACCGACCGCGTGCTGGCCGTGATCAAGGACGCCATTGTGCGCGCGGCCAGCCTGGCGGCGGGCCGCAATCGCTGGCTGTAGGGCGCGGCGCGGCGTTCGATTTTCCTCAATTGCAAGTGTGAAATCCTCGCTGGAGCCTCGCGCACCCCACCCCTAGAATGGGCCGCAGCAGTATTCAAACAGCCGGGCCGGGCAAGGCCCGCAGCCATACCGGCACGGATCTATCCGTACAAGGGGAAAACATGACACGTACGTTCAAGCGGGTGGCGCTGGCCGCCCTGGGCCTGGCCTTGGCCGCCGCCACCGCCGGCGTGCCCGCGCTGTCCGCCGAAGCTTATCCCGGCAAGCCCATTACCTTCATCGTGGGCTATCCGCCGGGCGGCGCCAGCGACGTCATCAGCCGGCTGATCGCCGGGCATATGCAGACGAAGCTGGGGCAGCCGGTGGTGGTGAAGAACCAGCCCGGCGTGAACGGAAACATCGCCACCGAGGAAGTGGCCAAGGCCGCGCCCGATGGCTATACCTTGCTGCTGGGGACGATTGCGAATGCCATCAACGCCAGCCTGATCAAGGGTATCCGGCACGATGTGAACAAGGACTTCATCCCCGTGGTGCAGTTCATGTCCTCGCCCAGCGTGCTGGTGGTGACGCCCTCGCTGCCGGTGAAAACCGTGGATGAACTGGTGGCCCTGGCCAAGCAGAAACCCGGCGCCCTGACCTACGCCTCGACCGGTTCGGGCAGTTCGCCGCACCTGGCCGGCGAACTGTTCAAGCTGCGTACCGGCACGGACTTGCTGCATGTGCCATACAAGGGCGCCGCCCCGGCCCTGACGGATGTCATCGCCGGCCACGTGCAAACCGGTTTCAAGACGGCGTTGTCGGCCTTGCCCAGCATGCAGGACGGCAGTCTTCGCCCGCTGGCCGTGGCCGACAAGGAGCGCCTGCCCGATCTGCCCGACGTGCCTACCATGGCCGAGGCGGGCTATCCGGACTTCGAGGTGCTGTCGTGGAACGGCATTTTCGTGCCGGCCGGCACGCCCGACCCGGTGGTGCAGCGCCTGAATGAAACCGTGAACCAGATCCTGGCCGACCCCGAGATCGCCAAGCGCATCCGCGGCATGGCGGGCCGGCCCGGAGGCGGCACCCCCGAACAATTCCGCGCCCTGGTGCAGGCCGAGACCGAGAAGTGGGGCGAGGTTATCCGCAAGAACGGCATCACGCAGCAATGATGCCGGCGGCGGCGCAAGCTTAAATACAAGGAGTCATGTCCGATGGACAAGCTGGAAAAATGGCGCGGCTACGTGCCCGACGAAGAACTGGAAACCTATCGCAAGGGCGGTTTCGCCAAGCGGCTGGGCATAGGCAAGCGCCCCGCGCTGGTGAACATCGACACTACTTATATGTTCGTAGATCCGGCATTCTCGTTCTGCGGCGCCGAAATGCCCGAGATGATGGCGGCGCTGGAACGCGTGACGGCGTTGTTCCGCCAACTGGACCTGCCGGTTTACTACACCCGGCGCGACGACCGCACGCTGCCCACGTACCGCGGCGCGTGGAACCTGAAGCTGGCCCGGCCCGACGATGTGCAGTTCGTGGCCGACCCGAAGGCCGACGAATGGCCCGCCGCCTATGCGCCGCGGCCGGGCGATCGCGTTGTCATGAAGAACAAGCCCTCGGGTTTCTTCGGCACCATGCTGGCCGATTTCCTGCGCTATGACGAGGTCGATACGGTCATCATGGTGGGTATTTCAACCTCGGGTTGCGTGCGTGCCTCGGCCGTGGACGCGTTCTCGCACAATTTCCGCGTGGTGCTGGTGGACGAGGCCTGCGGCGATCGCAGCCCGCAGGCGCACAAGGCCAATATGTTCGACCTGGACATGAAGTTCGCCGATGTGGAATCGCTGGACTATGTCAGCGAAACGCTGCTGAGCCGCTTCGGCTAGCGCGCGGCGGCCGGGCGCGTCCCGCCCGGTCAGGCGGGACGCGTGCCAAGCAGCGCCGGCAATTCGGCGATGCTGTCCAGCGTATGCGCCGGGGTCGCGCCCAGCGATTCGAAGGCCGCGCCCTGCCGGTTTACCCAGCACACCTCGAAGCCGAAATGGGCCGCGCCGGCCGCGTCCCATCCGTTGGACGATACGAACAGGATGTCTTGCGGAGCCGCGCCCAGGGTATGGCATGCCAGCTCATACACACGTGGATGCGGCTTGTAGACGCCCACGCTTTCCACGCTGAGCAGGTGGCTGAAGTGCGGCGCCAGTCCGGCGGCTTCCACTACGCGGCGGATGGAAAACGCGGAGCCATTGGACAGGACGGCCAGCGGCAGGCCGGTTTGTTGCAGTGCCTGCAGGGCTTGCGGCACTTCGGGGTGCGGGTCCAGGTTCAGGTAGGCTTCGTGCAGGGCTTCGGCGGTGGCGGCGTCCAGGTCCAGCGACAAATGCCGCGTCACGTAGTCCAACGCGTCGCGCGTGGCCTGTTCGAAGGGCACGTATTGGCCCATCAGGCTGCGCAGCCACGTGTATTCCAGCTGCTTGTGCCGCCACAGGTGGCTGATTTCCGCGCCCCGGCCGGGGTAGTGGCGTTCGCAATGTTCAACCACCGAATGCACGTTGAACAGGGTGCCGTAAAGGTCGAAAACAACTGCCTTGATATTGGCCATGATTACTCCGACACAGGATGCAAGGGCGCCTTGGACGCCGGGATGACCGCGGTGCGCGCCGGCCGCGCCGCCATGGCGACGCCCGCGGCGATGACAACAATGGCCGCCGCGCCCAGCGCGGACGGAAATTCGCCCAGCACCGGCATGGCCAGCAGCGTGGCCAGCACGGGTACCAGCGCCATCATGGCCGCCGCGGCCGGCGGGCCCAGCGCGGCGATAGCGCGGTTGTAGGCGAACAGGGCCACGCCGCTCATCAGCACGCCCTGGTACACGAACTGGATGGCGATCTCTTGGCCGGACGCCTGGCCCAGCCGCGACAGCCCCGCGGCGGCATAGACCGGAATGAACAGAATGGCCGACCAGAAACAGATCAGGGCGGCCGCCTGCAGGGCGGTCAGCCCGTTGGCCCGGAAACGAATAGAGTAAACGGCCCAGGTCAGGGCCGCCAATACCAGGGCGCCATACCCCACGAAATCACTGCGGATGGCGGGCTGGCTGGCCACCAGGCCAGCCAGCCCTGCCAGTATGGCCGCGTAGCTGAAGATGGCCCTGCCCGGGGGGCGCCGGCGCAGCATGCAAGCCTGTATCAGGCCCGCCAGCACAGGCATCAGGGCCGGCACGATGGACGAGGCCTGCGCCGCGGTGGTGCGTTGCAGGCCCAGGGCCACCAGCAGCACAAAAGGCGCGCCCCACAATACGGCGTAGAGCAGGCCTTCGCGCCAGGCGCGGGCAGGCAGGCGTTGCCTGAGCAGGATGGGAGCCAGCAGCATGGCCCCCACGCCGAACCGCAGCGCGGCCACGTCCCAGATATGCAGATCTTGCGTTACGGTGTGGCGGGTAACCACGAACCATCCGGAAAAGATCAGTACGGACACCGACGCGAAGGCAAGCCCTTGGGCCCACCTGGAACGTGTCGTGGGCGCGGTATGACTCACGATGCTTGCCGCCAGGAAAAGGAAAAGATCCGTTTTAAATCATTCGATCTAAAACGGCAACCTGCCCGGGTTCTCCGGCGGGCGAAATGGCGTCAGGCGGCTTCTTGCCCGCGCGCCATGCGTGTCAGGGCGCCGTCTTTCAACGCATAGTGATGCACCAGCGCCATGACGATATGACCCACGACCAGGGCCAGCAGCGTCCAGCCCAGCAACCCGTGCAGCGCGGCGCCCGGCGCGATCAGGTGGGGGATTTCTGTGCCGCGCGCCTCGAAGACCTGCACGCCGAACACCGACAGTCCGCGGCCGCGCCCGTACGACCGCAGCACGGCCAGCACCGGCACCGCGAGCATCAGCGCGTATAGCAGGATGTGGCCGGCCGCCGCGGCACAGCCCAGTATGCCGGCCTGGTATGACGGACGGCGGCTGAGATTGGCCAGGCCCCAGGCGCCGCGCAGGAATACCAGTACCAGCAGCAGCACGCCCAGCGAGCTGTGGGTGGACCAGAAGAAATTCCGCACCGGAGCGTCTTCAATGAAGAAGTGCAGCGTGGCGCCGGTGAACTGCCAGGCGAAGATCGCCGCCATGGACCAATGCAGGGTGCGGGTAACGATGCCGTAGCTGTCGGGGGTGTCCATTGCCGGGGAATGGGATGGGGATGTCATGGGCGTCCTTGGGTGGCGGCCGCCGGCTGGCGGCACATTCCATACAGACTGCGAGGGCGTTGCAGAGTTCTGCGGCCGAATGCCGACGGCGTTATTGTTCCATGCAATAACATGCGTGCTTGAAAATAATCAAATCACAGCATTGTCACTTTGCCTCAAGAGCCAGGCCTATCATGACAGTTCGAACCGTTGTCATTGCCATCCATGAAGGCGTGCAGGCCCTGGACGTAGCGGGCCCGGTTGACGTGTTCCACGAGGCCAATGGTTTCCTGGCGCAAACCGACCGCTATGACACCGTGCTGGCCGCAGCCAGCCGCGACCCGCTGCGGGCGTCCAACCGCATGCGCCTGAGCGCGGACCTGGCGTTTCACGAAGCCACGGCGCCGTGCGACATACTGTTGGTGGCCGGCGGGCCCGCCATGCCGGAAGCGGCGCCGGATGCCCGCCTGACCGACTGGCTGCGCGGCGCCCCGGGCCGCGCGCGCACTTATGGTGCCATTTGCACGGGCGTGTTCGCCCTGGGCCATGCCGGCCTGATCGACGATCACCGCGTTACCACCCATTGGCAGAATGCGCGCAGGCTGGCCGAACAGTTTCCCCGCGCGCGGGTCGAGCCGGATGCCATCTATGTGCGCGACGGGCACCTGGTGACGTCGGCCGGCGTCACGGCGGGCATCGACCTGGCCCTGGCATTGGTGGGCCAGTGCCACGGCCAGGAAGTGGCGCTGGCCGTGGCCAAGCGGCTGGTGGTGGTGGCCCAGCGGCAGGGCGGGCAATCGCAGTTCAGCCCCTACCTGACGGCGCCGGCCGACCCGGTGTCGCCCGTGGCCAGGATCCAGGCCCATGTCATGGACCATATCGGCCAGCGGCACAGTCTGGAATCTTTGGCTGGACAGGTGGGCATGAGCCCCCGCAACCTGGCGCGCTACTTCGTGCAGGAAACCGGCATCACGCCGTACGAATTCGTGCGGCGCGCCCGTATCGATGCGGCGCGCCGCCTACTGGAAGCCAGCGAGCGGCCCTTGAAAACCATTGCCTACGACTGCGGCTTTGGCACCGTGGACCGCATGCGCATCGTATTCGCCGACAGGCTGGGGGTAACGCCGGCCCAGTACCGGGCCAGCTTCCGCCGGCAAACCACGGGCGGCCAGGATCAGGCCGGCGGCAGCCCCAGCGCCTTGGCCACCCCCGCACCGTAGGCCGGATCGGCCTTGGTACAGTTGGCGATGTGGCGCCGCTTGACTTCTTCGCGCGCGTCGCCCATGGCCCTGGCCGTGTTGTCGAACAGCAGTTGCTGTTGTTCCGGCGACATCAGGCGGAACAGGTTGCCCGGCTGTTCGTAGTGGTCTTCGTCGACACGGTGGTCCCAGTGGTCGGCCGCGCCGTCCAGGGCCAGTGGCGGTTCTTGCAGCGAAGGGTCGTGGTCGATCCAGGCGCCTTTGCTGTTGGGCCAATAGCTGGTCGTGCCGCCCAGGTTGTCGTCGGTGCGCATGGCGCCGTCGCGGTGATAGCTGTGGAACGGGCAGCGTGGCGCATTGACGGGAATGTTGTTGAAGTTCACCCCCAGCCGGTAGCGTTGCGCGTCGCCATAGGAAAACAGGCGGCCCTGCAGCATGCGGTCGGGCGAAAAGCCGATGCCCGGCACCACGTTGGCCGGTGAAAACGCCGCCTGTTCGACCTCGGCAAAGTAGTTGTCGGGGTAGCGGTTCAGTTCCATGACCCCCACTTCGATCAGCGGGTAGTCGCCCTTGGGCCACACCTTGGTCAGGTCGAAGGGGTTGTGCTTGTGGCCGCGCGCCTGGTCTTCCGTCATGACCTGGATGTACAGCTTCCAGCGCGGGAAGTTGCCGCTGTCGATGGCTTCCAGCAGGTCGCGCCCGTGGGTTTCGCGATCACCGGCTACCGCGGCCGCCGCGGCCTCGTCGCTGAAGTTCTCGATGCCCTGTTCGGTGCGGAAATGGAATTTCACCCACACGCGCTGGTTGGCGTCATTGATCATGGAAAACGTGTGGCTGCCGAAGCCATGCATGTGGCGGAAGCTTCGGGGAATGCCGCGGTCGGACATGACGATGGTGACCTGGTGCAGGGCTTCGGGCAGCAGGGTCCAGAAGTCCCAGTTGCTGTCGGGCGAGCGCAGGCCGGTGCGCGGGTCGCGCTTGATGGCGTGGTTCAGGTCGGGAAAGCGCAGCGGGTCGCGGAAGAAGAACACCGGGGTGTTGTTGCCCACGATGTCCCAGTTGCCTTCTTCGGTGTAGAACTTCACGGCAAAGCCGCGGATGTCGCGTTCGGCATCGGCCGCGCCGCGTTCGCCCGCCACCGAGGAAAACCGCAGGAACAGCGGGGTTTCCTTGCCCACTTCCGAGAATATCCTGGCCTTGGTGTAGCGGGAGATGTCGTGAGTGACCTTGAAGGTGCCGTAGGCGCCCCAGCCCTTGGCGTGCATGCGGCGTTCGGGGATGACTTCGCGGTCGAACTGGGCCAGTTTTTCGATCAGCCAGATATCTTGCAGCAGCGCCGGGCCGCGCGGGCCGGCGGTCAGGGTGTTGAGGTTGTCGGCCACCGGGGCGCCGGTGGCGTGCGTCATGGCGGGACGTTGGTCATTCTTCGAGGACGGCGTATCGGGCATGGCTTGCTCCTTGGGATCCGTAGGGTGTCCGGCGCGATCAATTCGGCCAGGCCGAATCCAGGATAATCGAGCAGAAGTTCTTTCGGCTATAGCCGGGGTCTTTCAGGGCCAGAACATCTGCCTTCACGTTGCCAAAAGTCGTCTCGGGCTTGTGCTGGATGCCCTCGGCGAAGTGATGGATGATGTTTTCCTTGAAATTCGGCTCGCGCGGGTGGCGCTGGCACACATGGCAGCGCTGTTCGTGGCTGAAATCGTGGTAGGCAATGCCCAGCACGTCCATTTCGACGCCGGCGGTTACCAGGGCGACGGTGGGCCGCATATGTTCCGGAATGCCGGGGGTGGTGTGCAGCGCGATAGAGGTCCACACGTCTTCGATATCGCGTTCGGACACGCCGTGGCCCTGCATGAATGCGCGCGCGGCATTGGCGCCGTCGACCTCGAAGCGCAGGTCGGGGCTGGCATGGGGCGGGACCAGGCCCATGTCGTGGAACATGGCGCCCAGGTACAGCATTTCCGGATCGTAGCGCAGGCCGCGGCGTTCGCCGGTCAGGGCGCCCCACAAGAACACCCGGCGGCTGTGGTGGTAAAGCAGGTCGTCTTCGGTGTCGCGTACCAATTGGGTGGCGGCGCGGGCCATGGCGCTATCGGGGATCTTGATGCCGGCTATGGTTTCGGTCATGGGGGGCTCCTTGGTGTGTGATGGACAAATTTCATCACCAGACCCGCCGCGCCACAACGCGGGCGCGACGACGGATCAGGACAACTCGACGCTGTTTCGCGCCAAGGGCGTTCCAAGGCGGCCCGGGGCCGTACGATAGGCGTGTCGACGCCCCAGGCATGATGGCGGGCGCGGTATTCGTGCGCGGAAAAGCAAACATGGACGAGGTTTTCGAGAAACTATCGTGGGACGATCTTCGCGTCATCCAGGCCATCGGCGAGCGTGGCGGCCTGGTGGATGCGGCCCTGGCGCTGGGGGTTAACCACTCGACCATGTCCCGCCGCCTGTCGACGGTAGAGCAGGCGCTGGGCGTGGCTTTGTTCGACCGCCGGCGCAGCGGCTATGTGCCCACCGACGCCGGCAACCAGATGATGGCACTGGGCGCGCGGGTGGAAAAAGACATTCTGGGCGTGGCGCGCCGTGTGTCGGGCCAGCGCCAGGATCTGCATGGTGTGCTGCGTATCGCCACCAGCGATGCCTTGCTGGTGGATTTCCTGACGCCTGTCATCGCCAGCTTCCAGGCCCGCCACCCGGCAGTAAGCATCGATGTCGCGGTGGGCAATACACCGCTGAACCTGGCGCGCGGCGATTCCGACATAGCCTTCCGCGCGACCCGCGCTGTCCCGGAAAACCTGTACGGCCGCAGGTTGGCCACTATCGCCTGGGCCATTTACGGGCGCCGCCGCGATTATGCGGGGCGGGCCGTCCGCCTGGAACAGGTCTATCGGCAGAATTGGGTGTCGTACGGGCAGGGGCTGTCTGGATTGAAGGCCTGCGGTTTCGTCAGCCAACGCGTGGAGCCGGCCAATATCCGCTATCGCAGCGATTCGGTCTACGGCGCCGCCGCCGCCATACGCGCCGGCCTGGGGGTGGGCTTCCTGCCTTGCATGCACGGCGATCTGGCTCCCGAACTGGCGCGCATCAGCCAAGTCGAGCCGGACATAAGCGATGAGCTGTGGCTGTTGACGCACCCCGACATCCGCAGGTCCGCCCGGGTGCGTGCTTTCATGTCGCATTGCGGCGACGCCGTGGCGCGGCAGCGACATTTCATCGAAGGCGGAGCGCCAGGTCACGCGCATTGCCGCTAGTGTGCACGGCGGCGCTATCCGCATTTCTGCAGGCGGGGTTCCGCATCGTTGCACACCCAGGCGCCGCGCGCGACCGTAGAATTTCCTGGCACCGATGGCCGTGGGCCGGCCCGCCATTCGTGCCAGATACTGCTGTCCGCCTGTTGCGGATAGCGCATACCCATAGAGGCCTACCATGAGCATCAAAGCGTCCGCCCAACCCGCCCGCAGTTTGCTAAGCCCCCACGACCATGCCTTGCTGTTGATCGATCACCAGTCGCAGATGGCATTCAACACCAAGTCCATCGACATTACCAATCTGCGCACCAACACGGCCATTCTGGCCAACACCGCGCAAGGGTTCGGCGTGCCGACGATTATTTCGGCGATTTCGCGCGACAGCTTCGCCGGCCCGCTGTTCGAAGAGGTGGAGCAGGCCTTTCCCAAGGCCGAGGTGATCGACCGCACGACTTCCAACGCATGGGAAGACGAAAACTTCATCGCGCGCGTCAACGCCATTGGCAAAGACCGCCTGGTGATCGCCGGGTTGTGGACCTCGGTGTGCTGCAATGGCCCGGTGGTTTCGGCCCTGGAGCAAGGCTACGAGGTGTATGTGGTGACCGATGCCTGCGGCGATTGCACCGCCGAGGCGCATGAACGCGCCGTGCAGCGCATGGTGCAGGCCGGTGCCCGCCCCATCACGGCGCTGACATATCTGCTGGAACTCCAGCGTGACTGGTCGCGCGCCGAAACCTATGACCTGACCATCGGCATCGCGCGCCGCTACGGCGGCGCCTTTGGCGTGGGCATCCAGTACGCCCACACGATTCTGGGCGATCATTAAGGTTGGCTTGCCTGTGGTCCGCGGCCGTGGTGCTGCAGGCCGCGCCTGGCCGCGTTGCCATGCTCATGGCCCATCCGAGCTTCGTTCAGGGAGCCGGTCCTAGCGCAGCAGCCAGCCGGCCAGGCCGGCGAGCGCGCTCAGGCAGGCCAGGCGCGGCATGCTGCGCGGCGCGTAGGTC
>NZ_JAJMLX010000068.1 GCF_020991325.1 Bordetella petrii | reverse complement strand
GGGCCGGACTGCGCCGGCTGGGCCGGCTGGCGGGGTGGCTGCTGCTGCCCGGGCGCGGGGGCATTCGCCTGGGCGCCGAACGCGGGGTTGCGCTCGCGGTCTTTCAGGAACGCGTCGACCTCGGCGTCGGTGATGATGATGTTGGCATCCACCGCGCGCTGGCGCAGGCGGTTCATGCGGATATCGTGGCTGAGCGATTCGCGGTATTGCGTCCACGAAACGCCGCTTTTCTCGACTTCGGCGCGCATCTGCGCCACCGGCAGGCGATTGCGTTCGGCGATGGTCTGGATGGCCTGGTCGATCTGGGCATCGTTGACGCGAATGCCCATGCGGTCGGCTTCCTGGGTTTGCAGGCGGTCCATGATCAGGCTTTGCAGCACCTGCCGGCGCAGGATTTCCGGCGGCGGCACCTGGATGCCGCGCTGTTTCAGGTCTTGCGTGGCGCGCACCGAGGCACTGTCCACTTCGCGCAGCGTAATCACGTCTTTGTTGACCACCGCCGCAATGCCATCCACAAACTGCTCGGGCTGGGGCGCCGCGGCGGGCGCAGGCGCGGCGCCGGGGCGGGCCGGCTGCTGGGCATACACGGCGGGCACGCCGGCGCACGCGGCCAGAACCAGCAAATTGCCGGGCAGCCGGCGCAAGATGTGCAAGCTACGCATCATTCATACCTTTCAAATGTCGTGCCCGGCGACGTCGGTGGCGTCACGGGCTGATACCCTGGAATGCTCTGGTTGAGCAGGCTCATGGGATCGGTACCCAGCGAACCCAGGCCGGTCAGCTCAAGCTGGAAGAACAAGGCCGTATTGGCGTCGGACGCCGACACGGCATAGCGCTGGAACACCACGCGGCCCGTCCAGCAGCAATCCCCTTTGTACTCCAGGCCGGCAATGGCCTGGGTGACGCGAGGCGATTCCCGGGCCGCGGTGGCGGTGGCGGCTTCGGTGCGCATGGAATAGTCGATACGTCCCACGCCGTACCAGCGTTCAGAGAACGGCCACTGGAATGCCAGGCTGATCTGGTCCTGCCCGCGCGGCTGGTAGGCCACCCCGGGCAAGGGGTCGCGCTGGTAGCGGTACGACAGCGCCACGGACGTCAGGCGCTGCGGCCGCCAGCGCGCGCTGACCAGGCCGCGCGACCAGTTATTGCGATAAGGGTCGAACTGGGCCGCCACCTCGGTGCTGAGCGTGTCGGTCAGCGCGGCGCTGGCGGCCACCAGGAAATCGGACCGCACATTGTCGCGCGGCGTTTCGCCCGGCAGCGTGACGCGCTGGTCTTCGAAATACAGGCGCTGCGCGGCCGACAGCGACAGGCGCTCGAAACCGGTGTCGGCATCGAGCCAGCGCGTGGTCAGCGCGGCCGTCAACTGGTTGGCGTTGGCGATGCGGTCCCAGCCGCCGGTGTAGATGTTTTCTTCGAACGCCTGCTCGAAACTGAAATTCGCCAGCGTGGTGTCGTAAACGGGCAGGTTGGACTGGTCGCGGTACGGCACGCGCAGGTAGTACAGGCGGGGCTCCAGCGTCTGGATGGAGTCGTTGCCGAACAAGGTGGTGTCGCGCTCGAATACCATGCCGGCGTCCAGCGACATGATGGGCACCGTGCGCGAAATCGAGCGGTCGCGGTCGGACAGGCTGTACCAGTCGGTGTCGTACTGGGCGAAATTGACGCCCACCTTGGGTATCAGGAACCAGCCCGGCCGCACGATGGGGTGCGAGGCCGTCAGGTAGGTTTGCAGGCGGTCGCCGTCGGGCCCCAGCCGCACGCCGTCCAGCAGCGGCTGCTCGAAGCGCACCGCGGTGCTGGTCCATTCCACGTCGAAGCCGCCCACGTCATAGCGCGACCCCTTCAGATAAAGTTCCGGCACCTTGTCGTAGGGCGGTGCCAACGGCGCGTCGGGATCCTGCAGCGTCTGGTACTTGTACACCTGCGCGTACGACTGCCAATAGCGGTCGCTCCAGCCTACCCGGCCGCGCTGCGGCAAATAGGTGGTGGACGCCTCGTTCAGGCCCAGGGTGGAAAAATCGCGGAAGTAATCGTCGTCGGAAACCTTGGCGTAGTCCCAGTCGGCGTAGAAGCCGTTGCCCAGCAGCTGCTGGTGCCGCGAGCGGAACATCCAGCGCGAATCGCCGCTTTCGCTGTCGCTGGGCAAGTACGTGCCCACCATATTGCCGGTGTACGACTGCCCCAGGTAACGGAATTCGGCCCCCAGCTGCGGGCCGCGCTTGCTCAGGTAGCGCGGCACCAGGGTCAGGTCATAGTTGGGCGCCAGGTTGAAGTAGTACGGCACCGACAAGTCCAGGCCGCTGTTGCTGGTGACGCCATACGTGGGCACCAGGAAACCGGACTTGCGCTCTTTCTTGACCGGGAACGTCAGGTAGGGCGAAGCCAGCAGCGGCACGCCCTTGAAAAACAGCACGCCATTGCGGGCCACGCCCTCGTTTTCATCGAAATCCAGGTCGACGCTGTCCGCGCTGATGTACCACGAGGGTTCCGGGCACGGGCAGCCGCTGTACTCCACCGTGGTCAGCCTCATTTGCGAGCGGCTGAAGATCTCGGCCTTTTCTGCGCGGGCAAAGCCGCCGCTGGCGCCGATCCAGAAATTGGGCGACTCGATCTCGCCGCTGTCGGTGTCGATATTGAATTTCGCCGAAGGGCCGGTTACCAGGGTGCCGTCGCGCATCAGGCGGGCGCTGCCCTGGATATCGACCGCGCCGGTATCGCTGCGGTAGTCGATGCGGTCGCCCTTGACCACGCCATCGATGCGCCGCACCTGGGACGTGCCCGTCAGGGTGACGTTGGCGTCCGGGTCGCCTTTCATGTGGTCCGCTTCCATGAAAGCGGGAATGTTGTCGTCTTCCATGCGATGCATGCGCAAACCGGGAGACGAACGCAACTGGGGGGATACGCGCAAGCCGGGCGTGTCGGCGGTAGCGGCGGGCGGGACGGTTCCCTGGCTGCCCTGGGCATGGACGGCCCCGGCCAAGCTGACAGCAGAGAGAATCAACCACCGGACCATACGCACCCTGAATGCAAACCTTATCGACAATGAACCCCCGCCCCGGCACCCAGGCGCCTGGCGGCGGCGATGGCCCGGACCAGGCACGGAAACGGCACGTGCCAGCGGGAGCGACCCGGTATTATAGAGAAGCCGCGCGCCATCCCCCCGATTGGCGGCGCGCGGCTGGCAACCAAACCCTACTGTACTTTCGAGACGGCCCTCTTGAGCACCGACCACGACCCACGCCTGGCCCAGGTTCATGCCTGGCTGCGCACCCTGCCCGCCGCCCTGGAACTGGCGCCCGACACCCTGCGGCCGGCATCCAGCGATGCCAGTTTCCGCCGCTACTTCCGCCTGCAATGCGGCATCGGCACCGCCATTGTCATGGACGCCCCGCCGCCGCACGAAGACGTGGGCCCGTTCCTGCAAGTGGGCGACCTGCTGCGCGAGGTCGGGCTGAACGTGCCGCGCATCCTGGCGCAAGACGCCCCGCAGGGCCTGCTGCTGCTGTCCGACCTGGGGCACGACACGTATTACCAGCGCATCCAGGACGGCCTGCCCGATGCCCAGCTGCAGTCGCTGTACCGCGACGCCCTGGCGGCGCTGGTGCGCATGCAGCAGGCGCGCACCGACGGCCTGCCCGCCTACGATAGTCCGCGCCTGGCGGCCGAACTGGAACTGTTTCCCGAATGGTACGTGGCGCGGCACCACGGCTTGCAACTGGACGACAAGACCGCGGCCGCGCTGCAGCATATTTTTGGCCTGCTCACCCAGGCCAACGCGGCGCAGCGCACGGTGCTGGTGCACCGCGACTTCCATTCGCCCAACCTGATGGTCTGCGACAACCCGGCCTACGGGCCCAATCCGGGCGTGCTGGATTTCCAGGACGCGCTGGCCGGCCCCATTACTTATGACCTGGCCTCGCTGGTTACCGATGCCCGCACCACCTGGGAAGAAACCCAGCAACTGGACTGGGCGGTGCGCTACTGGCAACTGGCGCGCGAGGCGGGCTTGCCGGTGGACAGCGACTTCGCGGTGTTCCACCAGGCCTACGAATGGATGAGCCTGCAGCGCAACCTGCGCATCCTGGGCGTATTCGCGCGCCTGAACCATCGCGACGGCAAACCCGCCTACCTGGCGCACCTGCCGCGCGTGAATGGTTATGTGCGCCAGGTGGCCCAGCGCTACGGCGTCTTCACGCCGCTGCTGCGCCTGCTGGACAAACTGGACAACCGCGAGGCGCAGGTGGGGTACACGTTCTGATGCGCGCCATGATCCTGGCCGCCGGGCGCGGCGAGCGCATGCGGCCCCTTACCGACCACACCCCCAAGCCCCTGCTGCCGGCGGGCGGCAAGCCGCTGATCGCCTGGCACCTGGAACGCCTGGCGGCGGCCGGCATCCGCGACGTCGTGATCAACCACGCCTGGCTGGGCGAGCAATTGCCCGCGGCCCTGGGCAATGGCGCGCGCTACGGCCTGCGCATTGCCTATTCCCCCGAACCCACCGCCCTGGAAACCGCCGGCGGCATTGCCCAGGCCCTGCCCCTGCTGGGCCCGCGGCCATTCCTGGTCATCAACGGCGATATCTGGTGCGACTGGAACCCGGCCCAGGCCAACGGGCTGGCCGGTGCACTGGACAGCGCGCAGGCGGACGCCTGGCTGTTGCTGGTGAACAATCCGGAACATCATCCGGCCGGCGATTTCGCCTTGTCGGCCGACCAGCGCGTCAGCCCGGAAGGCGCGCCGCGCTTGACGTTCGCCGGCATCGGCCTGTACCGGCCCAGCCTGTTCGCCGGCCTGGCTGCCGGCACGCCGGCACCGCTGGCCCCGCTGCTGCGGCAGGCCATGGCCGGCGGCAAGGTGCTGGGCGCCCACCATCAAGGCGCCTGGACAGACGTAGGCACGCCACAGCGCCTGGCCGCGCTGGACGCCCGCCTGGCCGACGGGCCGTTGCAGTAAAACCAGGTGTTTCCAAGGCCGTACGTAAGCAACCAGACTTGTCTGAAGTAACCTGTCTGTACGGCCACACGTTATCCTTCAGGGTTTGGCTGCCTGAAAAGCAGTGAAACACGTATTTACAGGGTTCCACGCATGGGGATGTTCGGACGCTCGCAACGAGCCGTTTTCAAACCGTCGGTGTATCAACCGGGCAAGCGCACGCGCCGCATGCCGCGCTGGCTGGTGTTGCTGCTGGTGGGCATAGGCCTGGGAGCGGGCGGCGTCCTGTTCCTGCAGGCCAACTATGGGCCGCCGCGCCTGACGGCCGAGCAGTCCGAACAACTGCAGTCCGAGCTGAACGCGGCCAACCTGGACCGCCAGCGCCTGCGCACGCAGCTGGACGAAGCCACCACCCAGCGCGACGCCAACCAGGCCACCCGCGAACAAGCCACCACTGAACTAGCCCAGGCCCGCACCCGCATCCAGGAACTGAACCAGGAATTCCTGATCTTCCAGAACGCGATTCCCCCGGATCCGCGCGGCACCGACATCGGCGTGCGTTCGGGCTCGTTCACCCGCGACCCGGGCAAGCTCGATTACCAAGTCCTGCTGATGCGCGACAGCACCGAAGGCCCCGCCTTCAAGGGCACCCTGCACCTGGCGGTACAAGGCGTATATCGCAACGGGCGCTCGGGCACTATCGAACTCGACCCCATCGACGTCAGCCTGGGCCGCTACCAAGTTGCCCAGGGCACGGCCGAGATGCCCGAAGGCTTCACGCCGCGCTCGGTGCGCATCCAGGTGTTGGATCCTTCCGAACGCCAGCAGGCCATGCGCATCTACTACGTGCGCGGCTAGCGCAACCCCTGCGAGCGCTGGCCGGCCCCTAGCCGGCTTTGTCGGCCGCGCCCCCGGGCGCGGCCGCGTCATTCATGAAACGCGCCATGCGCACGTCCAGCTCGGTGACGCCGCCGGCCGAATGCGTGGCCAGCACCACATCGACACGGTTGTACACGTTGAACCATTCCGGATGATGGTCCAGCTTTTCGGCATACATGGCCACCCGCGCCATGAAAGCGAAGGCGGCGTTGAAATCCTTGAACTCGAAGGTCTTCTGGATGGCATCGCGCCCGGCGTGCGGCTGCCAGCCGGCCAGGCTGGGCAACACGGCCTGCGCGCCCAGGCGCTGCGAAGAAGGCTCGCTCATGATCGGTCTCCTGAAAAACCCGCACCAGGTGGAATCCAGTCATGCTAGCAAGCACAGGCCGCGGCGCGGCAACTTTTTGTACCGGATGGCGCCACCCCAGCGAGCAGGTGTCAGGCTCCCGCCAGGCTGCCTGACACCGTTGTGTGCCACGACGGCCTCAGTTAGACGGTGTCTGGCACCCTGACGGGAGCCAGACACCCAGCCGCGCCCCGCGACGCGTCTACATCGAGGCGCGCAGCAGGTCCTCGTAGTCTTGCGCCGAAGCCTCGCGCGGATTGCTCTTGTGGCTGTGGTCGGCCAGGGCGCCCGCGACGATCCGGGGGAAAAGGTTCTCGCCCACGCCCAACTGACCCAGGCCGCCCGGCAGGCCCAGGCGCGCGCGCATGGCCTCGAGCGCCGGCACCACTTCCCTGGCACCGGCCAAGTTCATGGCCTGTGCCAGGCGCTCTAACTTGCCGTCGGCCTGCACCGAATCGGCAACGCTATTGAACGCAACCACGGCTGGCAGAAAAACAGCGTTCAGCGTGCCATGATGCAGGCGCGGATCGATTCCGCCCAGCGCATGGCTCAGGCTGTGCACGCAGCCCAGGCCTTTCTGGAAAGCCAGCGCGCCCTGCATAGAGGCGCTCATCATGTTCAGGCGGGCGGCGCGGTCGCCAGGGTCGGCAACGGCACGCTCGATGCAGGCCCAGCCGCGCCGCAGGCCATCCAGCGCAATACCGTCGGCCGGCGGGTTGAACGCTGGCGACAGGAAGGTCTCGATGCAGTGCGCGATGGCATCCATGCCCGTGGCGGCCGTCATGCCGGCGGGCAGGCCCAGGGTCAGGTCCGGATCGCAGATGGCCGCCTTGGGAATCAGATGCGGCGAAAGCACGCCCACCTTGCGCCCATCGTCCAGTATCAGGATCGCGCCCCGCCCCACCTCGCTGCCGGTACCCGCCGTGGTGGGAATGGCGATCAGCGGGGCGACCCGCGCCGTGATGCGCGCCGCCCCGCCCTCGATGGCCGCGTACTGTTTCAGCGGACCATCGTGCGTGCCGCACAGGGTTACACCCTTGGCGAGGTCAATGGCCGAGCCCCCGCCCACCGCGATCACGCCATCGTGCCGCCCCTCGCGATAACGGGCCGTCGCGTCCCGCAGCGCCGCTTCGTTGGGGTTGGCGGGCGTGGCATCGTAGACGGCCACGCCCGCCATGCCGTCCAGGTGCCGCAGCACGCGGTCGACCAGGCCCGCGCCCCTGACACCGGCATCGGTCACGACCAGCGGCGCCCGGATACCCAGCCGCTGGCACTCTTGGGCAAGCGTCTCCAGGGCGCCATAGCCGAACTGGACTTGCGTCAGGTAATTGATCAGCGCCATGGCATCACACGTCCGTGCGCTCGCGCGCCACATCGATGCGCTGGCTCATGTTGAACCGCTTGTCGTAGATCGGACGCCCCCCAGTGGTGGGGCCGGGATACTGCACGATGACGATCAAGCCGCCCGTCTCGGTGCGCAATTCCTCTTCGGCATGGGGGTCGCCATGGCACAGCATGGTGCCCGGGCCGCAACGCTGGCCTCCGATCGTGAATTCGCCTTCCAGGATGTACCAGACCTGGGCGAAATCATGGCGATGCCAAGGGTGATAAGAACCCGGGTCCAGCCGCAGCAGGCCCGCGTTGGGCACGGTGGGCTCCTCGGGTGTCGGGTGGAACAGCATCTTGCCGGTTTCGCCGGGCCAGCGAATGGTTTCCCACTCCATCTCATCGATGTGGCGGATACGCGGGGGCGGATCTTTCCTGGCGTCTTGGGTTGCGCTCATGGCTATCTCCTCAGGTTGGCATCAGTGTTTGACCAGGGGGCACTCGCTGTCCGACAGCGGCTTGAAAATCTGCTCGCCGGGAATGGCCTGGAGAATGTCGTAGTAATCCCAGGGTTCTTTCGATGCCTGGGGCGTCTTGACCCTGACCAGGTACATGTCGTGCACCATCTGGCCATCCGGCCGCAATTGGCCATTGGCAGCAAAGATGTCGCGCACCGGCATTTCCCGCATCTTGGCCATCACGGCCTTGCCCTCGTCCGTGCCTGCCGCTTCCACGGCGCGCAGGTAATGCAGCACGGCCGAATACACGCCCGCTTGCGTCATGGTTGGCATCGCCCCATGGCGCGCGAAAAATTTCTGCGACCAGGCACGCGTCTCGGGCGTGCGGTTCCAATAGAAGGCCGTGACAAACTGCAGGCCCTGGGCGGTCTGCAGGCCCATGCCATGGATATCGGTCAGGAACACCGCGGGCGCCGCCAAGGCCTGGCCGGGTGTCACGCCGAACTCTCCGGCCTGCTTGATGGCGGTCGTCATATCGCTGCCGGCGCTGGCCAGGGCAATGATCGACGCCTTGGAAGCCTGTGCCTGCACCAGGAAGGAACTCATGTCGGCGGTATTCAACGGATGCCGCACTTCGCCGGCGACCTTGCCCCCGCCATCCTCCACCGCCCGCCGGATATCCGACGCGAAGGCATGGCCGAACGCATAGTCCACCGTCAGCAGGAACCAGCTCTTGTAGCCCTGCCCGGTCAGGACTTTGGCCAGGCCGTAGCCATTGGTGTGGCTGTTATAGACCCACTGCGCCGAGGTGGCGGTGCAGGCCTTGCCGGTGAAGCCCGGCGATGCCGCCGCGATCAAGGTCACCTTGCCGCGCTCGCCGGCCAGGGCCTGCACGGCAAAGCCCACCGACGAATTGGAGAAGTCCGCGATGACATCGACGCCATCGCGATCGAACCAGGCCCGGGCGATACCGGCTCCGATATCGGCCCGGTTCTGGTGATTGCCCGCCACCAGTTCGATTTTCTTGCCGGCAACCGTGCCGCCCATTTCCTCGATGGCCATCTTCGCGGCCTCTACCGAGCCGGGGCCGGCAAGATCGGCGTACGTGCCGGATTGGTCATTCAGGATGCCGATCTTGACAACGTCGCCGGAAATGCCCGACGCATTGGCCGGCGCCATGATGACCGAGACGGGGGCGGCCAGTATCGCCAGCAACAGGCGGCCCAGCCTGCTCCGGCACGCCTGCCCCGCGCGCCCAAGCGTGCTAAGGTGGTTTTTCATGATGTCTCTCTCCCGCGCCGGCCTGTTCCAGCCGGCGTCATATTTGCGTATGGTGCAAATATTTTTGCACCTAAGGCAAATTATATCCAGTTTGCGTCCGCACGCAATGGCTGTTTTTGCCTGGGCGCCTGCGCTCCTGTTTTGGAAAATGCGCCACTACAATAGGCAGCCGGATATCCGCACGCCGGGCCTTCATGAACCCCAGGACCCATGAATAACAAAGTCAACGAGCGCATCGAGTTCGTGGCGCGCCAGTTGGGCGCGCGTATCCGCAAGGCTCGGCAGGCACACCGCATCACATTGGAAGGGCTCAGCCAGGAAACCGGCCTGTCCGCGGGTTTTTTGTCACGGCTGGAACGCGGCGAGGCCAGCGCGTCCATCTCGAACCTGATCGCCATCGCGACCCACCTGGACATTCCGCTGCGCGATTTCTTCGAAGAACCCGAGGCGGCCAGCCCCGACTACGTGCTGTATCGCGCCAATGAACGGGCCGGCACCCCTGCCCTGGCCGCGCATGGCTACACCTACCGCCTTTCCAGCGGCGACTTGCCCGACCAGCAAATGAGCGCGTTCGAGCTCAGCTTTCCGCCCGACGGAAAAATGAAGCCCAAGCTGCTGACACACGAAGGAGAGGAAGTGCTTTACCTGCTGGAAGGCACGATCGAATTCCAGATCGCCGACGATGCGTTCGTCATGAAAGCCGGCGACTGCGTGCATTTCAATTGCAGCAAGCCCCACATGGGCCGCAACGTGGGCAAGACGCCGGCCCGCCTGCTCATGGTGGTGACGCCCGCGCATTCCAAGCGCACCTGAATACGCGCCGCCCGGCAAGGCCGGGCACGCGCATGATCGTACTGGCTAGGCGCCGGCCCGCAGCTTTCTCAGCAGGCCCGGCAGGAACAGCACCGCCAGCGCCAGCACGACCAGCGTCACGGACAGCGGCGTGGACACCAGCACCATCGGGTTGCCTTCGCCGATGGACAGCGCGCGGCGCAACTGCGTTTCCGCCATCGGCCCCAGGATCAGGCCGATCAGCACCGGCGCAATGGGAAAGTCATACACCCGCATCACGTAGCCCGCCAGGCCGATCACGAACATCAGCAGCAGGTCCATCCACGAGGTGCTGACGCCCCAGATGCCCACCATGGCGAACACCAGGATGCCCGCATACAGATACGGCCGCGGTATCAGCAGCAAGCGCACCCACAGCCCCACCAGCGGCAGGTTCAACACCAGCAGCATCAGGTTGCCCACATACAGCGAGGCGATCAGGCCCCACACCAGATCCGCGCTGTTCACGAACAGGAACGGCCCCGGCTGCAGGCCGTAGCTCTGGAACGCCGCCAGCAGCACGGCGGCCGTGGCGGACGTGGGCAGACCCAGCGTCAACAGGGGCACCAGGATACCGGCGGCCGCCGAATTGTTCGCGGCCTCGGGGCCCGCCACCCCTTCGATGGCGCCATGCCCGAATTCCTCTTTGTGGCGGCTGAGCCGGCGTTCCAGCGTATACGACAGGAAGGTGGGTACTTCGGACCCGCCCGCCGGCAATGCGCCGATGGGAAAACCCAGCGCGGTACCGCGCAGCCAGGGCTTCCATGAACGCCGCCAATCCTGCCGCGTCATCCAGCGTCCGCCCGACAGCGGGTTGATGGCGGGCGGCGCGCTGCGATAGCGGCTGGCCACGTACAGGATCTCGCCGATGGCGAACAGGGACACCAGCACCACGGTAATGTCGATGCCGTCGAGCAGGTCGGGCGACCCGAACGCCAGCCGCGCCTGGCCCGACGGGCCGTCGATGCCCACCACGCCCATGGCCAGGCCCAGGAACAGCGCGATGAAGCCGCGCACGCGCGAGGTGCCCAGCACCACCGACACCGAAGTAAACGCCAGCAGCATCAACGCGAAGTAATCCGCCGGCCCGAAGATGAACGCCAGTTCGGCAATGGCGGGCGCCAGGAAGGTCAGCGCCAGCGTGGCCAGCGTGCCCGCCACGAAGGAACCGATGGCGGCCGTGGCCAGCGCGGCGGCCCCGCGCCCGGCGCGCGCCATTTTGTTGCCTTCCAGCGCCGTCATCATCGACCCGCTTTCGCCCGGGGTATTCAGCAGGATGGAAGTGGTGGAACCGCCGTACATGGCGCCGTACAACACGCCGGCGAACATGATGAACGCCGCGGTGGGCGCCACCTTCACCGTCACGGGCAGCAGCAGCGCGATGGTCAGCGCCGGCCCGATGCCGGGCAGCACGCCGATGGCCGTGCCCAGGATGGATCCCAGGAATGCCCACATCAGGTGCTCGGGCTGCAGCGCCACGGCAAAGCCCGCCATCAGGGAATGAAAGGCATCCATGTCACCACCCCGCCAACGGCAGCACGCCACCCAGCGTCACGCCCAGTTTGGAAAAACCGCCCCAGCAGATCAGGCCCAGCGCCAACCCGATGGCGCAGTCCAGCAACACGCGTCGCGAGCCGAAGGCATGCGTCACCAGCGCAAACGCCAGCATGGCCGTCAACGGGAAACCCAGCGGTTTCATGGTCAGCAGGGGGATGGCGGCGCCCGCGGCCGCAAAGGCGAACGCCTTGCGCGACGGCGGCGCATCCGCTTCGGCGCTTTCGGCTTCCTGCGGCACGAACGTATCGCCGCGCGCGATCTGCGCGACCAGGGCCAGGCCCAAGACGATCAGGGCCAGTCCGACCAGCATCACGAAATCGCCCGGCCCCACGCCGGCGTACCCGCCCATCTTGGGCAATGCGTATCCCTGCTGCAGCCAGACCGCCCCTAGCGCGATCACGAGCAGGCCCAGCCACCACGGACGGCGGCGCTGCGGTGTTGCTGACATGGAGCTGTCTCCGGCGGCTTACTTGACCAGGCCCAGGTCTTTCAGCACTTGCGCCTGGCGGACTTTTTCTTCGTCCAGGAATTTCGCGAAATCATCGCCGGCCAGGTAAGCGTCCGACCAGCCGTGGTCGGCCAGGGTTTTCTTCCATTGCGGCGACGCATGCATTTTCTGGAAGCGGTCCAGCCACATGGCCCGGCCTTCCTTGCTCATGCCCGGCGCGCCGATAATGCCGCGCCAGTTGCCGATGACCACGTCCACGCCAGATTCTTTCAAGGTGGGCGCGTCCAGCCCCGGCAGGCGCTCGGCCGAGGTAACCGCGATGATGCGCAGCCGCTTCTGGTCGGCATACGGCTTGAATTCCGACAGGCCCGACAGCGCCAGCTTCAGTTGGCCGCTGACCAGCAGGGGCACCAGTTCCGCCCCGCTGGGGTACGGAATGTAGTTCAGCTTGCCAGGCGACACGCCGGCCGACTGGGCGATCAGCCCGGCCGCCACGTGATCGACCCCGCCCACCGAACCGCCGCCGATGGCCAGCGCGCCCGGATTCTTGCGCAAGGCCTCGATGACGTCGGCCACCGTCTTGATGGGCGAATCCACCGGCACCGCCAGCACGTCGGCGTCATCGGTCAGGCGCACCAGCGGCGTGATGGTATCCAGCGTGACCGGCGACTTGTTCAGGATGATGCCGCCCACCAGGATGGCACCCATCGACATGATGGCGTTGTCGTCGTTCTTGCTGGTGTTGATGAACTCGGCCAGGCCGATGGTGCCGCCCGCGCCGCCCTTGTTGGTGACCTGGAAGCCTTCGGTGAAGATGCCCGCCTCTTGCATGACCTGCATCGGCACGCGCGCCGCGGCGTCGTAGCCCCCGCCCGGCCCGCCAGGGGCCATGACCTTGGCCGGCGCGGCACCGGCGGCCAGCGGCAAGGCGGCCACGGCCAATACAGCAAGAACCTGTTTGATGCGTTGCATGGATGTCTCCTAGGGGCGCGGCCCTGTCGTGGCGCCGGCCGTTGCTATGTATTTGGTGTGTGCTCCAGCAGGCTTCGATACTAGACAATTTTTCGGCTTCCCGCCATGTGCCCCGGAGCCGGGCGCCCCGTACGCATATAGATATGGCCGGTTTGTATTTCCCTTTTGCGGCCCGGGAACGTAGCATCGGCCGCTTATTCTCTTTTCAGCTGCTTCCACGTCGTGCCACGTATTTCCCCCCAGGATCCGAGCACACTCGATCCCGCCACGGTTTCCCTTTACAACCAGCTGCTGCAAGACTACGGGCCCTACAGCAACATGCTGGGCGCCTTCCTGCCGCGTCCGCCGGCCTTGAAGCACCTGTTCTCGTACCTGGTGGAATCCAGGCAGGACGCCCTGATCGCGCCGCGCCACCTGGAAATCGCGCTGCTGGCGGCGTCCAAGGCGCATGCCTGCCATTACTGCGTCACCCTGCATGAACCCAAGCTGGCCTCGCAGGGCATCTCGCAGGAAGCCATCGACCACCTGCTCGACCCCGAAGTGCCCGGCCTGGACGACCAGGACCTGGCCGTGCGCGACTACGCCGTGGCCGTCACGCTGGACGCCGCCCGCATCGGCGACGAACTGTTCGCGCGGCTGCGCCGCTATTACGATGACGCCGGCATCGTGGAACTGACCATACGGATCGCTTTGTGCAGTTTCTTCAAGCGCTTCAATGAAGCGCTCGACGTACCCGCCGAAGATATCGTGGCCCTGGAATTGCCGCCGCGCTGAGCCGTCATTTATGCTCAGCCCGCCTAAACTCCAAGTCCGCCACATCAGCAAGCGATTCCAGAGCGACCGCGGCCCGGTGCAGGTTCTGGACGACATCAACCTGGATGCCGCCAGCGGTGAATTCGTCAGCATCATCGGCCCGTCCGGCTGCGGCAAATCCACGCTGTTCAACATTCTTACCGGATTGCTCGAGCCGGACACCGGCGCCATCGCGCTGGACGGCCAGCCCGTGGCCGACCTGCGCGGCCGCGTCGGCTACATGCTGCAGCGCGACCTGCTCATGCCCTGGCGCACCGTGCTGGACAACGTCATTGTCGGCCTGGAGCTGCGCGGCACACCGCGTGCCGAGTCAGTCGAACGCGCCCGCGAGTACCTGGATACATTCGGGTTGCTGCAATTCCAGGACAGCTATCCCAAGGCCCTGTCGGGCGGCATGCGCCAGCGCGTGGCCCTGGCCCGCACGCTGTTGCCCGACCCCGATGTATTGCTGCTGGATGAACCCTTCTCGGCGCTGGACTACCAGACCCGCCTGTTCCTGGAAACCATGCTGGCCGACATCGCCAGGAAACAGGGCAAGACGGTGGTGCTGGTCACCCACGACATCGACGAGGCCATTGCGCTGTCGCAACGCATTTTCGTGCTGAGCGCGCGCCCGGGCCGGGTCAAGCGCGCGTACACGGTCGAACTGGGGGATCACCCCACGCCGCTCGAGGCCCGCCGCGACCCGCGTTTTTCCACCTACTTCGATACGCTCTGCCAGGAGCTGGACATCCAGACCGGGCAGGCGGAGGCCGCATGAGCTCCACCCTGTCCAGCACCGCGCCGCCTTCCGGCGTGGCAAAACCCCCGCGCAGCCTGCGTCCGCCCGTGCTGGCGGCCCAGCTGCTGATTCTGGTGCTGATATTCGGCGCCTGGGAAATCGGCGTGCGCGCCGGCGCCATCAACGGGTTCCTGTTCGGTTCGCCTGCCGGCGTCTTGCAGGCGGGCTGGCGGCTGGTGCTGTCGGGCGAGTTGTTCGAACATGCCGCCTACACGCTGTGGGCCTCGGCCCTGGGTTTCGTGATCGGCACCGCGATCGGCACGGCGCCGGGGCTGGCGCTCTGGTATTCACCCTATGCGGCCAAGGTGGCCGAACCCATTCTGGTGGCCATCAACAGCGTGCCGAAAATCGCCTTCGCGCCGCTGGTGATCCTGTGGTTTGGCACCGGCGTCATCTCGAAAGTGGCGCTGTCCATATCGCTGACCTCTATCGTGGCGCTGCTGGCGGCGTTCCAGGCCGCCAAGGATACCGACCCCGACATCCAGCGCATGATGATCTCGCTGGGCGCCAGCAAGGGCCAGGTTTTCCGCAAAGTGGTGGTGCCCGCGTCGCTGCCCTACATCATCAGCACGTTCCGCATCAACATCGGGTTCGCCCTGGTCGGCACCGTCGTCGGCGAATTCATCTCGTCCAAATACGGCCTGGGCCACATCATTTTCGTGGCGTCATCCCTTTATGACCTGAACACCGTGTGGGTCGGCATTTTCGCCCTGATGGCATTGGGCTTTGTGCTGTATGCGGGCGTGGACGTCGCGGAAAAGCGCCTGCTCGGCTGGAAAGACCAAACCTACGCCACCCAATTCAAACTCTGAGTCGAATCATGAAGCACCAGTATGTCCGACTGGCCGCCGCCGCGGCGCTGTCCGTTTTCGGCCTTGCCGCCCACGCCAATGACAAGGCCGTCGTATCGGCCGCGTTCAAGTCCGTGTTTTACCTGCCGGTTTATTTCGCGCAGGAGCACGGCTACTTCAAGGACGAAGGCCTGGACGTGCGCATCGACGTGGCATCGTCGTCCACCAACGCACTGGCGGCCGTCATCTCCAAAAGCGCGGACTTCTCTCTGCACGGCCCGGAATGGACGGCGATTTCCTTCGGCCGCGGCGCCCCGGTGAAGGTGGTGGGCGGCACCCTGAATCGCCTGGGCGTCTGGCTGACCTGCAAGCCGTCCTTCCCGTTCAAGGACTTCACCAGCCTGAAGGGCGCCACCATTTCCACCGGCGCCATGCCCACCACCAGCACCTCGGCCTTCCTGAAAATCGCCCGCCAGGCGGGGCTGGACCCCAAGCACGACCTGAACCTGCTGGAAGTGCCCATGGGCAATGAAGTGGGCCCGCTGGGCGCGGGCCAGGCCGATTGCGCGGTCTTGTACGAACCGGGCGCCTCGCAGGCCGAAGCGCAGGGCTTCAAGGTGGTGTCGGCTTTCTCGCGCGAAATCGGTCCCTATACGTTCTCGGCCATTTCCACCCGCCAGGACATCGATGCGCAGATTTCCCACAAGCTGGTATCGGGGCTGGACCGCGCGCTCAAGGCCATCCACCAGGACCCGGAGGCCGCGGTGCAAAGCGGGTTGAAGCTGTTTCCCGGCCTGCCGCCGGAAGTGGTCAGCAAATCGGTCAGGCGGCTGATCAGCGACGGCGTGTTCGCTGATTCCGTGGCCATACCGCCGGCAGCCCTGAACGATGCCCTGCAAACGCAGGTGGACCTGGGCAACCTGGACAAGATTCCCCAGGATGCACGCTGGCTGGACCTGGACTGGTCGAACCAGGCCGCGGAAAAAACGTACTGAAGGCCATGAACGTCCAGCGCGGCCGCCCGCGCCCGCGTTGGATGCTCAGCTATAGCTAAGGGTAATGATCTGGCGGCGGATGCCATTGGGCGGCAATTCGCGTACGTGAATGGACACCGCGGATACCTTGGCCTGGGCCAGCGCGCCTTTGGGCACGGAAACACAAACCGCCGACAGCGCGGCATTGGGCCCGAATTGCGTGACCTTCGGCTGGCAGGCCGCCGGTTCCACGATGGCCCCACGGAAATGAATGATTCCCCGGTCGGCGGCATTGGTGTTGGTATGAATGAAGCCGACACCCACTGCCAATGCAAGCATGATCTTGGTGATGTTCATGGCCACTCCTTGGTTGCAACAAGAAGGCATCGGCCTATCCGGTGCCCTCAGTCGCGATAAAGCAGTTCGCGAGCACGCGGAAAGATTGACACAGGCATCGTTGGGTGAATTCGTGGAAAAGGGCCGCGATTACAACGTAAACCTCGCCCCAAATTCATGGACATTTTTCTGATTCGATGCACGCGGAACACCGTTAAAAAACGGCGCAACAGCTGGATCAGCAACAGGCAAAGAAATCTTTAATTCTTTACCGTTGTTGCAGTGTTAGATCAAACATCGCATTTGCGTTGAATCGCATCCTCTGCACACAGCGCGTACGAAAAGCGATTTCAACGGCCGCACAGGCGCCTGAGTATCGCCGCCAGGTCTTGCGCGGCAAGCCCCAGTGGCGCATCGCGCCGATGCGCCAGATAGATTTCCGATGCCACCGCGCCATTGCGGCCCAGCGCCTGGGTAGGCACCCGCACCAGCCGGCCGTCATCCAGGTCGCGCCGCACCTGCCAGGCGGGCAAGCGCCCCCACCCCACGCCGGCCAGTATCAACGCGTGCTTGGCGTCCTGGCTGCCGACGCGATAGGTGCGCGGCGACATCACGCCGAACGCGCGGCCCTGGGAATGCGCGGTGGGATCCGCCAGCACGATCTGCACATGGTCGGCCAGTTCGGCGGGCGCGGCACTGCCGGCCAACGCATGTACCGACGCCACCACCGCCACCTGCTCTACCGCCGACAGGGCTTCGAACACAATGCGCGGATCGCGGAACGCTTCGCCCGCCATGATGGCCAGTGCGCAGCGGTCGTCCAGCAAGGCCTGCAGCGGCCCGCCCATGGGCGCGCTATCCAGCCGCACCGCCACCGATGGATAAACGGACTGCAGTTCCAGCAGTGCCTGGCCCACCAAGTGCAGGGGAAACAGCGTGTCCACCACCAGCGCCAGTTCCCGCTCTACCCCCAGCCCGAAGCCGCGCGCACGGGCCCGCATGGCATCCACACGCAGCAGAATATCGCGTGCATTCACCAGCAAGGCATGCCCTTCGGGCGTAAGTACCGGCCGGTGGCCGGACCGGTCGAACAGCGCAACACCCAACTGCGCTTCCAGGTTGGCGATGCTGGCACTGACCCCGGATTGCACGCGCCGCAACTGCGAAGCCCCCGCGCGGAAACTGCCGTGGTCGGCCACCGCCACAAAGGTGCGTATCTGGTCCAGCGTCAAGGCATCGAGCATGATCGTATTTTCTGATCAAAACCATCTGAATTATGTCACTTCTATTGCTTGATCATGCTCGCTAGTATGCAGAGATATCTTTACTGACGCTTGCTCCATGCCAATTCCAGATGCTTCCCGTACCCAATGGACGACTGTCGCCGTGGTGGCGGCCAGCGGCGTGGTCGCCGCCTTGCAGGTAGGCAAGGCCGCCATCGCCGGGCCCATGCTGCAGTCCGACCTGGGCCTGAACCTGGATGCGCTGGGCTGGCTGACGGGCATATTCGCGGTACTGGGGGTGGTGGGCGGCATACCGGCAGGGGCGGTGGTCGGCAGCCTGGGCAGCCGCCGCGTGCTGGCCGCCGGCCTGGCCGCGCTAGCGGCAGGCGCCGCGCTGGGCGCCGCCAGCCCTTCGTACGGCTGGCTGCTGGCCTCGCGGGTACTGGAAGGCGCCGGCTTCTTGTTCATTACCGTGGCGGCGCCGTCGGTACTGCAGCGCCAGGACGTCGTGCAGCCGCGCCACCGCGACACGGCCTTTGCGCTATGGAGCTGCTTCATGCCGGCCGGCATGGCCATCGCCATGCTGGCCGCCCCCCTGCTGCAAGGCTGGCGAGCCATCTGGTGGGCCAGTGCCGCGCTGGGGCTGGTGGCCGTGCTGGCCGTGCTGATCGCCGTGCCGCCCTCGGGCACAGCCAGCCCCTGGCGCTGGAGCGCCATGCGGCGCGATGCCGCGCAAGTCGTGCGCGCGCGCGGCCCGGTGCTGCTGGCACTGGGCTTCGCCTTCTACAGCCTGATGTTCTTCGCGCTGTTCAGCTTCCTGCCGGTGCTGCTGATGGAACGCATGGAAGTCAGCCACCGCACGGCCGGCTGGCTCAGCGCCCTGGCCTCGGCGGCCAACATCGTGGGCAACCTGGCCGCGGGATACTTGCTGTCGCGCGGCGTGGGGCGGCCGCTGCTGCTGGGCTCGGCCAGCCTGGCCATGGGCGCGGCCGGCCTGGGCATCTTCCTGCCGCTGCTGCCGGACACCCCTACCTTCCTGTTGTGCGTGCTGTTCTCGGCCGTGGGCGGCCTGATCCCGGCCAGCCTGCTGTCCGGCGCCCCGCTGGCCGCGCCCGCGGCCGCGCTGACGCCCGTGGTACTGGGCTTGATCATGCAGGGC
>NZ_JAJMLX010000067.1 GCF_020991325.1 Bordetella petrii | reverse complement strand
GGCCGCGGGCGTGGCCAAGGTGCTGCTGGCCGACGCGCCGCAGCTGGCCGATGCGCTGGCCGAGAACCTGGCCGCCCAGGTGCTGGCCGTGGCGTCGAACTACAGCCACATCCTGTTCCCGGCCACGGCCTCGGGCAAGAACGTGGCCCCGCGCGTGGCGGCCAAGCTGGACGTGGCGCAGATTTCCGACATCATCGGCGTAGAATCGGCCGATACCTTCCAGCGCCCCATCTACGCGGGTAACGCCATCGCCACGGTGCAGTCGGCCGACGCGGTGAAGGTGATCACGGTGCGCACCACGGGCTTCGATGCGGTGGCTGCCACGGGCGGTTCTGCCGCGGTGGAAACCATCGAGGGCGCGGCCGATTCGGGCAAGTCGTCGTTCGTGGGCCGCGAAGTGGCCAAGAGCGACCGTCCGGAACTGGCCGGTGCGCGCGTGGTGGTTTCGGGCGGCCGCGGGCTGGGCAGCGCCGAGAACTTCAAGATCCTGGATCCGTTGGCCGACAAGCTGGGCGCGGCGCTGGGCGCTTCGCGCGCGGCGGTCGACGCGGGCTACGCGCCCAACGACTGGCAGGTGGGGCAAACCGGCAAGATCGTGGCCCCGCAGCTGTATGTGGCGGTGGGCATTTCGGGCGCCATCCAGCATTTGGCGGGCATGAAAGACTCGAAGGTCATCGTGGCCATCAACAAGGACGCCGAGGCGCCGATTTTCGGCGTGGCCGACTATGGTCTGGTGGGCGACCTGTTCCAGGTGGTGCCGGAACTGACCAACGCGCTGTAAAGCAGTAACGCCGCAAGGCGCCGCGCCGGGCGGGTCGTGTTTCATGCACGACCCGCCCGGCGTTTTTTTTGCGCGGAGCGTTCTTTGGACCGGGCGAGCTCTGGTTTACCGTTATGCCCCGGCAGATTTCAGCGGGCCGAATTTCTCGCTGTACAGTTCGCGGGCCCAGTCGATGAATACGCGTACCCTGGGTGAAAGCTGCCGATGGAACGGGTACAGCGCACAAACAGGCAGTTCGGGGCATGTCCAGTCAGCCAGTACCTGGACCAGGCGTCCGGCCTGAAGATGTTCCTCCAGGCGGAAGCGGGGCACCTGGATCAGGCCGCAACCAGCAAGCGCCGCGCTGGTGTAGCAGGCCGCGTCGCTCACTGAAACCCAGCCGCTTGCCTCGAACTCCTCTACCTTGCCATCCACGATGACAGTGAACGGATAGCGGCTGTCATGACCCCGCGAGAAAAAACCGATTCCCTGGTGTCCCGCCAATTCGCGAGGATGCGTCGGCGTGCCATGGCGCGCCAGGTATTCCGGGCTGGCGCAGATGATCTCGGGCATTTCGGCCAGCTTTCTGACCACCAGCGATGAATCACGCGGCTGGCCCGCCCGCACTACGCAATCGATGCCTTCCTTGACCAGGTCCACCAGGCGATCGCCGCTGCTGATGACAATATCGATCTGGGGATAGCGTTCCCGGAATTCGCCTATGCGCGGCAAGATGATCATTGTCGCGTGCGCCCCGTGCAGGTCCAGCCGCAGCGTGCCGTGGGGATGGGCAACGTGAGTGCTCAGGGAGGTTTCCGCATCCTCCAGCTCAGCCAGGACGCGCTTGCTGCGCTCGTAAAAGGCCTGGCCGTCCAGGGTGGCCTTGACCTGGCGCGTCGTGCGATCCAGCAGACGGGCGCCCAGCCGGTTTTCGAGTTCCTTGATCGCATGAGTTGCCGTGGCGCGAGGGATGTTCAGTGCGCCTGCGGCCTCTGTGAAGCTGCCGAGTTCCACGATTCGAATGAAGAGCTGCAAGGCAGCGAAGCGATCCATGGCGAGCCTATTGTTGATTATTTTTGAATTAATAAGCCAATTTATGGCTATTTATCCATTGGAGATCAACCGACATCATAGCTGCCATGGTGTCATCTGTCGCGCCGCTCTGGCCGGCCAGATGTCGAGTTTTTTCGTCTATCCCAAGGAAATCATCATGAGTACCAGCGACACGCCCACCACGGCCTCGCCCGTCCGGGCCGCCATCGTGACCGGCGCTTCCCGCGGCATCGGGCGCGCCATCGCGCTGCGCCTGGCCGCGGACGGTTTCAGGGTCACGGTGAATTACTCGGGCAACGCAGCCCGGGCGCGGGAAGCGGTCGCGGCCATCCAGGCAACGGGGGGCGAAGCGATCGCCGTGCAGGCGGATGTGTCCCGCGAGGAAGACGTGCAGCGGTTGTTTGCCGCAGCGCTGGATGCTTTCGGTACCCCCAGCGCGGTGGTGCATAGCGCCGGCATCATGCACCTGGCGCCCGTGGTGCCCGACAGTATCGAGCAGTTCGATCAAGTCGTGCAGACCAATCTACGCGGTGCGTTTCTGGTACTGGCGCAGGCAGCCATGCACCTGCAGGCTGGCGGCCGGATCGTGGCGCTATCGAGCAGCGTGACCGCCAAGTCTTTTCCTCTGTACGGCCCTTACATCGCGGCCAAGGCCGGTGTCGAGGGCCTGGTACACGTGCTGGCCAACGAACTGCGCGGCCGGGGCATTACCGTCAATGCCGTCGCACCCGGCCCCGTGGCCACCGAGCTGTTTCTTGAAGGCAAGTCTGACGAGCAGATTGCCCTGCTTCGCAAGGCTTCCCCCCTGGAACGCCTGGGGCAGCCCGAGGACATCGCGCGCGCGGTGGCTTTCCTTGTTGGCCCGGATGGGGGGTGGGTGAATTCCCAGGTCGTGCGGGTCAATGGCGGGTTCGCCTGAGCGTCCGTTCTTACCTGAATTGCGCACCGGTCGTTTTCTAGGCACCTAGAGGTAAATCATGGCAAAGAATGCGTTCTCTACCCATTTGAAAGTGGTCGTCGGCGAGTCTGTCATTGCATCATCGGCCGCCACGCTCAGCGTGATGGCGTTCGAGGTTCCAGTGTGGGCCATGTTCGTCGGCTGGATTTCCTTCTTCACCCGAGGACTGAATCTGAAGCAAGGGGTTGTCAACCTGGCTTGCGTATTGATAGGCGTTGTCCTGGGTGTCGGAGCCGCCCATGCCGTGGCCGCCTTGACGCCAATTCTGGGCAGTTACGCCATCAGCGCGGTGGTGTTCCTGATTACTATCCTTGCGCTGTCCTTGGCCCGGGTGCCGGTATTCAACAACCTGCTCGGACTGTTCTTGGGCCTGGTGGCCTACTTCGCCTGGCACCAGCCTCCGTCTATTGCCACCTTCGGCATGCTGGCGCTGGCCGCGACGCTGGGAGCGACCGCCGCCTTCCTGGCGCACTCGCTGCAACAGAGAATCCGGCAGAGCGCGGCCCATTGACCGCGGCGTGGCATCCATTTCATCTCATACAAAAGCGAACCTTCCGAAAGCCCGCCCGGGCTTCCTCATGGCTCATTACAAGGACGACGGACATGGAAACCGCACCAGCCAGATCGACGATATCTTCCAGAGAAGCCCCTGGCGCTCACGAGCGCCTGCTGTTTCCTGCGCTGGGCAGCTTGTACGCCAGCGCGGAACCCATTCTGTACGCGCTGCTGCGCCTTGTGTTCGGCGTGGTCATGTTCACTCACGGCCTTCCCAAGGCCTTGGGCACGGCTCATGGATCGATGGCGGACCCGATGGCCGGCTCTATCAACCTTATCCAGAACGTCATGGGCTTGCCACTCGCGCCGCAACTGGCGTTCTTGGTCATGCTGCTGGAAACGGTTGGCGCGATCATGCTGGCCATCGGTCTGTGGTCGCGCCCGGTCGCATTCATTATTGCGCTGGAAATGGCCGCCATCAGCTACGCACTTGGCCCCACCTGGCCCTGGATTGACCGCGGCATAGAATTCCCGGTGCTGATGGGATTTCTCGCGCTCTATATCGCAGCGCGCGGCAGCGGCCGCTATGCCGCGGATCGGATGCTCAGGTTTTCCGTCTGACACTGCCCCGAGGGCATCATGATGAGCCGCGCCTGCCCAGTCAGTACAAGGCCTTGCAACCGCGCCAGGCGCGTTGCGCGATCAGGCGCTTGATTTCGCTTTTGCACAAATCGACCACCCGGTCCACGGCCGGGGTGCGGGGCATGCTTACGCCGACGCACAGCACCAGCTCGCGCGACAGGCCCATGTCCAGGGCGCGGGTGGCGATGGCGCCGTCGGCGATTTCCGGATGGGCGGCGGAGTAGGGCAGGATGGTGGCGGCCATGCCGTGCCGAACCGCGGGAATCAGGATGGCCGAGGTGCTGGCTTCGGCGAACAGGTTGCAGGTCAGGCGCGCTGTCAGGAAGGCGTGATCGACGCGCGCGCGCAGGGTATTGGGCAGGCTGGGCAGGATCAGCGGCACGTGGTGGAAGTCGGCGATGGCCAGCTTGCGCCGGGGCAGTTTCAAGCCGGGGTGGACCAGCAGCAGCAGGTCTTCGCGCAGCAGGGGCGTGCACGATAGGCCCTGCATGGGCTGTTGATCGGGCGAGAGCGAAAAATCGACACGCCCCTGCAGCACCAATTTGGTGAGATCGGCGCTGGGTACATCGACGATTTCCACCACCACCGAGGGCAGTTCTGCCTTGACCCGTTGCAGCAGGGGCAGCGACAGCATGCGCGCGGTGCTGGAGGCCAGGCCGATGGATACCGTGCCCATGACCGGATCCGCCGCGCGGGCCAGCAGGCTGCGCGTGGTGTCGACCTGGCGCAATATGGTTTGCGCGTGGCGGTATAGCAGCAGGCCTTCGGCGGTGGCCTGCACGCCCTTGGCGCCGCGCGACAACAGGGCTACGCCCAGGGTGTCTTCCAGCAAGGCCATCTGCTGGCTGAGCGCGGGCTGGGCCACGTGCAGGCTTTCGGCCGCGCGGGTCATGTTGCGCATTTCGACGACGCGCACGAAGTACTTGAGCTGGCGCAGATTCATGGTGAAATAAGTTTATCTTATGGTTTGATCGTTAAATCATATTTTTTCGTCTGGCTTGGCCTGCCTAGAATGGTTTGCAACCCAAAGGAGACAAACCATGAGCCTGCCGCTGGCCGGACTGAAAGTACTGGACCTGACCCGCGCGCTGTCGGGGCCCTTCAGCACCATGACCCTGGGAGACCTGGGGGCCGAGGTGATCAAGGTCGAGCCGGCTCCGGACGGCGACATGGTGCGGCAGTGGGGGCCTTTCGACGACGATATAAGCGTTTATTATCTGAGCGCCAACCGCAACAAGAAGGGCATAGGCATAGACTTTCGCCACCCCGAAGGCCTGGCGCTGGTACGCAGGCTGGCGCTGGGCTGCGACATCGTGGTCGAGAACTTCAAGGTGGGCACCATGCAGCGCATGGGGCTGGGCTATGAGTCGCTGTCGGCCGAACATCCGGGACTGATCATGGCGTCCATTTCCGGCTTTGGCAGCCGCGGCCCCGCCAAGGACTGGGCCGGATTCGACCAGATCGCCCAAGGCTATTCCGGCTTCATGAGCCTGACCGGCACCGCCGAATCCGGGCCCACGCGCGTGGGCACCGCCATTGGCGACCTGGCCGCGGGCATGTGGCTGGTAATAGGCATTCTGTCGGCGGTGGTGCAGCGCCAGCGCAGCGGCCGCGGCCAGCACGTGGAAACTTCGCTGCTGGCTGCGCTGATGGCCTTGCTGAGCGTGCAGGGCCAGCGCTACCTGAGCGTGGGCGAAGTGCCCCAGCCCTGCGGCAACGTGCATCCCGTGATCGCGCCGTACGGCACGTTCGACACCGCGGACGGGCCCATCAACCTGGCTCCCGCCACACAAGCCATGTGGACCAAGCTGTGCGGCATCCTGGGCCTGGAGCGCCTGACCTCCGACGCCAGGTTCCTGACCAATGCCGACCGCATGCAGCACCGGCACGCGCTGAAGCAGGAACTGGAAACGGCGCTGGCGCGCAAGACACGCATGGAGTGGACGCCCCTGATGATCGAGAACGGCATTCCCGCGGGGCCGATCAACACGCTGGACGATGTGTTCGCCGATGCGCAGGTACAGGCCTGCGGGCTGGTGCAAGACTTGCAGCACCCGACGCTGGGTGCCCTGAGACAAGTGGGCCTGCCGCTGGATCTGAGCGATGTGCCGCGCGACGCGGAGGCCCGGCAGGCCCCGCCCGTATTCGGCCAGCACACGCGCGATGTGTTCGAGGCATTCGGCCTGGCGCCGCGCGACATAGACCGCCTGCTTGCCGACCGGGTCGTATTCCAGGCGGGCGAACCGGCGGGGGACGCATGAATACTGCTGCCGATGTCCCGCAACTGGCGGTAGAGGGGGCCGTGGCCACCATCAGGCTGGCCAAGCCCGCCTTCGCCAACCGCCTCAGCCCGCAGGACCTGGACGTGCTGCGCGCGCACTTGGATACGGTGAACCGCGATGAGCGCGTGCTGGTGCTGCGCTTCGTGGCCGACGGCAAGTATTTCTGCAGTGGGTACGACATCTCGTCGCTGGGGGCCGGCGGCGCGCCCAGTTCGACCTACTTCGGGCAAACCATGGACCTGATCGAACAGGCGCGGCCGGTGACGCTCGCGGCCGTGCAAGGGGGGGTTTATGGCGGCGGCACGGACTTGTGCCTGGCGTGCGACTTCCGCCTGGGCACGCCGCAGGCGGACATGTTCATGCCCGCCATACGCCTGGGCTTGCATTTCTACGCGGGCGGCATGTCGCGCTACGTGACGCGCTTGGGCTTGAACCAGGCCAAGCGGCTGTTCCTCACGGCGGAAAAAATCCATGCGGACGAAATGCTGCGCATCGGCATGCTTACCGAGCTGGTGCCGGCCGGCCAGCTGCAGGTTCGCCTGGACACGCTGACCTCACAACTGGCCGGCATGGCCCCCCTGGCGCTGCTGGGGGTGAAGAAGCATCTGAACCTGATTGCGCGCGGCCAGGTCGACGTGCACGAGATAGACCAGGCCGTGCTGCGTTCGGAGCGTTCGCAGGATATCGCGGAAGGCGCGCTGGCCTGGAAGGAAAAACGCCAGCCGCGATTCACCGGCCGCTGAGGCCAGCCCGGCCATGCATGGGCGTGGCCACATAAACACAACGAGGAGACAACCATGCATGTTTATCGCGCTGCGCGCGCCGCCGGGTGCGCACTGATGTTGGCCGGCGGGCTGTGGGCGGGCGGGGCGCAGGCCGCCGATGCCTATCCCTCCAAGCCCGTCACCCTGGTGATAGGCTTCCCGCCGGGAGGCGGGGCCGATCATGTGGGGCGGGTGTACGCGAACAGCCTGGCCAAGGTGCTGGGGCAGCCCGTGGTGGTGGAAAACCGGCCGGGCGCGGGTTCGACCATAGGCGCCAGCCACGCAGCCCGTGCCGCCGCCGACGGCTATACCCTGTACCTGGGCAACTCCAGCGTGATGGGCAGCGACAGCGTGCTGTACAAGGTGGACTACACCGCGGACGACTTCGTGCCCGTGGCCCAGTTGACCACGGGGCCCATGGTATTGATCGCCAACGCCGGGCTGGGGCTGAAAAGCGTCAAGGACTTGCTCGAGCGCGCGCGCAAGCAGCCGGGCGAACTGAACGTGGCGTCGTCGGGCAACGGTGTCATTACCCATCTGGCGGCCGTGGAGTTCATGCAATTGGCCGGCGTGAAATTCATGCACATCCCGTTCAAGGGCGGCGCGGCGGCCACGCAGTCCGTGGCGGCCGGCGATACGGACATTTCGTTTGCCACCGCACCCTCGGCCAAGGCCGCCATCGACACGGGCAAGGCGGTTGCGTTGGCGGTGACTTCCGGCCAGCCCTCGCGCCTGCTGCCGTATCCCGCCATTGCCGCTGACGTGCCAGGCTATGACGTTTCCAACTGGTGGGGAATCTTCGCGCCGCGGGGAACCCCGCAGCCCGTGATCCAAACGTTGTTTGACGCCACGCGGCAGGTGCTGGAGCAGGCCGATGTGCAGAAAGGGCTGGCGGCCGGCTATGAGGAAGTGACACCTTCGGCGTCGCCCGCGGCCTTCGCCGAGTTCGCACGCAAGGAGGGCGCCAAAGGTTTAAGATTGGCCCAGGAGAGCACGGCAACCGCCAATTGATTCCGGAGACACAATGCCCTACGTCACCCCGTTGCAGGACTTCCGCTTCGCGCTGAAGGCGCTGGCCGGCCTGGATGAGATTCTCAAGCTGCCTGGTTTCGAAGAGGTGACGCCGGATCTGGTCGACGCCATTCTCGAGGAAAACGCCCGCTTCGTGGAACAGGCCATTGCGCCGCTGAACGTGCCTGGCGATACCCAGCCGCCCGTTTGGCAAGACGGGCAGGTGACGACGACACCGGGCTTCAAGCAGGGCTTCGCCGAGTATGCCGCCGCGGGGTGGCAGGGCCTGCAGCATCCGGCCCAGTGGGGCGGGCAGGGGCTGCCCAAGCTGGTCGCCGCCGCGCCGGGCGAGAACATCCAGGCGGCCAGCCTGGCGTTCTCGCTGTGTCCCATGCTGACCGACGGGGTCATCGAGGCCTTGCTGACAGTGGGCACCGATGCGCAGCGCCAGCAGTACGTTCCCAACCTGATCGCGGGTAAATGGACCGGCACCATGAACCTGACCGAACCCCAGGCGGGTTCGGACCTGGCCCAGGTGGCCACGCGCGCCGTGCCGCAGGCCGATGGCAGCTATCGCCTGAGCGGCCAGAAAATCTTCATTACCTATGGCGACCATGATCTGGCCGAGAACATCATCCACTTGGTGCTGGCCCGTACGCCCGATGCGCCGCCGGGCGTCAAGGGCATCTCGCTTTTCATCGTGCCGAAGTTCCTGGTCAATGACGACGGCAGCCTGGGGACGCGCAACGATGTGTGGTGCGCATCGCTGGAGCACAAACTGGGTATCCATGGCAGCCCCACCGCCGTGCTGCTTTATGGTTCCGGCAAGGGCGACGCGGGCGAGGGCGCAGTGGGCTACCTGGTTGGCGAGCAGAACCGCGGCCTGGAATACATGTTCATCATGATGAACGCCGCGCGCTACGCCGTCGGCCAGCAGGGCATCGGGGTGTCCGAGCGCGCCTACCAGCATGCCCTGGACTATGCGCGCGAACGGGTGCAGGGGCGAGCCATCGAGGGCTCGGCGGGGCCCGTGGCCATTGTGCGCCACCCCGATGTGCAGCGCATGCTGCTGACCATGCGTGGCCTGACCGAAGCCGCGCGCGCGGTATCGTTCGTGGCAGCCGCCGCGCACGACAAAGGCACCCACCATCCCGACGCCGAGGTCCGCGCCCGCAATCGCGCTTTCTACGAATACCTGGTGCCCATCGTGAAGGGGTTTTCCACGGAATCGGCCGTGGAGGTGGCCTCGCTGGGCATCCAGGTGCACGGCGGCATGGGCTACATCGAGGAAACCGGCGCCGCGCAGTATTACCGCGATGCCCGCATCCTGCCCATTTACGAAGGTACCACCGCCATCCAGGCGAATGACCTGGTGGGCCGTAAGACGCTGCGCGACGGCGGCGCCACCGCCTATGCCTGCATTGCCGCCATGCGCGACACGCTCAAGGTGCTGGACAGCGCCGCCGGCCGGGTCGAGGCCGCCGACCGGGCGGGCCTGAGCCTGCTGCGCGGCAACCTGGACCAGGCCATCCAGGCCTATGAGGGCGCCGTGGCCCATATTCTGGAGCATGCGCAATCGAATATCCGGGCCGTATACGCCGCCAGCGTGCCATATCTGATGTTGGCGGGCATCGTGCACGGGGGCTGGCAGATGGCGCGGGCCGCGCTGGCCTGCCACCAGCAGTTGGCCGAAGGCAGTACCGATCCGTTCTATCGCAGCAAGCTGTCCACCGCCGTATTTTATGGGGGGCAGATCCTGCCGCGCGCGCTGGCCCTGTCGGCCGCGGTGCGGGCCAGCGACGTGGCCGACGCCTGCGCAGCGCAATCTGATATTGCGTAGCGTTATTAAAGATATACAACTTACGTATTTCCGGTGATACGGGTTTGATGTAAGAATCGTGTGACGCCGATCCCGCAAGGGTCGCTTTTGCCTACCGCCGGCCCATGCCGGCGGCATTCACTGTCACGGAGACTTCCATGAGCCAACTTCGCCTGGGCGATACCGCCCCGGACTTCGAGCAGAAATCGTCCATCGGCCCGATTCGCTTCCATGAATACCTGGGTGACGGCTGGGGCGTGCTGTTCTCGCATCCGGCCGATTTCACGCCGGTGTGCACCACCGAACTCGGCTACACCGCCAAGCTGGCCGACGAGTTCGCCAAGCGCAATGTGAAGGTGCTGGCATTGTCGGTGGACGGCGTCGAATCGCACACCAAATGGATCGACGACATCAACGATACGCAGTCCACCAAGGTGAACTTCCCCATCATCGCCGACGATGATCGCAAGGTGGCCGAGCTATACGACATGATCCACCCCAACGCCAGCGCCACCGCCACGGTGCGTTCGGTATTCGTGGTCGACCCGGCCAAGAAAGTGCGCCTGATCATTACCTATCCAGCCAGCACGGGCCGCAATTTCAACGAGATCCTGCGCGTCATCGATTCGCTGCAGCTGACCGACAGCCACAGCGTGGCCACGCCGGTGAACTGGGAAGATGGCGACGATGTCATCATCGTGCCGTCGCTGCAGGACGAGGCGGTGATCAAGCAGAAATTTCCCAAGGGCTACAAAGCCGTGCGCCCGTACCTGCGCGTTACGCCCCAGCCGAATAAGTAAATCACTTTTGGTGTGGGTAAGGCGTGCGCGCCTTGCCCGCGCCGGTGCCGCCTCCGCGCCCGCAAGGGCGCGGTTTTTTATTCGCGCCGGCTTGCCGGGCGCGGGCGGCCGCAGCCGGTTCTATATGCCTGGCGGCGATGAGCAACCAAAAAATGATTCGTTCAGTTTAGTTCGGCCAGCCCGCACACTTGCATCCATTGTTCATACATCGGGTGCAGCATGTCGCGTAATAAAAAGATCTGGACCGTACTGGCTGCCGTGGCGGCAACTTTCGTGCTGGGCATGTCGGCACAGGCGCAAGACAAGCAGGCGCTGCTGAATGTGTCGTATGACCCCACGCGCGAACTTTATCGCGAGGTGGATGCGGCTTTCGCCAAGGAATACCAGGCCAGGCACGGCGTGGAACTGACCATCCGCCAGTCGCATGGCGGTTCCGGCAAGCAGGCCCGCTCGGTCATCGATGGGCTGGACGCGGATGTGGTGACCCTGGCCCTGGCCTACGACATCGACGCCATCGCCGCGCGCGGCCTGCTGCCGGCCAACTGGCAAAGCCGCCTGCCGCGCAACAGCTCGCCGTATACCTCGACCATCGTGTTCCTGGTGCGCAAGGGCAACCCCAAGCAAATCCACGACTGGAACGACCTGGTCAAGCCCGGTATCGAAGTCATTACGCCCAACCCCAAGACATCGGGCGGCGCGCGCTGGAATTACCTGGCCGCGTGGGCCTATGCGCTGGAACAGAATGGCGGCAGCACGGACAAGGCCAAGGAATTCGTGGGCGAGCTTTACCGCCATGTGCCCGTGCTGGATACCGGGGCGCGCGGCTCCACCACCACGTTCGTGGAGCGCGGCGTGGGCGATGTGCTGCTGGCGTGGGAAAACGAAGCCTTCCTGGCGCTGAAGGAACTAGGTCCGGACAAGTTCGACATCGTGGTGCCGTCGCTGTCCATCCTGGCGGAACCTCCGGTGGCCGTGGTGGACAAGAACGTGGACCGCAAGGGTACGCGCGCCGCCGCGCAGGCCTACCTGGAATTCCTGTACACGCCGCAGGCGCAGGAGATCATTGCCCGCAACTACTATCGTCCCACCGACGAGAAACTGGCGGCCAAGTATGCCGGCCAGTTCCCCAAGGTGAAGCTGATCAAGATCGACGACCCGGTATTCGGCGGATGGCAGAAGGCGCAGCAGATGCACTTTGCCGATGGCGGCACCTTCGACCAGATCTACCAGCCTGGCGGCAAATGATGGCCTGGGGCGGACTGCAATCATGAGCACAGCCTCGATAGCGGCCCCGGGCGCGAAAGCGCCCGCGGTCCGGCGACGCACCCGGCCCGGCGTACTGCCGGGTTTCGGTCTTTCCATGGGCTACTCGGTGCTGTACCTGAGCTTGCTGGTGTTGATCCCGCTGGCTTCCCTGCCGCTGAAAAGCGCCGGCCTGGGGTGGGACGGTTTCTGGGAGACGGTTACCGCTCCGCGCGTGGTGGCGTCGTACAAGCTGACTTTCGGTGCCGCGCTGGTGGCGGCCTTGGTGAACCTGGTGTTCGGCATGCTGGTGGCGTGGGTGCTGGTGCGCTATACCTTTCCGGGCAAGAAAGTCCTGGACGCCCTGGTCGATTTGCCATTTGCCCTACCCACCGCGGTGGCTGGCATCGCGCTGACCGCGCTGTATGCCAAGAACGGCTGGCTGGGCGGTCCGCTGGAGGAATGGCTGGGCCTGAAGGTGGCATTCACGCCGCTGGGCATCGTGGTGGCGCTGATATTCATCGGCATTCCCTTCGTGGTGCGCACCGTGCAGCCGGTGCTGGAAGACATCGAGCGCGAAATCGAGGAGGCCGCCGCCAGCCTGGGAGCGAGCCGCTGGCAGACCATACGCCGCGTGCTGCTGCCCACTGCGCTGCCGGCCCTGCTGACGGGGTTCGCCCTGGCGTTTGCGCGCGCCGTGGGCGAGTACGGGTCGGTGGTGTTCATTGCCGGCAACCGGCCCATGGTGTCCGAAATCACGCCGCTGCTGATCATTTCTAAGCTCGAACAGTTCGACTATGCGGGGGCGGCGGCCATTGCCACGGTGATGCTGCTGCTGTCGTTCGTGTTGCTGCTGATCATCAATCTGCTGCAAGGCTGGCAGGCCCGGCGCGGGAGACACGCATGAGCCGCGCCGCAACCGATCGCCAGCACCTGACAGAACCGCGCTGGGTGCGCGGCCTGCTGCTGGCGCTGGCCCTGGGGTTCCTGGCCCTGTTCCTGCTGATGCCCCTGGTGGCGGTGTTCGCCGAGGCCTTCAAGAAGGGGGCGGACCTGTACCTGGCGGCGATTACCGAACCCGATGCCTGGGATGCTATCAAGCTGACATTGTGGGTGGCGGCGATTTCCCTGCCGTTGAACCTGGTGTTCGGGGTGGCGGCGGCCTGGGCCATTGCCAGGTTCCAGTTCCGCGGCAAGCAGTTCCTGATCACCCTGATCGACCTGCCGTTCTCGGTGTCGCCGGTGGTGGCGGGCCTGGTGTTCGTGCTGCTGTTCGGCTCGCAGGGGTGGCTGGGCCCCTGGCTGCAGGACAACGACCTGAAGATCATCTACGCCGTGCCGGGCGTGGTGCTGGCGACCTTGTTCGTCACCTTCCCGTTCATCGCCCGCGAATTGATTCCGTTGATGCAGGCGCAGGGCAGCGAGGAAGAGCAGGCCGCCCTGACGCTGGGCGCCAGCGGCTGGCAGATCTTCTGGCGCGTGACGCTGCCCAACATCAAGTGGGGCCTGCTGTATGGGGCCATTTTGTGCAACGCGCGCGCCATGGGCGAGTTCGGGGCGGTGTCGGTGGTGTCCGGCCATGTCCGTGGGCTAACCAACACCATGACCCTGCACGTGGAGATTCTTTACAACGAATACCAGTTTTCGGCCGCTTTCGCGGTGGCATCGCTGCTGGCCCTGCTGGCGCTGGTGACCTTGCTGGCGAAGAACCTGATCGAATGGCGCAGCGCCCGGCCCGACGAGGCCGGCCTGCCCATGGAACGTGCCGCCGCGCCGGCGGCCGCGCCCCGGCCGGCGGCGGCATGAAGGAGTGTTTTGCATGAGTATCGAAGTCAAGAACCTGTCGCGCCGCTTCGGCGACTTCCGGGCGCTGGACGATGTGTCGCTGCACATCGAGACGGGCGAACTGGTGGCCTTGCTGGGCCCGTCGGGCTGCGGCAAGACCACATTGCTGCGCATCATTGCCGGGCTGGAAACGCCTGACAGCGGCAGCGTGCTGTTCGCGGGCGAAGATGCCACCGATGTGGACGTGCGCCACCGGCAGGTGGGATTCGTGTTCCAGCACTATGCGCTGTTCAAGCACATGACCGTATTCGAGAACGTGGCGTTCGGACTGCGCGTCAAGCCGCGTGCCGCACGCCCGTCCGAGGCGCAGATCCGCGAGAAAGTGCACGAACTGCTGAACCTGGTGCAACTGGACTGGCTGGCCGACCGCTATCCCGCGCAATTGTCGGGCGGCCAGCGCCAGCGCATCGCGCTGGCCCGTGCCCTGGCGGTAGAGCCGCGCGTGCTGCTGCTGGATGAGCCCTTTGGGGCGCTGGACGCCAAGGTGCGCAAGGAACTGCGCCGGTGGTTGCGCCGCCTGCATGACGACCTGCACGTGGCCAGCGTGTTCGTGACCCATGACCAGGAAGAAGCGCTGGAGGTGGCCGACCGGGTGGTGCTGATGAATGCCGGCCGCATCGAGCAGGTAGGCACCCCGCGCGAAGTCTGGGAACAGCCGGCGACGCCCTTCGTCTACGGCTTCCTGGGCGACGTCAACCAGCTCAAGGGCCACGCCACGCGCGGTGTGTGGCATGCGCATGGGGTGGAACTGCCGGCGCCCGAACTGGCCCAGGTCGAGCGCACCCAGGCCGTGGCGTATGTGCGGCCGCACGAGATTGACCTGGCGCGCGACAACGGCACGGGGCAGGGCATTCCGGTGCGCTTGAACCATGCCTATCTGGCCGGCGCCAGCGCTTACCTGGAACTGGAACGCCAGGATATCCAGGCCACGATCGAGGCCCAGGTGCCCGAACACCTTTATCGCGAACTGAACTTGAAGGAGGGCGAAAGCCTGCTGGCGCGGCCGCGCCGGGCCCGGGTATTCGCCGCGCAACCATGATGACACTGGAAACCGCCCTGAACCCCGCCGTGGCAGTGCGCTGGCAGGCGCTGCAGGAATGCCTGGCCGAGATCGCCGCAAGGTACCCCGACGCGGCCCTGGCCTCGTCGCTGGCCGCCGAGGACATGCTGCTGACCCACGCCATTTACGACGGCGGCTTCCCGCTGGAAGTCTTTTCGCTGGACACCGGACGCCTGCACCCAGAAACGCTGGGCATGCTGGATACGGTGCGGGAACGCTATGGCCGCGAGATCACCGTGTATCGCCCCGATGCCGGCGCCGTACAGGCCCATGTGCAGGCGCACGGCGCCCATGCCTTCTATGAAAGCGTGGAGCTGCGCAAAGCCTGTTGCCAGATCCGCAAGGTCGAGCCGCTGAAGCGCGCGCTGGCGGACCGCGGCGCCTGGATCACCGGGCAGCGGCGCGGCCAGGCCGCCACGCGCGGCGAGCTGCCCGAATCCGAGCGGGATCCGGTGTTCGGCCTGTACAAATACAACCCGCTGGCGGCATGGAGCGAGGAAGACGTATGGCATGCGATCCGGGCCCTGGACATTCCCTATAACCCGCTGCATGACCAGGGCTACCCGTCGATCGGGTGCGAACCCTGTACCCGTGCCATCCGGCCGGGCGAAGACGTCAGGGCAGGGCGTTGGTGGTGGGAATCATCCGATTCCAAAGAATGCGGGCTGCACGCCGGCAACCGGGTCATCCCGGTGGCCGCCGAGCCGGTGAAATCGACTTCTGTATAAAAGGAAAACCATGTCTGTCGTCGTCAATCGCAGCCACCTGGATTGGCTGGAATCCGAAGCGATCTACATTTTGCGCGAAGTGGCCGCCGAATGCGCCAAGCCCGTCCTGCTGTTTTCGGGGGGCAAAGATTCGGTGGTGCTGTTGCGGCTGGCCGAGAAAGCCTTCCGGCCTGGCCGCTTCCCGTTTCCCTTGATGCACATCGATACCGGCCACAACTTCGACGAGGTCATTGCCTTTCGCGACCGGCGCGCCGCTGAATTGGGCGAAACCCTGCTGGTGCGCAGTGTCGAAGACTCGATCCGGCGGGGCAGCGTGGTGCTACGCCGCGAGCACGATTCACGCAACGCGGCGCAGGCGGTGACCTTGCTCGAGGCCATCGAGGAATTCGGCTTCGACGCGTGCATCGGCGGCGCGCGGCGCGACGAGGAAAAAGCGCGCGCCAAGGAACGGATATTCTCGTTCCGGGACGAATTCGGCCAGTGGGACCCCAAGGCGCAGCGCCCCGAGCTGTGGAACCTGTTCAATACCCGTGTGCATCCGGGCGAGAACATGCGTGTGTTTCCCATTTCCAACTGGACCGAACTGGACGTCTGGCAATACATCCAGCGCGAACAGCTGGCCCTGCCGTCCATCTACTACAGCCACCGGCGCGATGTCGTGCGCCGCAAGAGCCTGCTGGTGCCCGTGACCCCGCTGACGCCGCCGAAAGACGGCGAGCTGGTCGAGAACCTGGCGGTGCGTTTCCGCACCGTGGGCGATATCTCATGCACATGTCCCGTGGCGTCCGAGGCGGCAGATCCGGCCGCCATCATCGCGGAAACCGCCATTACCGATATCACCGAGCGCGGCGCCACGCGCATGGACGACCAGACTTCCGAGGCCTCGATGGAGCGCCGCAAGAAAGAAGGCTATTTCTGATCTTTGAACCGATCCCGGCGCCGCGCAGGCGCCGCACAGGACTTTTCCATGAATGCTGTGAACGATTCTTTTCTTTCGGGCGCCGATAGCGGCGTGTTGCGGTTGATTACGGCCGGATCGGTCGACGATGGCAAGTCCACCCTGATCGGCCGCCTGCTGTACGACAGCAAGGGCGTGTTCGCCGACCAGCTGGATGCCATTTCGCGGGCCAAGTACAAGCGGGTGGCGGGCGACGGCATCGATTTCGCGCTGCTGACCGACGGCCTGGAAGCCGAGCGCGAACAGGGCATCACCATCGACGTGGCCTACCGCTACTTTGCGACCCCCCTGCGCAAGTTCATCGTGGCCGATGCGCCGGGGCACGAGCAGTACACACGCAATATGGTCACCGGCGCGTCCACCGCCGATGCCGCCATCATCCTGATCGACGCCACGCGCGCCGCCGACGGCAGGCTGCTGCCGCAGACCAAGCGGCACAGCACAATCGCGCGCCTGCTGGGCATACGCCACATCGTGGTGGCGGTTAACAAGATGGACCTGGTCGACTGGGACCGCGCGGTGTTCGACCGCATCCGCGATGCCTACGCCGACCTCGCCCGGCGGCTGGATATTCCGCACTTCCACGTGTTGCCACTGTCTGCCCTGGAAGGCGACAACGTCGTCAACCCGTCGGCCAAGACCCCTTGGTACGAAGGCCCGCCGCTGCTCAGCCTGCTTGAGCAGTTGAGCCAGGCCGAACCGACCGCGGCGCAGGCGCTGCGCTTTCCGGTGCAATGGGTGGCGCGCCACGGCGGAGACAGCGCGGAAGATTTCCGTGGCTACGCGGGCAGGGTGGCCAGCGGCGTGCTGCGGCCGGGCGATGAAGTCGTGGTGCAGCCGTCGGGCGTGGCCGCGCGCGTGCGGGAGGTATTGGCTTTCGACCGCGCCGTAGATGCCGCCGTGGCCGGGGATTCGGTGACCGTGGTGCTGGATCGCGACGTGGATGTCTCGCGCGGCGACGTGCTGTCGCATGTGGCTGAACCTGCGCGCGTGGCGCGCGAGTTCGAGGCCGAACTGTGCTGGCTGGATGCGCAGGCCCTGAATCCGTCGCGCAAGTATCTGATCAAGCATGGCACGCGGCTGACCTCGGCGAGGATCCGCGACGTGCTGACGCAGCGCGACATCCACGAACTGCAGGAAGTGGCCAACGGCAGCGGTACGCTGGCGATGAACGAAATCGGCCGCGTCACGCTCGTCACACGCGAAGCGCTGGCGGTCGATCGCTATGCCGATGCGCCTGCCACGGGAGCTTTCATCCTGATCGACGAAGCCACGCACCAGACCGCTGCCGCGGGCATGCTGCGTTAGCCTCAAGACCGCCGCAAAATACCCGGCGGCGGCCTGTTGTTTTTCGGCAAAACCCAGCATTTATGCGGGTTTGCGGGCGATTTCCAGAGCGTGGAATGAAATCTCCAGACGGCCGGCGCGTCTTGCGGTAAAGTGGGACGTCGCCTGTTCAGGGCGGAAGGGGCTTGCTGAAAGTACTGGTTTTTTGTACAGTACTTTCATGGAACGCACCGATCACGTTTTTCCCGCCGGTTCTGGGTCCCCGGCTGCCGCCCCCGCCGCCTTGCGCGGCCGGGGAGCGGTTACTAACGTGCGCCACCGCTTCCAGCAAACCGATCGCGCGCCCGCCGACGATGGCTGGGCCGCCACCCATGCTCCGGCCGATGCCCCGGCAGCCGCCGATACCTCCTGGATCGGCCCGGCCTGGCCCACCAGCACCTCCGAAGCGCCGCCTGCCACCTATATTCCCATCGCCGCCGAACCGGCCCTGAAAACCTCGGTGCAGGCCGAACAGGCCCGCAAGCTGCTGTCGCGCAACGATTCCCCCGACATCCCCTTCGACGTAGCCGTCAACCCGTACCGCGGCTGTGAGCATGGCTGCGTGTACTGCTATGCGCGGCCCACCCATGCCTACCTGGGCTATTCCCCGGGGCTGGACTTCGAAACCCGGCTGGTTGCCAAGGCCAACGCGGTCGATGTGCTGCGCGCCGAACTGGCGCGTCCCGGCTACCGGGTGTCGCCCATCAACATCGGCTCGGCCACCGACGTCTACCAGCCCGTCGAACGCGAATGGCAACTCACGCGCGGGCTGCTGGAACTCCTGCTGCAGACGCGCCACCCCGCCACCCTGGTAACCAAGAACGCCCTGGTGGAACGCGACCTCGACCTGCTGCGTTCGCTGGCCGAACACCGCCTCGTCACGGTCTACGTCAGCGTCACCACGCTCGACACCGACATGGCGCGCACCCTGGAACCGCGCGCCTCGGCCCCGTGGCGGCGAATTCAGGCGGTACGGGCGCTGGCCAACGCCGGCGTGCCGGTAGGGGTGCTGGTGGCGCCCGTCATCCCGTTCATCAACGACGCTTCCCTCGAACATATCCTGCAGGAAGCCCGCCAGGCGGGGGCTTGCTACGCCAGCTACACCGTGCTGCGCCTGCCATGGGAAGTGCGGGCCGTGTTCGAGGAATGGCTGCAGGCGCATTTTCCCGATCGCGCCCAGCGCGTCCTGCATCGCATCGAAGACCTGCGCAATGGCCGCCGCAACGATCCAAATTTCGGTTCGCGCATGCGCGGCACCGGCATCTGGGCCGACCTGCTGCGCCAGCGTTTCAACCTGGCGGTGCGCAAGCTGGGCTTGAACACCACGCGGCCGCAACTGGCCACCCATTTGTTCCAGGCGCCCATGCCGCCTGCCACGGCGGCCTCGGCCACGGGGCAGGGCGGCCAGCGGCGTGCCCAGCCTTCGCCCTCTCAACCTTCACCGCAGTTAGCGCTTTTCTAACCGGAGCTCTTTCCATGACTACCGCCACGCTTGCTTCCGATTCCGTTGTTTCCTTGTCGCCGGCGCCGGCCTCGACCTCTACGGCCTGCGCAAGGACGGCACCGAATTCCCCGTCGAGATCAGCCTCAGCCCCCTCGAAACCGCCGACGGACTCCTCGTCTCCGCCGCCGTACGCGA
>NZ_JAJMLX010000066.1 GCF_020991325.1 Bordetella petrii | reverse complement strand
TGTTCCCGCGTGGCGGCACCGGCGTCGGGCGCCTGGGCGTCCAGCATGCGCGCCACCGCCCGGTATGGGGCGCTGTCCGGCAAGCGGGCCGGGTCGACGGCGAATAGCTCTTCCTGATCCACCCCCAGCGCGTCGAAAAATGGGCGGCCCAACTGCTGCATGATGGTGGTGACCCGGTGCCCGGGCTCGGGCGGCTGGCCATAGACATGCAGGCCCAACGGCATGGCGCTGCGCGCCAGCTCATGCAGGTGGTCGTGCAAGTGCTGCAGGAAACCGGGGAAGTCCTGTTCCGCCTGCTGTGCCGTCCAGCCTATGTCGGCATGCAGGTTGGCGGCAATGGCGGCAGCGCGGATCTTCACGCTGACCTGTTCACGCACCATGCCATCGTCCAGTTGCTGGTACTCGTGGATCAAGTGGTGCAGGTCGCGTAGTTGGTCGTACAGGCCGGCCGGCGCGAACGGCGGCGTCTGGTGGCTGATGACGACCGCGCGGCCGCGCCGCTTGGCCTGGATGGCTTCACCGACGTTGTCCTGGATGTAGGGATAAAACACCGGCAGGCTGCCCACGGCCAGCCAGGGATAATCGGTGTCCGCCAGGCCGCGGTCTTTGCCGGGCAGCCATTCCTGCGTACCATGCGTGCCCAGGTGAATCAGCGCATGGGCAGCATACGATTCCTGCAAGTACCGGTACGCCGCCATGTAAAGATGGTCGGGCGCGCTGGCGGTGTCGTGATAGTGGCCGGGCTGCCCGGCATGGCGCGGCATCTGCGGCATCACCAGCCACTGCCCCAGCTGCCAGCGCGGAATCACGAAGTAGCGCCGCCCTTTTATCTCGCGCACCGCCCGGTGTTTCTCCGGATCGCCCGCATGCCGCAATTCGGCTTGCCGCTGTTCCGGCAGGCCGGCCAGCCAGTCTGCGTAGTCGGCCAGCGGATACAGGGCAGCCAGGCCGTCGGCCAGCAAGGCATCCAGCTTCGCGGGGTCGTACAGCGCGCCCAGCATGCGCTGGGCGGTCTCGATGGCCTGCGCTTCGGTGATGGCACTGCCAACCTGGTACCCCTGCGATGCCAGCGCGGCCTGGATGGACACCAGGCTGCGGGGAATGTTCAGATTCGACGCGCCTAGGTTTTTTTCACCCGCGGGGTAGTTCCAGAACATCAGCGCCAGCCGCTTCCGCGCCGGTGGCGTATGGCGCAGCGCGGCCAGGCTGCGCAGCTTCGCGACCAGGGCATCCGCCTGCCTGGGCAGCAGGTGGCTGGTGCCGTCGGTACTGGCGGACAACACCAGCGGGTCGCTGATTCCCCAGCCTTCCGGCCCGGCCAGGAATACCGCGGTGGTGCGGGGCGCCACCCCCGAGTGCGCCGCCGGCCAGTCGGCCGCCGTGCCTTCGCGAAAACGCAGCGTCTGGATTACCGGCACATCCAGAACCAGGAAGTCCCGGCTGCGCGCCGCGCCATTCTGCATGTGGCTGAGATTGACCAGGGCATCGATCCGGCCGGCGTCCAGTACGTCTTGCAGCCCCTGGGGCCCCGCGCCGTCAAACCAGAACACAATCGGCAGCAGGCCGCCCGCCTCGGCACGGCGAACCAGGTCGTCCACTTCGCGGGTCAACAGGTCGCTGACCACTCCCTGGTGCACCAGGAACGCCACCTTGCCTGTCGATTGCGGCGCCGCCGGCCGGACCTCATACCACTGCAGGTAATCCTGCACACGGGTATACACGCGCGGCGCATCGGGATGATAGAAACCGGTAGCGGGCAACGTGTCGGGCGGGCCCAGCGCATCGGCGGGCGGATCGACGCCGTCGTGCACCGCCCTGGCCAGGGCAAAGAATCGGCCGAAGTTCTCGGCGCCCCCGGCCGCATACAGTTGCGCCAGGGCCGCGCCATATTCGGACGAAAGGTGCTGCCAGGCGGGCCGCCCGCCGCCAACCGTCACGCCAGGCGTTGCCGCATAGCGCGGCACTTGCTGCAACTGCCGCAAGACCGCGGCGCGGTCATTGGGCCGGGGACTATCCACCACCAGCAGGGCCGCCTGTTCAACCGCCTGACGCAGCGCGGGCGCCGCAGCCTGCCCGACATCCAGGTGCCGCAGCGCGACACCCTGCCGCGCGGCGCCGGCCTGCATGCGCTGGAACTTTTCGGCAGACACGAAACTGTTGTGCAGCACCAGGACGACCGGCCCGGATGCCGCCAGGGCCGGCCCCGCCAGCCAGAGCGCCAGCACCGCCGGCACGACGCGGCGCAGCCACAAAGCAAAACGCGGGCAAGCCATCAGAACCTCGCGGTCAGGCCGGCAAAGTAGCGCCTGCCTTCATCCGCGCGCCCATAGACACCGGCATCGTCATTGGCCAGGCGCTTGTCGGTCAGGTTCTCGATACCGGCATGCAGACTGAGATTGGGATTGACGTCATAGTCCACGTACCAGTGCAACAGGGTATAGCCAGGCCGGTCGCTCTCGGTGGCCGACCGGTATTGCGCCCCGATGTACTCCACCCGCAGGCGCGTTCCCAGCTGCTGCAAGGCCGCCCAGGTCAGCGTGGCGTTGGCACGATGCCGGGAACGGTCGGCTAGGCGCTCGCCCGTACTGCGATCGCGTGCATCCAGGTAGGTGTAGTTGGCATCCAGGCGCCAACTCGGCAGCAGGGTAACCCCACCCGTCAGTTCCACGCCGCGCAGCCGGGCCTTGGACACGTTCTCGTATTCCAGGCACACGCGGCGCGGCTCGTAGCAGGTAGGCTGGCGCACGGTTTCGATCAGGTTCTTCACGTCGTTGTGGAACAGCGTCACGCCGCCCGACCAACGCCCTTGCTCGTAGGCCGCGCCCAGTTCATAGGCTCGGTTGGTTTCCGGCTGCAGGTCCGGATTGCCCCGGATAATGCCGCGTCCGCCCATGGCGGCGCGCGACTCATATTCGGGCGACAACTGCTTCAGCGTGGGCGCCTTGAACCCTTCTCCCACGCCGGCCCTGAACGTCCAGGCCTGGTCCGGGCGAAACAGCAGGTAGGCGCGCGGGCTGGTCTGCCAGCCGAAATCCTCGTGGCGGTCGAAACGGCTGCCCAGCACCAGTTCCCAGCTTTCGCTCAGCCGGATCTCGTCCTGCGCGAACAGCGCGTAGTGCGTCAACGACTTTACGCCCGCCTGGTTCACGGACGGATCCTCCAGGCGCTCGCGCCGCGTCTCGGCGCCCAGGGTCAGTTTGTGCGCCCTGCCGGCCGCAAAACCCACCCGTCCGTCCAGCACGGTATCGGTAAAGATATTGGGCCCGGTCGCATCGCCGCCGTCGCTGCGGTAGGCATCGCGGTCCAGCGTGGAACGGTACAGGCGAACCTGGCTGTTGCCCCAGGCCCAGTTGCCGGTGTGCGAAATTGAATAGCGGCGGCGCTGCACGTCGTTGCCGGCTTCGTACACCACGGCATCAGTATTGCTGCGATACCCTTCCTGCGATTCGTTGCCCGCGTCCACCGACACGTCCACGCGCTGCCGGGCATCGGGTGTCCAGGTCAGGCCCACATGGCCGAAGGTCGATTCCCGTTCGTCCAGGGCCGTCAGGGCGGTGTTGCCGGCATCGCGCAACGGCGCTCGACGGCTGAATTCCCCCCAGACATTCAGGCCCAGTTTGCCGGGCACGATGGGCCCACCCAGGTAGAAACCTGTTTTGTATTGATTACCCCCCAGGTCGTGCTCATTGGCCATGGCATAGGTGCTGAACGATCCTTGCCAATCGTCCGTGGCCCTGCGGGTAATGACATTGACCACGCCGCCCAGGGCCTCGGAACCATACAAGGACGACATCGGCCCCCGCACCACCTCGACCCGCTCGATGGCCTCGGTGGGCACCCAGCCCAGCTCGAAATCGGAATGCGCAATCGCGGAAGCGGAACTGTTGACGCGCTGCCCATCCACCAGCATCAGGGTGTGTTCGGCGCTCATGCCGCGGATCGAAATGCCGCGCCGTCCCAGGCCCGCGTCTTCCAGGCCGACCCCCACCGTGTCCCTGACCGCGTCCGCCAGATCCAGCACCGGCTGCCGCCGCAAGGCGTCGCCATCGATCACGGTGACGCTGGCCGGCGCGGCTTCCTGGCTGCGTTCCCATGCCGTGGCCGTCACCACCACCGGCGACAGCGTGGCGGCTTGCGCGGGCCGCGTTCTTTGCGCGCCCGGCTCCGCCTCCGCATCTTCGGCCCAGGCCGGTGCGCTCACCGCGCTTAACATCATCAGGCAGCCGGCGGCTACATCGCGCCTGGCGTTCATTCTGGAATTCATGGGGTGTAGAGGCCGGAGGGACAGGCCTTGTTCAGGCTGCCTGGCGCAAGTTCATTTATAAAACGTTATGTTATATCATAACTATTCGTGAACGATAGCAACGCGGCGTTGTCGAAGCTGCGGCTTGCCAGCCGACGCATCCGGCCCGCCCGGGCGCGTAAGATGGCACGCTGCTCACCCCTTGCCGTCGCCGGCGCGCTGCCTGGCGCGGCGACTAGCCCACCGCCGACCATGCCCCGACTTTCGTTCTTATTGCGCCTGCTGGCCCTCGTGGCGGCCGCCCACGCCTATGTCGGCCTGCGCCTGATTCCCGACCTGTCCCTGTCCCCGCACCAGCAATGGGCAGCGGTGGCGGCCCTGGCGCTGTCGTGTGTGCTGATGCCCCTGTCGCTGGTCATCCGGCCCTTCGCCGCACGTCCCTGGGCGGACACGGTCGCCGCCATCGGGCTGTTGGCCATGGGGCTGTTCTCGTCGGTGTTCGTGCTGACTCTGCTGCGCGATGCGGTGCTGGCCCTGGCGTTTTCGGGCGCGGCGCTGGCCTCCGCGCACCTGCCGGTGAGCACCGTGAAAACAGGCAGCGCATTCGCGGTGCTGGCGCTGGCCGCCGCCGCCACGCTGCTGGGTATCTACAATGCCCGCCGCCTGGCACGCGTCGTGCGGGTCCAGGTGCCCATCGCGGACCTGCCCGCCGCACTAGAGGGCTTCACCATCGCGCAGATCTCCGACATCCACGTCGGCCCCACCATCAAGCATGGCTATGTCGAACAGATCGTGCAGGCCGTGAATGCGCTGCAGCCCGACCTGGTCGCCATTACCGGCGATGTCGTCGACGGCCCGGTTGCGCAACTGGCGCCGCATACGCGCCCGCTGGGCGAACTGCGCGCCCGCCACGGCGCCTTCCTGGTAACAGGCAATCATGAATATTATTCGGGCGCTTCATCCTGGGTGGCCGAATTCCGCAGGCTAGGCTTGCAGGTGCTGATGAACCAGCATGCCACCCTGAACCACCAGGGCGCGCAACTGGTGGTGGCCGGGGTTACCGACTACAGCGCGGGCGCCTTCGACCCGGCCCAGGCCAGCAACCCGGTGGCAGCCCTGGCGGGCGCGCCGGCCGGCGCTGTCAGTGTGCTGCTGGCCCACCAGCCCCGCAGCGCGGCCGCGGCCGCACCGGCCGGCTTCCAGTTGCAGATATCCGGCCACACGCACGGCGGACAATTCCTGCCCTGGAATTTCTTCGTCCGGTTCCAGCAGCCTTTCACGGCCGGCCTGCGCCGCTTCGACGACATGTGGGTCTATACCAGCCGCGGCACCGGTTATTGGGGGCCGCCCGTGCGCCTGGACGCGCCGTCGGAAATCACGCTGCTGACGCTGGTGGCGCGGCGCTGACCGCGAGCGGATGCCTGAGCTAGTATAAGAACCCGCATAAACCCAGCCCGCGCGCCGCACCATGCTCAATACCGCCTTGCGTTACTTCCTGGAAGTCGTCGATGCAGGGTCCCTGACGGTGGCCGCGCAAAAACTGCATGTGGCGCCGTCCGCGGTAAGCCGCATGATCCGCAAGCTGGAAGAAGAACACCAGACCCTGCTGTTCGACCGCCACGCCCGCGGCATGGTGCTGACCGAAGCAGGGCAGTTGCTCAAGGCTTACGCGCGGCGCGCCGCCCTGGAAGCCGAGCGCGCGCGCGCCGAAATCCGCGACCTGAGCAAGGTCGGGCAGAAACTCATACGGATTTCCGCCAACCAGGCTTTCGGGCGCGAACTGCTGCCGCGCGTGATAGGCAAGTTCCTGGCAGATGAGCCCTCGCTGCGCTTCGAGCTGAATATTCTGCAGTCGTCGGAAATCAATCGCCGCGTACGCGAGGGCGAAGACGACATCGGGCTAAGCTACAACCTGTCGCCGCCGCAGGGCGTGCATGTGCAATATGCCCGCCGCATGCCCGTGTTTGCCATCATGGCGCCCCATCACCCGCTAGCCCGCCGAAAAGTGCTGTCGATGCGCGATCTCGGCAATTATCCGGTGGCCCTGATGGGCCCGGGCAGCACCATCCGCTTCATCATCGACTTGTGCTGCATGCACGAAAAAATCGCCCTGAACGTCGCGCTTACGTGCAATAACCAGGGCGCCATCCAGAACAGCTGCCTGCAATGGGGCGCCATCGGCTTTTCCGGCGACCTGACCGTCATGGATTCCACCGAGCGGGGCGAGCTGGTCACCATCCCGATGTCCAATGCCGAGCTGCATCAGCGCAATATGCACATCCAGACCATGGCCGACCGGCAATTGCCGGCCAGCGTGACCCGCTTCGTGGAGTCGGTGGGCGAGCATATCGATGCCGCCTATGCCCACCCGGCCTGGATGGCGGCCGGCCTTGGGCCCGTGCCCAGCCAGGAGTAGGCGGCGCACCCACTGCCGGGTGTCCGGCTCCGGAAGGTGCCGGACACCGTTGTGTGCCACGACGGCCTCAGTTAGACAGTGTCTGGCACCCTGACGGAAGCCAGACACCCTCCCCGCACTTACACGTCCGCGGCCCAATCGGGTTCGCGCCAGGCCGCATCGCTGTCCAGCGGCCACACCGGCCGGGGCAGGCGCTTGAAGGCGATCTGCTTCAGGTTGGGCGTGGTCAGCCCAGGGCTGTCGACGTCGTGGATGCGGTCGTTCGGGAAGAACTCGTCGAAGCCGGCCCGATAATGGCCACGGCTCTTGACAATGACGTGTCCCGCGGTAGCGATGTCGATGCCATGCATTTCCAGGATGGCCGGTTCGGCCAACTGGCGGCGCAGGCTGCCCACCACCACCTGCATGCCCGAATCCACCAGCTGAAGCAGGCAAGTCTGGCCCAGCGAGAACTTGCGTCCCCGCATGATGCCGCGCCGCCCCATGCCCTCGCCGTCGGTCAGCTTCAGTATGCGCGCGCGCGCGGTATAGCGGCGCGAATACTCGCTTTCCTGGCGATTGAATACCGCATCGAACTCGGCGCCCACGCCCAGCAGGGCGGCTTCGGCCGCCAGCGCCGGGTCCACGAACACACCCAGGACCACATGCGGCACGCGCGCTTCATCGAAGGCCTGCAATAGCCACGAGGTATTGCCCCGCCCGCCGCCGCCCGGGTTGTCGGCCACGTCGGCGAACAGCAGCGCCTGGCTGGCATTGCGGGCCAGTTCTACCGCGCGTTCCACGCTGATGGTATTGGCCACGTAGCGCGCCCGGTCGGCCCAGCCCGCGCGCGCCACCTGCAACGCGGCGCGCCGCGCCGCCTGCAAGTCGCCGCGCGCCGTAACAGTGACGGTGACGCCGCACTTGGGCAGGTCCGAAAATACGAACCCCGCGCAAACCGCCACATGGGCGATGGGCCCCTCGTCCGCCGGCTGCGTCAACCGGGCCCCCATGGCAACCATATCGGCGTACGGGCCGGAGGCGGTCGACAGGGTGACCGAGGGCGGCGTCAGCGGCAAGCGCACATAGGCGGTTACCATGCGCGTGCCGGCAAGAATCTCGTGGATCATGTCGGCGGCGTCGGCCGCGCGCTCGCGCTGGTCCACGTGCGGATTGGTGCGATAGGCGATCAGGCCATCCAGTGCGTCCACGGTGTCCTGCGATACGTTGCAGTGCAGGTCGTGCGTGGCCACGATGGGAACGCCGGGCCCCACCAATTCGCGCAGGCGCCGTGCCAGCACCCCTTCGGTGTCGTCCACGCCATCCGCCGAGGAAGCGCCGTGATTCGCCACGTACACCGCATCCACCGGCATGGCGGCCTGCAGGCGCGCTTGTACCGCGTCCAGGAACGCCGTCCACACATCGGTGCTGGCCGGGCCGCCCGGCGGCGCCCCGATCACGATCAGCGGCGCGGGAGTCCATTCGCCGATCTCATCCATGCGGGCGTAGAACCCGGACACTTCGCTGGGCAGGCGGCTGACGCCGCGCGCCAGTTCGCTGATGCCATCGCCCTCTTCCCAGCACTGCGCTCGAAAGTCTTCTTCGACCGACAATGGGGAAAACGCATTGGATTCCAGGTGAAAGCCAAGAATCGCGACTTTCGGTGCCTTGCTGCTCATGGGATATCCTTTGCGCCTTATGCCTTGTGCACGGTGTAGAAAAGCGACATCTGCGGCTGGAAGTCGCGCCACTCCTTGCGCAAGGCGCTGACGGGGTAGCTGGCGCCCAACGGAATATAGGGCACGTCCTCGAACACCTGCAGCTGGATGTCGCGGCAGATCTTCTTCTGCGCTTCCAGGTCCGGCGCGTTGAACCAGTCCAGGCGCAACTGCTCGATGCGCTCGCTGGTGGGCCAGCCAAACCACGCCTTCTTGCCGTTGCCGCGCAACGCCAGGTGACCCGCCGGGTCCAGGTTGTTGGGGCCGGTGTTGCCGGTGAACGCCACGTTCCAACCGCCCGCGGCGGGCGCATCCTGATTATTGCGGCGCTGCACGGCGGTGCCCCAGTCCATGGTCTGCACATCCACGTTGAAGCCCAGCCGCTTGAACAGGTCGGCCGTCACCAGCGCGGCCGCATGCCATGTTGGGAAATCCACCGGGTCCAGCAACACGACTTTCTCGCCGTTGTAGCCGGCCGCCTTGATGGCTTCGCGGGCCGCGTCGATATCGCGCTTGCCCGTGAGCTTTTCCATGCCCGCATCGCTGGCCATCGGCGAGCCGGGCACGAATACGCCGCACTGGTCGCTCCAGTACTCGGGGAAATCCGCGCCGTTCATGGCGGTCATGTACTCGGTCTGGTTCACCGCGCTGAGCACTGCGCGGCGAATGGCCACGTTATTGAACGGCGCGTGCAGGTGGTTGAAGCGCATCACGCCTATGGTGGGCAGGCTGCGCTTGACCAGCTGAATGTTGGGGTCCTGGGTCAGGATGGGCAGGAAATCGTTGTCCACCATCTCCACGCCGTCCACCTCGCCCGCCTGCAGCGCCGCGATGGCGGTGGCGCGGTCGGGAATGATATGCCATTGCACTTCGCCGACATGGGCCACTTTGGGGCCGGCGGTGAATTCCGGCTTGCGGTCGTCCGTGCGCGGCACATAGCCATCGAACTTCTCATACACCACGCGCGAGCCCGACATCCACTTATCGGCCTTGAAGGTAAAGGGTCCGCTGCCCACCATTTCCTTGACCGCCTCGGTTTCCGGCTGCGAAGCCAGGCGTTCCGGCATGATGCAGGCCATGTTGCCCGACTGGCGGCCCAAGGCATGCAGGATCAGGGGGAAAGGTTTCTTCAGCGTGAACTGGAAGGTCTTGTCGTCCAGCGCGGCCAGTGATTCCGTGGACTGCATCAACGACCGGCCCATCAGGTCTTTCTTGGCCCAGCGCTGGATGCTGGCCACGGCGTCCTGCGCCCGCACTGGAGAACCGTCATGGAATACCAGGCCGTCGCGCAAGGTAATTTTCCATAGCAGGCCGTTGTTCTCGCTGGCCTGGCTGGCCACCATCTGCGGGCTGGGCTGGTATTCGTTATCCAGCCCATACAGGGTGTCGAACACCAGTTGGGCGTGCACCTGGGTGACGGCCGCGGTGGTGAATACCGGGTCCAGCAGTGTCAGGTCGGCTTGCGGTACCCAGCGGAACGCCTGTTTCGCGGGCTGCGCGAAAGCAAAGCCCGGCAGCGCCCAGGCGGCGGCCGAAGCCGAGGAAGCCAGCAGAAAATTCCTACGATCCATTGTTGATCTCCGGGTAAAAGAAGAAAACGACTAGTACGCGCCACCGATGCGGTGCCGCGCCACGAAATGGCCGTCGCCGACCTGGACCAGCGGCTGCACGTCCGGCTCGTCGCCGATGGCGCGCACCGGGCTGGGCAATTCGCTGAGTTCCAGCGTGCCGCCGCGCCGCGCGCCGGGATCCGCAACGGGCACGGCCTGCATCAGCTTGCGGGTATACGCATGCTGGGGGTGCTCGAAAATGGCCTGGCGCGGGCCGATCTCGACGATCTGGCCCAGGTACATCACCGCAACGCGGTGGCTGATGCGTTCCACCACGGCCATATCGTGCGAAATGAACAGCAGGCTGATGCCCAGGTCGCGCTGCAGGTCGATCAGCAGGTTCACGATCTGTGCCTGGATGGACACATCCAGCGCGGATACCGATTCGTCCGCGATGAGCACCTTTGGGTCGACCGACAGCGCGCGCGCGATGCAGATGCGCTGGCGTTGCCCGCCCGAGAACTCGTGCGGCCAGCGCCGCAGCATCGAGGCATCCAGCCCCACGCGTTCGAACAGCTCGGCCGCGCGGCGGCCGGCCTGGGCACCGCTGTACAGGCCATGGATCAGCATCGGTTCCTTCACGCAATCACCCACCCGCATGCGGGGGTTCAGCGACGCAAAAGGGTCCTGGAACACGAACTGCATATTGCGTCGCAGCGTGCGCAAGGCGCCGGGGTCGTCCTGGCTGATGGGCTGTCCCTCGAAGGTGATAGTGCCGCGCGTGGTCTTGGCCAAGCGCAGCAACGAGCGCCCGGTGGACGTCTTGCCGCAACCCGACTCTCCCACCAACGCCAGTGTCTCGCCGGCGTGCAGGTCGAAACTGACCTGTTCCACAGCATGCACGCGCTTCTTCACGCGGGCGAAGACACCCCCGCGCACATCGAAGCGCGTAACCAGCCCGCGCACGCTCAGTACCACCTCGTCCTTCGCCGCCACGGCGGCAGGCGGCTCGGCCTGGCCGGTATCCGACAGCAAGGGAAAGCGCGCCGGCAATGCCGTGCCGCGCATCGCCCCCAGGCGGGGCACCGCCGCCATGAGCGCCTGCGTGTAGGGATGGGCAGGCGCCTTGAACAAGCCCTGCACATCGTTGTTCTCGACCACGTCGCCCTTGCGCATCACCATTACCCTGTCGGCCACCTCGGCCACCACGCCCATGTCGTGGGTAATGAAGATGACCCCCATGTCCATCTCGCGCTGCAGCTCGCGGATCAATTGCAGGATCTGCGCCTGGATGGTCACGTCCAGGGCGGTGGTCGGTTCATCGGCGATCAGCAGCGCCGGCTTGCACGACAGGGCCATGGCGATCATGACGCGCTGGCGCATCCCGCCCGACAACTCGTGCGGATAGCGCCCCATGATCGCGCCGGCGTCCGGAATGCGCACCTGGTCCAGGATGCGCCGGGCCGCCGCCCGCGCGGCGGCGCCGTCGCAGGCCTGGTGCAGGCGGATCGCCTCGACGATCTGCGCCCCCACCGTGAACACCGGATTCAGCGACGTCATGGGCTCCTGGAAGATCATGCCCAGGTCATTGCCGCGCATGGCGCGCATGCTGTCTTCGGACGCGGCCACCAGGTCTACCGTCTGGCCCGAGGCCCGGTGGAACACCATGCTGCCGCTTTCGATACGGCCGCCGCCGAATTCCACCAGCCGCATCACGGCCAGCGAGGTCACCGACTTGCCCGACCCGGATTCGCCCACGATGGCCAGGGTTTCTCCCCGGTCCACATGCAGGCTCAGGGATTTGACGGCGCGGAACGTGTTGCCGCCGTGGCCGAACGCGACGGAAAGGTCGCGCACATCCAGCACGCGGCGGTTGGTTGTGGTGCTTGTGCTCATCGTCAGATCCTCTTGGCCATGCGCGGGTCAACGGCGTCGCGCAGCCCGTCGCCCAGCATGTTGATCGCCAGGATCGTGATGGACAGGAACAGCGCCGGGAAGGCGATCAGGTGCGGCTTGATCTGCCACAGGGCGCGCCCTTCGGCCATGATGTTGCCCCACGATGGCACCGAGGGCGGCACGCCCGCGCCGATGAACGACAGGCTGGCCTCGGCCAGGATCGCCACGCCGCAGATATAAGTGGCCTGCACCATCAGCGCGGCCAAGGTATTGGGAAAAATATGCTTGATGACAATACGCGTACGGCTGGCGCCGGCCGCCACCGCCGCCTCGACATAAGGCTGTTCGCGCAGCGACAGCACCATGCCGCGCACCAGGCGCACCACGCGGGGAACCTCGGCGATGGTGATGGCGATGATGACATTCTGCAGCGACGCGCGCGTCAGGGCGATCAGTGCAATGGCCAGCAGGATGGTCGGGATGGACATGAAGCCGTCCATGATGCGCATGGCCACGGCATCCACCCAGCGCACGAAACCCGCGGCCAGCCCGATGACCACGCCGATTACCGTGGACAACGCCGCCACCGTGAAGCCCACGATCAGCGAAATGCGCGCCCCGTAGATCACGCGCGAATACACGTCGCGCCCCAGCAGATCGGTTCCGAACCAGAACTGGTCGCTGGGCGCCCGCGTACGATGGATGGGCGACAGCGCCGTCGGATCCACCGTGCCCAGCCAGGGCGCAAGTACTGCCATCAGGAACAGCAGCACCACCAGCAGGCCGCCGACGGCCGCGGTGGGATGCCGCTTGAGAAAGCCGGTAAAGGTATTCATCAGTACTTGATCCTCGGGTCGAAGGCGCGATACAGCAGATCGACCAGCAGGTTGATCAGCACGTACATGAAGCTGAACAGCAAGATGACTCCCTGGATGATCGGATAGTCGCGCCGCAGGATGGCGTCGACTACCAGGCGGCCCAGCCCGGGAATGGAGAAAACCGTTTCGGTAACGACCGTGCCGCTGATCAGCAATGCAACGCCGCTGCCGATGACGGTAATAATGGGCACCGCCGCGTTCTTCAGCGCGTGGCGGAACAGCAGCCCGCGATTGTTCACCCCCTTCGCGCGCGCGGTGCGCACATAGTCCTGGCTGAGGGTTTCCAGCAGCGTGGCGCGCGTGATGCGGGTGATCAGCGCCACGTAGACGCTGCCCAGCGCCAGGGCCGGCAGTACCAGAGTGTGCACGGACGCCCATAACCCATTGGCCAGCGGCGCATAGCCCTGCACCGGGAACCAGCGCAGTTGCAGGCCGAAGATCCACGCCAGCAGGTATCCCACCGCGAAAGACGGCACCGAGAAACTGAACACCGCCAGGATCATGATGCCGCGGTCCTGCAGGCGGTTGTGTTTCCAGGCGGCCAGCGCACCGATCGGGATGGCGATGGCCACCGACACGATCAGTGTCATCAGCATCAGCGAAAAAGTCGGCGCCAGCCGCTGGCTGATCATGTGGCTGACGGGCTGGCCCGTGAACAGCGACGTGCCCAGGTCGCCGTGCAGCACATTCCAGCTCCAGGCTCCGAAACGCTGCAAGAACGGCTGGTCCAGGCCCAGGGTGGCCCGGATGCGCAGAATGTCTTCCGGCGTGGCATCTTCGCCCGCCAGCAGGGCCGCGGGGTCCCCGGGTGCCAGATCCAGCAGGCCAAACACGAACAGCGCAACGAACAGCATGACAGGCAGTGTCATGAACAGCCGTCGCAATGTGTACGAAAGCATTGTTTCCCTTTATCCAGTAAAGCCGCTGACGCGTAGAACAACTTGCGGCGGATTCTAGATAGGGGGCAGCGTTCCATCCATATCAATATTTCTAAAAAAGCCTTGCCTTAATTAGAATGTTTCCGGAAAGCCTTGCCAGTACTGGCTTTGTCCGCGAGTGGCGGCCGGCCCGCCTAGGGAATTCCCCTAGCCGGCCCGCCCGGCTACACTAGCCCTCTGCCCCTGGCACACGATTGCATGCTTTTGCCTGATTCAACACCCGATACCTCTCCCGATTCCGCCCCCCTGCCCCCCGTATTGGCCGGCCCCATCCTGCGCCGCATGGAGCCCGGGCGCCTGGTCATGTGGCTGGTGGGCAGTGAGCGGCTGGACCTGACGCTGGAACTGCGGCCCGCCGGCGCCGAGCCCTGGCGGCTGCCGCTGGACGAAAGCCGTTGCCGGGCCATTCCCGTCGGCCGGCACGCCTGGCTGCACCTGCTGGATCTCTCCCTGCCGCAACCCCTGCCGCAGGACACCGTCATTGAATATGACTTGCTTGCCGCGCCGGCCGGCGGCAAGGCGTCGGGCATCGCCCACTGGGCGCCGCACCTGCTGCACAACGGCGCCACCCGCCCCAGCCTGGTACTGCGCAGCCGCGCGGACGATATCCTGTTCGGCTCGTGCCGCAAGCCCCACCATCCGGCGCGGGACGGCCTGGCGCGTGCCGACGAACTGCTGTCCGGCAGTATCGGCCAGGCCCAGGCCCGGCCCGCGCTGTTGATGCTGTGCGGCGACCAGGTCTATGCCGATGACGTGGCCGGGCCCATGCTGGCCACCATCCATGCCTTGATCCGCCGGCTGGGCCTGTTCGGCGAACACATTGAAGGGGCCGTCGTCGAGGACAGCGAAGCGCTTTATGCCCACCCTGCCAGCTACTACCATCGCGAAGACCTGCTGCCCGCCTTCCGTTCCAATGAAGCCCTGCGCGAGCGTTTTTTCGGCGGCGTGGAAAAGCCTGTTTTCACCACGGCCAGCGCGCACAATCACCTGGTAACCCTGGCCGAGGTACTGGCCATGTACCTGCTGGCATGGTCGCCCGTGCCCTGGCACCTGGTGCCCGAGCCGCGCATGCCGGCGCTGGATGACGAGCACGCGCGCCGCTGGAACAAGGAATGCCGGGCCTTGCACGGTTTCCGCGCCGACCTGCCGCGCGCCGCGCGCCTGCTGGCGCACGTGCAAACCCTGATGATCTTCGACGATCACGACATCACCGACGACTGGAACCTGTCGGCCAAGTGGGAAGAAACCGCTTACGGGCATCCGTTTTCGCGGCGCATCGTGGGGAACGCGCTGGTGGCATACATGCTGTGCCAGGGCTGGGGCAACCATCCGGATGCCTTCGGCGGCGTGCTGGACCAGACCGCGGCGCTGACCGCCGCGCCCGATGCGCGCGGCCACCTGGACCTTCCCGCGCAGGACGCGCTAATCACCGACTTGCTGGCATTCGGCCAATGGGACTACGTGCTGCGCAGCAACCCCGCCATCATCGTGCTGGACACCCGCACCCACCGCTGGCGCAGCCGGCGGTTTCCCAGCAAGCCCTCCGGCCTGATGGACTGGGAATCGCTGACCCAGCTGCAGCAGGAACTACTGGATGAGCAGGCCGCCGTCATCGTGTCGCCCGCCCCCATGTTCGGCGTCAAGCTGATCGAGGTCATCCAGCGCATCTGCACCTGGGCGGGGCAATCGTTGACGGTGGATGCCGAAAACTGGATGGCCCACCGCGGCGCGGCGAGTGTCATGCTGAACATATTCCGGCATTCGCGCACGCCCGGCAATTACGTGATTCTGTCGGGCGACGTGCACTATTCCTTTGCCTACGACGTGCAGGTGCGCGACCGCGACCACACGCCGCACATCTGGCAAATTACCAGCAGCGGCATCAAGAATGAATTCCCGCGCCGCCTGCTGGACTGGCTGGACCGCCTGAACCGCTGGCTGTATTCGCCGCGCTCGCCCCTGAACTGGTTGACCACGCGGCGCCATCTGCAGATCAGCCCGCGCCTGCCCGATCGCCGCCGCAGCGGCGAACGCCTGTGGAACGGCGCGGGCATCGGCCAGGTTTTCCTGGACGGACACGGGCGGCCCGCGCGCATCATGCAGCACAACGCCGACGGCTCTCCCTCGACGCAATTCCTGGCAACGCCGGATGACACGGCCGCCGCGGTACAGCCCCGGCGGCAGCCCAGCGCCCGCACCTGACCCACCTTACAGCAAGTTCTTATAGACGCGCCCGTCTTTCATGATCAGCCGCAGGTTCTGCTCGGGCCGGGTCAGCACGGCCAGATCTTCCAGCGGATTGCCATCCACCACCAGAAGGTCGGCGTAGGCACCGGCTTCCAGCACGCCAAGCCGCGCGGGATAGGGATTGCGCTGGCCCGACAGGGCCAGCAGTTCGGCGTTGGTCGAGGTGGCCATCTGCAGCACCTGGGCGTTCGAGAACCAGCGCCCCAAATGGGCCAGCATCGTGCCCTGCCGCCTGGCCAGGGTGGCCGAGAAAATCAGGTCGGTGCCAAAAGCCGTCTTGATGCCGTGCTTGCGCGCCAGCTCGAACGTTCTGGGCGTACCGGCGGTGATATCCAGGAAGCGCTGCAGCCCCGGTCCCGACAGCGGCGCCACGTCGTTCTGGTCGATAAATGGCTGCGTGCTCAGCCAGGTGCCCTGCTCGGCCATTTTCGCGGCGGTGGCGTCATCCATCAAATGGCCATGCTCGATGCACTGCACTCCCGCCGCCAGCGAACGCTGCACGGCCTGCGGCGTGTAGGCATGCACCATCGCGTACGAGCCCCAGTCGCGCGCCGTCTCGACGCCGGCGCGCAGTTGCTCTTCAGTGAAGGTCAGCATGTCCAGCGGACTGCGCGGCGAGGACACCCCGCCGCTGCCCACGATCTTGGCTTGCGAGGCGCCTTGCACGAACTGTTCGCGCACCCGCAGGCGGATTTCGTCCGCACTGTCGGCAATGGCGGCGCCCCCTACCTGTTCTATCTGGCTGGCAGGCCCGCCAGTACGGGGAAATTCGAACAGTGGGCGGAAATCGCCGTGGCCGCCGGTGGTGGTGATCATGGCGCCGGAAGGATAAATGCGCGGCCCCGCCGCCAGGCCGCTATCTATGGCCTGCTTCAGCGCGAAAGACGGGCCGCCCGCATCGCGGATGGTAGTGAAGCCGCGCATCAGGGTATTGCGGGCCTCGGCCACGGCCGCGATATGCACGAAGGCGATATCGGCCTGCAAGATGGTCTGGATGGGTACCGCCGCCAGCAGCGCATGCCAATGCGCGTCGATCAGGCCCGGCATCAGGATCCGGCCGCCGCAGTCCACCGCCGTGGCGCCTTCTTTGGCGGGCGCCGCGCCCTGCCCCACTTGCGCGATCATGCTGCCTTCCACCACCATGAACAGGCCGTCGCGCAGCGCGGCCGACTTGCCGTCGAACAGGCGGAAATTGCTGAACACGAACGGACCGGGCGGTGGTTGCCCACCGGTGGCGGCGGCCAGCGACAGGCCTGGCATGATGGCGCCCAGCATCGACGCGCTGAGCCCCGCCACGAAGCCGCGCCGGGCCAGGTCGGCGCCGATGCGCCGGTTGGCGTATGCCACTTGCGACTTGTCACACGGGCAACCCAATGCGTGGTTGATCTGGGATTGCCTACCCTTCCTGCCTGCTGTCATGTTCACCACCTGTTGAACCAAGCACTGCACTGAGGCGTACGCCGCATGGGCGGCCGGGACGAACAATCAATCGACTTGAGCCATCCGACAATACTCTGCCGGTGCACGACCGACAAGAGGTTTGGCGGCGCGGCGCTCGCCCACGGCCAGGACGGCGCCTGGCAGCCGGATCAGGATGGCGGCAACGGGCAGGCCAGGTCGCCCTCGGGGCAACTGAGATACTGGTTCAGTGCGTCCGTGCGTGCGCGGGTCTGGGATTCCAGGCACATGCTGCCGATCATGGCATCGGCGCTGCCGCCATTGCCCGCCACGAACTGGCATTCGGCATCGCGGAAAGCCAGCCAGGCACGCTGTGCGCGGACCAGGCTGTCGCGGCGGCCTTCGGCGTCCTTCAGGCGGGCCGTCACGGCCCGGTAAGCCTTGTTGAGGTCCGCATCGGCCTGCTTGTAGGCTTGCGCCGCGCATTGCGCCATGGCTGCCTGGCTGGCTGCCTGGTCGCATGAAGGCGCGGCGTGCGCGGCAAAGGACAATACCAGCGGGGCCACGCCCAGCATGAACAGACGCATCGCAATGCTCCAGAGAAAACCTTACCGGGTAACGGAAAAGATAAACGTGTCTGGTCGCCCCGTCAAAGCGGCAGCGCCGCGGGGGCGCCCAGGGCCATGCCCACTTTATGCATGTCGCTGTCCAGCTGGATGCGCATTGCCTTCAACAGGGATTTCGCATTGCCCGACAGCGGCGCCCCCGGGCGGAACACCAGCAGGCTGGTGAAACTGATATCCAGCCCGATACGCTTGATCGTCAGGCCGCGCGAAAGATAGTCCAGCGCCATGATGGGATGCACCATCCCCATGCCCAGTCCGTTCAGCGCCAGTTCGCACACCGAGTTCGAATACGGGGTCTCCAGTATGGGGTTCAGGGCCAGCCCTTGCTCGCGCAGCGCGCCTTCCAGGCGGCGCCGGCTGGCATCTTCGGGATTCAGGGCGATAAAAGCATGCTGCACCAGGTCGGCCGCGTGCAGCACGGGCTTGCCCGCAAGCGGATGGCGGCTATGCATGGCAATGACGCCTGGCGTGCGCAGGAACACGGAATGTTCCATGCCGGCCACCGACAGTTCGTCGGCCATCAGGCCGAAATCCAGCTGGCCCGCCGCCACCTGCTGCAGCACTTCGCGCGAACTCATGATCTGGAATGACATCTGCAGGCGGCGCTTCTCCAGGCCGAACGCGGCGATGGCGCGCGGCATGAACCCGGTGCCCAGGGCGGGCAGCGACCCGATGGCCAGGCGCCCCACCCCGAACGACTTCAGGCTGCGGATGCGATGTTCGATCAATTCAAAGCCCGCGAAGCAGCGGTCCACTTCTTCCATCAGCGCCCCGGCCTCGGGAGTAGGCACCAGCCTGCCGCGCACGCGCTCGAACAGGCGCAAGCCGGAAGAGTCTTCCAGCTTGCGTATGGCCTGGCTGATGGCGGGCTGCGAAACACCCAGCAGATTGGCCGCCTTGCTGGTGGTTCCCGCCTGCATCACGGCGCGGAAGACCTGGATCTCGCGCATATCCATTCTATAAGTCCCGGTTATTGACTAAGTCATTTCAATTGTTGAGCGCGTGGCCTGGAACACCCAAACTGCATCCATTCCCGCAACACTTAATCCATGCGAATAGATTAAATGAATACCATAAGCAACGTTAATAGAAATTTCGCCAGCCTGGCGCCCTCGGTGGAACGGGCGTCGACCGTGGTATTCGAGTCCCTGGCCGATTTCGTCAACCGCAAGCAACGCCAACCCGACGGCTACAGCTACGGCATTACCGGCACGCCGACAGCCCGCCTGCTCGAGTCGCGCATCGCCGCGCTGGAAGGCGCCGAGCATTGCGTCATTACCCCGTCCGGAGCGGCGGCCCTGATGACGGGCGTGATGGGTTTCGTGCGCGGCGGCGACCACCTGCTGGTGTCTGCCGCCTGCTATGGCGCACTGAAGACCTTCGCCGAAAAATGGCTGGCGCACATGGGGGTGGACGTGGAAATCTATGCGCCCGCCATCGGCGCCGACATCGAATCCCTGCTGCGGCCGACCACGCGCATGATCTGCATGGAAGCGCCAGGCACCGTCACCATGGAAATGGCCGATATACCGGCCATCGCCGAGGTGGCCCGCCGCCATGGCGTGCTGACCATGATGGACAACACCTGGGCCAGCCCCCTGGGCTTCCAGCCGCTGGCGCATGGCGT
>NZ_JAJMLX010000065.1 GCF_020991325.1 Bordetella petrii | reverse complement strand
CGGCCCGCCAGCAGCACCGCCCCCACCATGCCCGCGCCGCCGCCCACGATGGCCACGGTGCCGGAAGTGCCTTTGTGGGCGTCGTGCGGGCGCGGGGTAAACAGGGCGGGCAGATCGCCGGCGCGAATGGGGATGGGCGGAGTGGCGCGGGGGGCGGGCATAGGGGCGGATTCCGGGGCAGCAGCCAGGGCTATCCACTATAGTGCCCCGGACAACACTTGCATTGTTCCGGAGGAGACCATGTCCGATACCTCGCTAGACCACTACGCTCATTACCAGGCCTTGAAGCTGCGCCGCCATCCTGGCGGAATTCTTGAGATCATCATGGGCGCCAAGGGCGGCGTGCCGGGTAAATTGTCCACCGCCGACGAGCGCTTGCACCGGGAACTGGCCGACATCTGGCGCGACGTGGACACTGATGCGGATACCCGGGTGGTGGTGGTGCGCGGCGAAGGCAAGGGGTTTTCCGGCGGCGGCGACCTGGGCCTGGTGCAGCAGATGGCCGACGATTTCCAGGTGCGCGCCCGCGTGTGGCGCGAAGCGCGCGACCTGGTCTACAACGTGATCAACTGCAACAAGCCCGTGGTGTCGGCCATGCATGGCGCCGCCGTGGGGGCGGGGCTGGTGGTGGGCCTGCTGGCCGATATTTCCATCGCGGCGCGCGACGCCCGCATCATCGACGGCCATACGCGCCTGGGCGTGGCGGCGGGCGACCATGCGGCGATCGTCTGGCCGCTGCTGTGCGGCATGGCCAAGGCCAAGTACTACTTGCTGCTGTGCGAGGCGGTCAGCGGGGAAGAGGCCGAGCGCATCGGCCTGGTGTCGCTGTGCGTGGACGAGGCGGAACTGGTCGCCAAGGCGTTCGAAGTGGCCGGCAAGCTGGCCAATGGATCGCAAACCGCCATACGCTGGACCAAATACGCATTGAACAACTGGCTGCGGCTGGCCGGGCCCAGCTTCGATTCGTCGCTAGCGCTGGAATTCATGGGTTTCGCCGGGCCGGACGTGCGCGAGGGCATCCAGTCGCTGCGCGAGCGGCGTCCGCCGAATTTCGCGCCGGACGCGCCATTTTGAGGGGCCGACCGAGGCCGTCGTGGCGCACAACGGTGTCAGGCACCCTGGCGGGAGCCAGACTCCTGGTAGTGCCCGCGAGAGCTTGCCGCGGCAGCTTAAGGTAGTGCCATGGGTGTCTGACTCCCCGCAGGGGTGTCAGACACCGAACCTTTGCCACGCTATTGCCAGCACACCCGTCTATCGCTTGTTCAGGAACCGCGCGAACGCGTCCTGCGCTTCCTGGGTTTTCAGGCGGGCGCTGAATTGCGTGGCTTCGTATTCCATGGCTTCGACGATGGCGGCGCGGTCGGCCCGCTTCATCATGCTTTTGGTCAGCCGCAGCGCGCTGCGGGGCTGGGCGGCCAGGTCGGCGGCCGTGGCGCGCGCCATTTCCAGCGCCTGCCCAGGGTTTGTTGCCGCGGTGGCCAGCCCGGCCTGATGCGCGTCGTCGCCATTGAAAGCCTTGCCTTGCAACAGCCATTGTGCCGCCCGGCGCGCGCCGGCCAGGCGCGGCAGCAGCAGGCTGGACGCGCCTTCCGGGCACAGGCCCAGCGCCACGAAGGGGATGCGCAGCGTGGCATTGCGCGCCGCGTACACGAAATCGCAGTGCTGCAGCAACGTAACGCCGATGCCGATGGCATAGCCTTCCACCGCCGCGATCACGGGCACTTCGGTGGCGATCAGCGCGCGCAGGAATGTCATGCCGGCACTGTCGCCATCCGGCCGGCCTGCCTGGAAGTCGTGCAAGTCGTTGCCAGCGGTGAAATGTTCGCCCGCGCCCGACAGAATGATCGCGGATAAGTCTGGATCGTCGTTGGCCTGGCGCAACTGCTGGGCCAGGGCGGTGTACGTGGCCACGTCCAGGGCATTGCGCCGCTGCGGGCGGTTGATGGTCAGCGACAGGACAGCGCCGTCGCGGACGGCAAGCACGCTTTCGGGCAGCGCGGTCATGCCAGTTCCTTGCCGGCCAGCCGGGCCTGGGCCTGCGCATATTCCTGCCGCAGGGTGGCGATGACCTCGGCGGCCGGGCGCACGCTGTCGATGCCGCCCACGCCCTGGCCCGCGCCCCAGATGTCTTTCCAGGGCTTGACGCGGGTGGACCCGAAATTCGACGCGCCGGCGTCCGGGGCCGGCAGGTTGGCGGGGTCCAGCCCGGCGGCCGCGACGCTGGCCTTCAGGTAGTTGCCGGGAATGCCGGTGAAGAACGGGGTGTACAGAATGTCGGACGCGCTGGCATCGACGATGGCCTGCTTGTAGCCTTCGGACGCGTTGGCCTCGGTGGTGGCGATGAAGCGCGTGCCCATATAGGCGAAATCGGCCCCCATGGCCAGGGCGGCCAGAATGCCCGAGCCCGAGGTGATGGCGCCCGACAGAATCAGCGGGCCATCGTAAAAGCGCCGCACTTCCGACAGCAGCGCGAAGGGGCTGAGCGTGCCCGCATGGCCGCCGGCGCCCGCGCACACCAGGATCAGGCCGTCCACCCCGGCTTCCAGCGCTTTCTCGGCGTGGCGGATGGTGGTGACGTCGTGGAAGACCTTGCCGCCCCAGGCATGGATGCCCGCCACCAGGTCGCCGGGGGCGCGCAGGCTGGTAATGATGTACGGCACACGGTGCTTGCCGCAGTCTTGCAGATCGTTTTCCAGCCGGTCGTTGGACTGGTGGATGATCTGGTTCACGGCGTAGGGGGCCACCACGGCGGCGGGGTCCGCCTGGCGGTGCGCGGCCAGGCCTTCCTGCACTTCGGACAGCCAGTCGGCCAGCAGGGTTTGCGGGCGGGCGTTCAGGGCGGGAAACGAGCCCATGACCCCATTGGCGCACTGTGCCACCACCAATTTGGGGTTGGACACGATGAACATGGGCGAGCAAATGACCGGCAGTGTCATTTGCGCGTAGAGCTGTTGAACCAAGGCTTGAGGCTGGGTAACGTCGCGTGCGTTCATGGGGTGACGGAGGCTTGAAAGTGGAAGAAAGGCGTGCGTATAATTACCTACCGGATGTCCGGTAATTAATTGTCTACCATTTAACGGCATGCGCCCGGGGCCTGTCAACGCAGCGCCGGGGCCGCCCAGCCCAGCCATTTCATGCCCGATAGCCCCGTCCCCGCCAAGCGGTCCCGCGCCGGCCGGCCGCCCACAATGGCCGCGCCGCGCGAACGCATCCTGGAAGAAGCCGCTCGGCTGTTCGCCCGTTGCGGCTACGAAAGCAGTTCGGTCGCCGACCTGGCCGCGGCCATCGGGGTGTCCAAGGCGGCCATCTATCACTACTACACCACCAAGCAGGACATCTACGACGCCATCATCCTGGACGTGGTGCGCGGCCTGACGGCCGATGTGTCGCAGGCGGTGTCGCAGGCGTCCAGCGCGACGGAACGGCTGCGCCAGTTCATGCTGGCGCATGCCCGCTACTTTGAAAGCCACCATGCACAGTTCGTGACCATGCTGGTGGGGTATTCGGGCATGGCCATCAGCGAACGCGAAGACGCCGCCCGACTGCGCAACAGCTACGAAAAACTGCTGCGCGGCATCCTGGAGGAAGGCGTCGGCAGCGGCGAGTTCCGCGCCGTGGATGTGGCCAATACCGGCCGCGCCGTGCTGTCGATGCTGAACTGGATGGCGCGCTGGTACCAGCCCGGCGGCGTCCAGACCGCCGAGGCCATTGCCCTGGGCTACTTCGATTTGCTGGCGGGCGGCCTGGCCGCCGCGCCCCGCGTTTCCTGATTCCGATTCCCGATTTTTTCCACAGGTTTGCATCATGGCCCTCGATACTGAAACCCTGACCCTTTTGCTGGACGCGGTGCGCCGCTTCGTGACCGAACGGCTGGTGCCCGCGGAAGACGCGCTGGCGCACACGGGGGAAATCCCGTCCGACATCGTGGCCGAAATGCGCGAACTGGGCTTGTTCGGTTTGTCGATTTCACCCGACTACGGCGGCCTGGGCCTGAACATGGAAGAAGAAGTGCGCGTGGTAATGGAACTGGGCCAGACCTCGCCCGCGTTCCGTTCGCTGGCGGGCACGAACATCGGCATCGGATCGCAATCCATCGTGCTGGCGGGCACCGACGAGCAGCGCAGCCGCTATCTGCCCAAACTGGCCAGCGGCGAGCTGATCGGTTCGTTCGCCCTGACCGAGCCCGACGCGGGTTCCGACGCCATGTCGCTGCGCACCAGCGCCGTGCGCGACGGCGATCACTACGTGCTGAACGGCACCAAGCGTTTCATTACCAATGCGCCCATTGCCGGGCTGTTCTCGGTAATGGCGCGCACCGCGCAGGAACGCAAGGCCGCGTCGATTTCCTGCTTCCTGGTCGAGGCCGGCACGCCGGGCCTGACGCTGGGCAAGCCCGACAAGAAAATGGGGCAGGCCGGCGCGCAGACCTGCGACGTGGTGTTCGACAATTGCCGCGTGCCGGCTTCGGCGCTGCTGGGCGGCGAAGAGGGCAGCGGGTTCCGTACCGCCATGCGGGTGCTGGACAAGGGCCGGCTGCATATCTCGGCGCTGTGCGTGGGCACCGCCGAACGGCTGATCCGCGACGCGGTGAAATACGCCACCGAGCGCAAGCAGTTCGGCCAGCCCATCGCCGAATTTCAACTGGTGCAGGCCATGATCGCCGACAGCCAGGCCGAGCTGTACGCGGCGCGATCCATGGTGCTGGATGCCGCGCGCAAGCGCGACCGCGGCGAGAACACCACGCTGGAGGCCGCCTGCTGCAAGCTATATGCCACCGAAATGGTGGGCCGCGTGGCCGACCGCGCGGTGCAGATCCACGGCGGCGCGGGGTACGTGTCGGAATACGCCGTCGAGCGCTTCTACCGCGACGTGCGCCTGTTCCGCATCTACGAAGGTACGTCGCAGATCCAGCAACTGGTGATCGCGCGGGAAACCATCAAGGCCTATTCGTAGGGCGCCGCGCAAACGTTCTTGTGCGCGGCGCGCACAAGAACGTGCGGAAAACGGAATACGCCCGGGCCATGGCTGGGGCTAATATCCAGGGTTCCCCTTCGTTACCGCCTTCATACACCGCTTACCATGTCGCAACGACCCGCTCCCCTGACCGGCATTCGCGTGCTGGACCTGACCCGTGTGCTGGCCGGCCCCTGGTGCACGCAGAACCTGGCCGACCTGGGCGCCGAAGTCATCAAGATCGAACGCCCCGGCGCGGGCGACGATACGCGCGCCTGGGGCCCTCCGTACCTGAAAGACGCAGCGGGCGCCGACACCACCGAAGCGGCCTATTACCTAAGCGCCAACCGCAACAAGTACTCGGTGGCCCTGGACATCGCCTCGCCGCGCGGCGCCGAACTGGTGCGCGAACTGGCACGCCAGAGCGACATCCTGGTCGAGAACTTCAAAGTGGGCGGCCTGCGCAAGTATGGCCTGGACTACGACAGCCTGAAGGCCGACAACCCCGGACTGATCTATTGCTCGATTACCGGCTTCGGCCAGACGGGCCCCTACGCCAGCCGCCCCGGCTACGACTTCATGATCCAGGGCATGGGCGGGCTGATGAGCATTACCGGCGAACGCGACGACCTGCCCGGCGGCGGCCCGCAGAAGGCCGGCGTGGCCGTGGCCGACCTGATGACCGGCATGTATTCCACCGTGGGCATCCTGGCGGCATTGCACGAACGCGGCCGCAGCGGCCTGGGCCAGCACATTGACATGGCCCTGCTGGACTGCCAGGTGGCCATGCTGGCCAACCAGAACCTGAACTACATGACTTCGGGCCAGGCACCGCGCCGCGCCGGCAACGCGCACCAGAACCTGGTGCCATACCAGGTGTTCGCGGCCAGCGATGGCCACCTGATCGTGGCCGTCGGCAACGACAGCCAGTTCCGCAACTACTGCCGCGTCATCGGCCTGCCCGAACTGTCCGCCGACCCACGCTTTGCCACCAATCCGCAGCGCGTGCAGAACCGCGACGCGCTGGTGCCGCTGCTGGCCGAACGCATGGAAGCCGGCGAACGCGACCACTGGCTGGCCGAACTGGAAGCGGCCGGCGTGCCGGCCGGCCCCATCAATACCGTGGACCAGGTCTATGCCGACCCGCAGGTGCTGGCGCGCGAAATGCGGCGCGAATTGCCGCATCCCACCGCGGGCACGGTGCCCATGGCCGCCAGCCCGCTGAAGCTGTCCGGCAGCCCGGTGCAATACCGCCGTCCCCCGCCCATGCTGGGCGAACACACCCGCCAGGTGCTGGCCGAACGGCTGGGCTTGTCGGAAGAAGAAATCCAGGCGCTGGCGCAGCCGCGCGTGTAGGCCCGCAGCCAGGTATCCGGCTCCCGCAGGGTGTCAGATACCGTTTTATTGAGATAGCCGGGCCACACATCGGTGTCTGACACCCTGCGGGAGTCAGACACCCGGCAGGCCATCCGAGACACCGGGCGGGCCAGGCCGGCGCATCGTCAAACCGAGACACACAAAGGAGCCAATTCGATGACAGATATCCAGACCATCGCCGTAGTGGGCGCGGGCGCCATGGGGCGCGGCATTGCCCAGATCGCCGCGCAGGCCGGTGTACAGGTGCGCCTGTACGACACCAGCGCCGACGCGATCGCGGCCGCCCGTGAATCGCTGCGCCAGCTGTGGGACAAGCTGTCCCAGAAAGGCAAGCTCAGCGCCGCCGATGCCGAAGCGGCTCTGGCGCGCGTGCAGCCCGCGGCTGCGCTGGAAGACCTGGCCGATTGCCAGGCCGTCATCGAAGCCATTGTCGAACGCCTGGACGTCAAGCGCGAGTTGTTCGCCAAGCTGGAAGGCATCGTCGGTCCCGACTGCATCCTGGCGTCGAACACCTCGTCGCTGTCCATCACCGCCATCGCGGCGGCCTGCCAGCGTCCGCAGCGCGTGGCGGGCTTCCACTTCTTCAACCCGGTGGCCTTGATGAAAGTGGTGGAAGTCATCGACGGCCAGCGCAGCGATCCCGCGGCCGGCGATGCGCTGGCCGCGCTGGCGCGCCGCATGGGCCACACGCCGGTGCGCGCCAAAGACATGCCGGGCTTTGTCGTGAACCACGCGGGGCGCGGCATGAACATCGAGGGTCTGCGCGTGGCGCAGGAAGCGGTGGCCTCATTTGCGCAAATCGACGCCATCATGCGCGAGCAGGCGGGCTTTCGCATGGGTCCGTTCGAGCTCATGGACCTGACCGCGCTGGACGTATCGCATCCGGTCATGGAATCGATCTACCGGCAGTTTTTCGACGAGCCGCGTTTCCGTCCGTCGCCCATCACCACGGTGCGCCTGGCTGGCGGCCTGATCGGACGCAAGGCGGGCGAAGGCTTCTATGCCTACGTCGATGGCCAGAAGCAGGTACCCGCCGAACCCGCCGTGCCCCAGGCCCAGGCCGACCTGAAAGTGTGGATCAGCCCCGCGCACGACGATGGCCATGCCCGTGCGCAAGCCTTGCTGGAATCGCTGGGGGCCAATATCGTCGATGCCGCGCAGCCGCCCGACCATGCGCTGATCATCGTGACGCCGTTGGGCGAAGACGTGTCCACCTGCGCGTACCAGCAGAATCTGGACGCCGCGCGCACGGTGGGCCTGGACACCCTGCATCGCCTGGAGGCCGGTAAGCGCCGCACGCTGATGCTGTCGCCCGCTACGCAGGCCCGCTGGCGCGATGCCGCGCACGCCCTGCTGGCGGGCGATGGCGCGCCGGTGGCCGTCATCCAGGACTCGCCGGGCTTTGTGGCGCAGCGCATCGTGGCCGCCATCGTCAACGTGGCGGCCGAGATCGCCCAGCAGGCCATTGCCTCGCCGTCCGACATCGACCGCGCGGTGACGCTGGGCCTGGGCTATCCCGTGGGCCCGCTGGCCATGGGTGACGCGCTGGGAGGCGCCCGCATCCTGGAGATCCTGCGCAACCTGCACCGCGTCACGGGCGACATGCGCTATCGGCCCAGCCTGTGGCTGCAGCGCCGCGTGCAGTTGGGGCTGTCGCTGCTGGCCGAGCCGGCGGCCTGATCAGGCCAAGCCCAGGCGGCGGCCCAGTGCCGCCACCTGGCGGGCCCGCACGATAAAGGGCCCGTCCACCAGCTTGCCATCCACGACGAACGCGCCCACACCCTGGGCGGCGGCTTCATCGGCCGCGCGCTCGACCCGCAGCGCGTGCGCCAGTTCTTCATCGCTGGGCCGGAAAACCTGGTTGGCCAGGGGCACCTGCGTGGGATGGATGCAGCTTTTGCCGCTGAAACCCAGCGCCAGCGCTGCGCGCGCATCTTCCACGTATCCGTCTGGATCGCTAATGTCGACGAACGCGCCGTCGTAGGCGGCAATGCCCGCCTCGGCCGCAGCCATGCGCACCGCCCAGCGCGTCTGGTCCAGCGCTACCGGATGGCGCTGCCGGATACCCAGCGGCGCCAGCAGGTCGCCAAAACCAATCTGCAGCCCCATGACGCGCGGGTGCGCGGACGCGATGGCGCCAGCCCGGCGCAGGCCCAACGGCGATTCGATATTGGCCAGGATGCCCACCGGCTGCGTGCGGCCGCATTCACTTTCCAGGCGTTCCAGCAACTGCGCGGCCTGCCGGACCTGGTCCGGGTCTTCCACCTTGGGCAGGTTGAGAATGTGCAGCCCGGGCTGCAGCACCGCCTGCACATCGGCCTGGAAGTACGGCGTATCGATCGCATTCACGCGCACGACCACGGTCTTGCCATGGTCGCCTGGCTGGGCCAGGAAGCGCGCCAACTGCGCGCGGGCTTCGTCCTTGCGTGCGATATCGACGGCGTCTTCCAGGTCGAACGACAGGGCATCGGCCTGGCTGGCCGCCGCCTTGGCGTAGAGCTCGGGCCGGGAGGCGGGTACGAATAACTTGCTGCGCATGGCATCTCCTCTAGATTGCATAGCGAGTATATTCGTATTTTGTAATTTGTAGACAATTTACAAAAACCTGGGTAGAGTGCGATATACCGGCCAGCTAGAGCCGGATCCGGGCTTACCCAAGGGGAATGCCCCATTCCTTAACGTTCTCGCGGAGTGGCTTCCATGCACAGCAGCAGCCGTACGTTCAAATTCCTGACTATGCTTTCCCTGGCCAGCGGCCTGCTGGCTTTGCAGCCGGCGCAGGCCGCGCAGGCGGACTGGCCGACGCGGCCGGTGCACCTGGTGGTGCCGTTTGCGCCGGGTGGCAGCAACGACGTCATTGCCCGGCAACTGGCCCAGGCCCTGACCGACAAGCTCGGCCAGACCGTGGTGGTGGAAAACCGGGCCGGGGCGGGCGGCGTGATCGGCGCCAATGCCGTGGCCACCGCCGACAAAGACGGCTATACGTTCTTGTTCACGTCGGGCTCCATCGCCACCAGCGCGGCGGTACAGAAAACCCCGTACGACGTCACCAAGGCTTTCGCCGGGGTGTCGCGCGTGGCCACCGCGCCGTTCGTGATGATCACGCGGCGCGACCTGCCCGCCAAGACCGTGCCCGAACTGGTGGCGCTGGCCAAATCCAAGCCGGGCGAGCTGAACTACGGCAGCGCCGGCCTGGGCGACAGCACCCAGATGGCCACCGAACTGTTCAAGAAAGCCGCGGGCATCGACATCCAGCAGGTGGGCTACAACGGTATCGCGCCGGCACAGCTCGATTTGCAGGCCGGCCGCCTGGACTTGATCATTACCACCGTGGCCGCCATTCGCGGCTCGGCGTCCGACGAATTGCCCAAGCTGGCCTTCACCACGGCCGAACGCGACCCGGCCTACCCCGATATTCCCACCGTGCGCGAGGCCGGGCTGGATTACGTGGTGGAAGTGTGGTGGGGCGTGTTTGCGCCGGCCGGCACCGATGACGGCACGATCAAGCGCTTCAGCCAGGCCATAGGCGAAGTGGTGGGCCAGCCCAAGTTCGCCGAATTCCTGAAACGCTCGGGCGCCCAAGCCACTCCGTCCACTCCCGAGGCCATGCAGGCCACGCTGCTGGAAGACGCCAAGGTGTGGGCCCGCACCGCCAAAGAGCTGGGCATCCAGCCCTGATGCATACCCGGAGGAGACGCATGCCCCCTACCCACGCTATTTCAGACCCCGCGGCCGCCCCGCTGGCCGGCATCCGGGTCCTGGACCTTAGCGCCTATATTGCAGGCCCCTATGGTTGCGCCTTGCTGGCCGACCTGGGTGCCGACGTCATCAAGGTCGAGCCGCCCACCGGCGACAACCTGCGCAAGTACCCCTCGACGCTGGCGGCCGAGGGCCGCGCCTTCCTGGGCGTGAACCGCGGCAAGCGCGGCATCGTGCTGGACCTGAAGCAGCCCGAGGGGCTGCAGGTACTGCGTCGCCTGGTGGCCGATGCCGACGTGCTGGTGCACAATTTCCGCCCTGAAGTGCCGGGGCGGCTGGGCATCGACTACGACAGTCTCAAGGCCGTGAACCCCGCGCTGGTCTACTGCGCCATGACAGGCTACGGAGAGTCCGGCCCCTATCGCAACAAGGCGGGCTACGATCAAGTGCTGCAAAGCATGACGGGCCTGTGCGCCATGCAGGGCCCGCCGGGGCAGCCCGCGATTCTGTACGGTTCGGTGGTCGACTATTACGCGGCCGCCCTGTTGTCCAACGGCGTTACCGCCGCGCTGCTCAAGCGCGCACGCACGGGCGCCGGCAGCTACGTAGGCATTTCGCTGCTGCGCGCCGCGCTGGCCATGCAGTCCGCGCGCCTGGTCTGGGCCGACAGCGAGCCGCGCGACGTGTACCGCGACATGCGCTCCGGCGGCATTACCGGCCTGCATCCCACGCGCGAAGGCAGCCTGTACCTGTCGGCCAATACGCCGCACTTCTGGCAGGCGCTGTGCGAACTGACGGGCATGCAAGACCTGGCCGATGATCCGCGTTACGACACCGTGCGCAAGCGCGCCGAGAACGCCGAAGTCCTGGTGGCCCGCTTGCGGGCCGCGTTGCAGGCGCGCAGCGCGCTGGAATGGGAGACACTGTTCGGCGACCGCGTGCCGTGCGCCGCGGCGCGCGCGGTGGAAGACATGTTCGATCACCCGCAAGTGCGGGCCGAAGCCATGGTCACGCATTTCGAGCACCCCGTGGCTGGCGGTTATCGCGGCCTGGCGGGTGCCTTCACCGCGACGCCGTCTGGCGAAGGCGCGCCCGCGCCGCGTCCCGCGCCCGTTTTCGGCCAGCACACTGACGACGTCCTGGCCGAGGCGGGCTACGACGCGGCCCAGCGCACGGCGCTGCGCGAGCAAGGGGCCATTGCATGAGCCACGACACGCCCGAGGCCGCCGCGGCGCGCGACTGGGTCAACGCGTCCGCCACCGCCCTGCATGGGGTGGCGTCGCGCACCGATGCCAGCCATATCGCGTCGGAACTGCTGCGCCTGAACCATGCCGTGCGCCGCGTGGCCGATGGCCGCATGGCCTACACCGACCAGCCGGCCGATTACGCCGCGCTGCTGCTGTCGGGCGCGGATACCTCCAACGTGCCGGCCGCTGCACAGGCAGCGCATGCGCCGCCGTCTTCACCCGGCGAGGACAACAGCATCGTGCAGGCGTCCGCCCGCCTGCGGCGCGGCGAAACCACCTCGGTCGCGCTGACCGAAGCAGCCCTGCAACAGGCGCAGGCCACGCAAGCCGCGCACAACGCCTTTCTGAACTTGATGGCCGACCGTGCCCTGGCGCAAGCACGCGAACGCGATGCCGAAGCCGCGGCTGGCCGCTGGCGTGGGCCCTTGCACGGCATTCCCATGGCGCACAAAGACTGCTTCGATCGCGCCGGCCTGTGCATGACCGTGGGCGGGCGCGTGAATGACGCCGCGCCGGCCACACAGGACGCCACGGTGCTGCAGCGCCTGCAGTCCGCGGGCGCGGTAGACCTGGGCGCGCTCAACTTGAATGAAATGGTGTGCGGCCCCACCGGCCAGAACCCGCATCATGGCGATTGCGCCAATGCCTGGGATCCGGCCCGCATTTCGGGCGGTTCCTCCAGCGGCTCGGCGGTGGCCGTGGCGCTGGGCAGTGCGTTCGCATCGCTGGGTTCCGATACGGGCGGCTCGATCCGGCTGCCCGCCGCCATGAACGGGCTGTTCGGCCTGAAGCCCACTTACGGCCGCATTTCGCGGGCGGGCAGTTTCCCCCGCGCCTTCTCGCTGGACGCTATCGGCCCGTTGACGCGCACGGCGGCCGATGGCGCGCTGCTGCTGGGCGCCATCGCGGGGCACGATCCGCGCGATCCGTCCAGCCTGGACGCGCCGGTGCCCGACTACCTGGCCGGCCTGGAAGCCGACTGGGCGTGCAGCCGCCGCCTGGGCGTGCTGCGGCTCGACCCGGCCTGCGACCCCGGCATCGATGCCGTGTTCAGCGGTTTCATCGAGGCCCTGGCTCGCCACTACCAGGTGCAGCCGGACATAGCCTGGCCGCAGATCGAATCCTGCTATGCCCTGGGCGACGTGATCTCCAAGGTTGAAGCCGCCACCCTGCACAGTCATTGGATGCGCGAGCAGGGCGATGCGTATTCGCAGGCCGTGTTCTCGCGCACCGAGCCAGGCCTGCACGTGCCGGCCGTGCGCTATCTGGAAGCGCTGGCATTGCGGGCCCAGGTACTGCATGACTTTCTCAACGGGCCGATGCAAGGGGTGGATGTGCTGATCTGCCCCACCATGCCGCTGCCGGTGCCCACGCGCATCGAGGCCGACATGGAAAAACCCGGCACGGTGTTCAGCGTGGTGGCGGCCATTACGCGCTTGACGCGCGCGTTCAGCTACCTGGGTGTTCCGGTGCTGACCATGCCCATCGGGCTGGACATCAACGGCATGCCGGTAGGCGCGCAACTGATCGCCCGTCCGCTGGGCGAAGCCCGGCTGCTGGCGCTGGCGCACGCCGCATCGGCACACATCGGCTGGCCGGGTATCGCGGCCGCGGGGGTGCGCGCGCCCGAGCCTTTCTTGTTCAAGGACGCATCCTGATGGATATCTGGAACCGCTATCTTTCCGAGGCCGACCAGGCCACCTTGGCGCGCGGGCGTTTCGGCCGCCGCATCGGCTTCGGCCAGCGCGCGGCCGTGGTCGTCATCGATGCCCAGAAATACATGGTGGGCGAAGCCGGCAACGACGCCCAGTGGCCGTCCAGCTGCGGCGAGCCCGGGCGCCAGGCGGTGCAGGCCATCGCCCGCATCGTGCAGGCCGCCCAGGCCAGCGGCGTGCCTTGCTTCTTCACACTATTCGAACTTGCGCCGGACGGCTCGGACATCGGCGGCTATGGCCGCAAGCGCGACCTGCTGGACAGCCCACACTGGTGCCTGGCCGGCACGCGCGGCGCCGAGCTCGTCGATGAACTGAAGCCGGCCCCGGGCGACGTGGTGTTCGTCAAGAAAAAACCCAGCGGCTTTCACGGCACGCCGCTGCTGGGTTATCTGGTCGACCGCGGCATCGATACCGTCATCGTGGTGGGGGGCGCCACCAGCAACTGCATACGCGCCACCGTGTTCGACTCGGCTTCGTATAATTACCGCACCATCGTGCCCGCCGAGGCGGTGTTCGACCGCATCGCGGTGTCCCATGCGATTTCGCTGTTCGACATGGACCGCCAGTTCGCCGACGTGGTTGCCACCGATGACGTCGTCGATTTCCTGCGGCAAACCCCCGCGGCCCTTTCTACCAAGCAGACCGATAAATGAGCGTGCCGGTTCCAGGAACCATTCCGTATTTTCTTCAGGAACAGATCCGCGAACTGATCATCGACGGCACGTTCAGGCCGGGCCAGCCGCTGCGCGAGCAGGAACTGGAAAAACGCTTCGCCACCAGCCGTGGCCCCATCCGCGAGGCCTTGCGGCTGCTTGAGGTGCGGGGGCTGGTTGCGCACATTCCCCGCCGGGGCTTCCGGGTAAAGCTGTATTCCGACCGTGAAATCCGCGACCACTACCTGCTGCGCGCCGAGCTGGAGGCCTTCGCCATCCAGCAACTGGCCGAAGCGCAGGACCTGCGCCCGTTGCTGGCGGAACTGGAACGTTGCCGCAACGACCTGGCCGAGGCCCGGGCGGTGGCCGACCCGCGCCGCTACCTGCGCGACATCCGCGCCTTCTACAGCGCCATTTCCGCCTACACCGGCAACGCGCCGCTGTGCGAAGTGCTGCAGAAGCTGAACGAAACCATCGAGCCCCTGCGCTACAACATGCTGGCCCGCAAGCTGGGCGAAAGCGAAACGCTGGCCTACACCCGCCGCATCATCGATGCCCTGGCCGAGCGCCGTTTCGACGAGGCCGCACGCGCCAAGCGCACCCACGTACTGGCCAACCTGCCGAACATCATTGCGGCCTATGCCGAGGCCCGCTACCCGGGAGCGGAAAAAAGCCAGGCCGCCTGAGCATTGTCCAGAAAAGCAGAATCCCCCGGCATGCGGGGGATTCTTTTATGTGCTGACGCGGCGGGCCGTGCTTATTTGGCGGCGCTTACCATGTATTCGACCGCGGCGCGCAGGTCTTCTTCCGAGGCGTTGGCCGCGCCGCCCTTGGGAGGCATGGCACCCTTGCCTGTCATGACGACCTTCAGCATGGCATCCATGCCTGTCTTGATGTAGGGATCCCAGGCGGCTTTGTCGCCGAACTTGGGCGCGCCGGCAACGCCCGCGCCATGGCAGGCGAAGCAGGTGGACTTGTACAGTTTTTCGCCGGCCGGGTTCACGGCGGCGGTTTCGGCCTTGGGTGCCTCGGCTTCGGGCTTGGCGGCTTCAGCCTGCGCGGGCGCCGCGGCCGGGGCGGCAGCGGCGGGTGCGGCAGCCGGAGCGGCTGCAGGCGCTCCGGCCTGTTTGGTGTCTTCCTTGGTGGCTTCGCCTTCCTGGGCGGGTGCCGCGGGTTCTTCCAGCGACGCGCCCGACTGGTTGGCCATGTACACCACGGCGCGGGCCACTTCGTAGTCGCTCAGGGCCGGGTTGCCGCCCTTGGCGGGCATGGCGCCCTTGCCGTGCAGGGCCACGTCCAGCATGGTTTCGTAGCCCGCCTTGATGAACGGCGCCCACGCGGCCTTGTCGCCTACCTTGGGAGCCCCTGCCACACCAGCGGTATGGCAGGCCGTACAGACCGCCTGGAACACTTGCTCGCCGGTCTGGAATACCTTGGGCGCGTTGGCGTCGACCAGTTCGAAGCCGGCCACCGGCGCAATGCGCTTGGCCACGGATTCTTCGGCAAGGGTATCGGAACCGGCACCAACCTTGGTGCCTGATGTCACCATGTTCACCAGCAACAGGATGATGATGATGGGGACCAGGAAGGACAGCACGACCGTGACGATCAGCTGCTTGGGGGTTTTGATGGGCGAGGCGTGTTCTTCGTTGTGTTCCTGCTCGTTGCTCATAGCCAAATCCTGCAAATCGGGTACCGGGGCGCCTGAAGGCGGCAACATACGAATAACTACTGCGCCAGGATTGGCTCGAGAATCAGCCTTCCCTCGCGTACAAACGCTGGATTATATAACGTGCTTGAGGTCCGGCACGAGGGCGGTTGGCCCATGGGCGGGCATGCTGCTCGCATGGACTGAAAACTTAGGTACAATACCGCCTCTTTGCGCCCGTAGTTCAATGGATAGAATGAGAGTTTCCGAAGCTCTTGATACAGGTTCGATTCCTGTCGGGCGCGCCAAAGCATTCAAGACCCGGCCGCCGCGTGTGCTCGCGCCCGGCTCAAAACGGAATCATCACCTTCAACGACCCGCTATGGCTCTTCGCTTCCGACGCCAGTTCGGCATCGTATTGCAGGCGGAAGTCCACGCCCGCTTCGGTTGATACCTGCAGGCCGGCGCCCAGGCGTCCGATGACGTCATCCATCGGCAAGGTGGTGTTGAACGTGCCCGTGCCCGCCGGCGCCCCTTGCAGCCGGGTCGTGGCATCCCAGCTATCCTTGTTCAGGAACGTTACGCCCGCATAGGCGAACGGCCGCATCAGGGCGCCGTTGGGCAGCGTGGCCTTGCCGCCGATCTCGACCATGGGCGAGGCGCCCAGCACGAACTGGCTGCTGCTGTCCACCGACAGCCCCAGCGCGCTGTCGCCCGATTCCGAATACGAAGACATTCGGGTGTAGTTGGCATCCAGGTCCAGGTACGGCTTGACGTAGACATTATCGAAACTGAATGTGCGCGCCGCGCGCAGCCGCAAGCCGAAGTTGTACAGGTCCGGATCGCTCTTGAGCGTCTCTTGATAGCCCGGCACGACGACTTCACGATTCATTCTGTACGAACCGTAGCCGCCGCCCAGCGCGCCGGAGAATGTCCAGGGCCCGCTTTCGCGTTTCAGCACCATGCCCGCGTAGCCGCTGTCGCCGTCGCCGTTCAACCGGCCGCCGTCGCCATTCAAGTTGTTGTTCTGATAGGCCACCGAGCCGCCCACGAACCAGCCCGGGCTGACTTGGCGCTGGCCGCCGAACTGGTAGGTCATGCTGTCGTAGTCGAAGTCGGAACTGCCGCGGCTGCCGTCCTGGCGGGTCGACCTTCTGGCGACGATGCCCCAGAAGCAGTCTTGTTCTCCCGTGATGGCGTCCGTGCCTGTGAAGGCCGGGCACGACAGCATGTTGTCGGTGAAGTGCCCCATGGCCGCCATGGACTGTGCCGCCGGCGCGATGGTGGCGCCGGGGGTCAGGCTGTCCAGGTTCTGGCGATAGGCGCCGCCGCCGGTCCGAGAAGCCAGGTCCAATTGCGCGAACAGGGGCGCCAATGCGGGGTTGCCGCCCGTGTCCCAGATGCGCTGCAGGTAGCCCGCCACGTCGTCCTGGTTCGATGCAAGGTCCATCGCCGGGGCATCGAACTCGGCCGAGTTGACCCGCACTTTGTAGTCCTGCCCGTCCTGGCGCAGGACGTAGTCCACGACCGGGCTGTCCACGGCTTGCAGCGCGCCTTGCGCGGCGCCCTTTACCGTGGCAACCGTCACTTCGCGGCCGGGCAGCAAAGTGGAAGGGATCACGTCCACCACGCCGGCCAGGGTGGCATTGCCGTTGACTGTCAGGTGGTCGGTGGCGAGCCTGTCGAAATCGACGTCGGCCCGCAGGACGCCGCCCGATCGCTGGACAAGGGCGCCGTCGATGGCCAGTTCGTTGTGCGTGCCCGGGTTGCCGATGATCAGCAGGCCTTCATTCAGCACGTTGGCCTGGTACTGCGTGGCGCCCGCCAGCGTGCCGCCGGCCCGGTTGTTTATCTGGATCGCGCGTCCGGTACTGTCGGCCATGGCGGCTGGCGCGGGCGCGGCGGTGATGTCGCCGCTTCCGGTGGTGGGGCAGGCCAACGAAGTGGCGCCGCTGGCGCAGACGACGCTGCCGTTGACGGTGCCATTGTTATTAAGGGTAAGGTCGTTGATAGCCTCGGTGCTATAGGCGTCGAACCTGACCGCGATGCCCGACGCCGCCGCGACGCTGCCCGTGGCGGCCACGTTGATCGCATTGGCGAAACCGCCCGTCACCCAGATACCGTACGCGTTCGAGCCCGACCCGCCCTGGACTTGGCCGTTGACATTGATGGTGACAGGATCGCTGTCGATAGGCGAAGCGGTCTGCGCGAAAATCCCCGTGGATCCTTCTCCCGACACCGCCAGGGTGCCGCTCTGGTTCACTTGCACCGCGCCGCTCACGTTGCCGGCGGTGCCGGGAATCAAGCCGGCATAACCGGTCGTGCCGGTGCCGCCCAGTCCGCCGCTGCCGCTGAGCGATTGCGCGATGATGCCGAAGGCATTGCGCCCATATGTCGCGATATTGCCGTTCACGCTGACGGTCACGTCTTTGCCGCCGCCGCTGCCGGTGGCCGTCACCGGCGCGATGCCGGCGGCATTCGGATCCAGCTGGATGCCCAGCGCGGTGTCGCCGAAGATGCCGCCGCCGCCGCCGATCGACTGAGCCACGATGGCATGCGCGCCATCGCCATGCGTGGTAACGGCGCCGCCCGTGATATTCAGGTCGACCTTGCCGCCGTTGCCTGTCGCGCCCGTGAAACCCACCTTGCTGACGTTGTCGCCGGCGCCGCTGATCGCCACGCCGCCGCCGCCCCCGATGGACTGCGCCAGAACGCCGATTGCCCGGTGACCGTAGGTGTTCATGCCCAGGCCCATGGCGACCGAGATGGCGCCGCCGTCGCCTTTCACGCCGTTTCCGCCGCCCAGTTGCAGTTCGATCTGGCTGGAACCCGGGCTGGCGGCCGCATCCGTATTGCCGGACATGCCGATGCCGCCGCCCCCGCCGATCGACTGCAGGATCAGGCCATATGCGCTGTCGCCATGCGTCGAGATGTTGGCCCAGCTGGCCGTGTTCACGGTAATGCTGCCGCCATCTCCGCCGCCGCCGCCGGTGCCGCCGACGGTGATGGTGCCCTGTGCCTTGGGCGTGCCGGACGCGGCAATGCCGCCGCCGCCGCCGATGGACTGCAGCACCACGCCATGTGCGCCATAGCCGTAAGTGTTGAACAGGTTGCCCAGATGGCTGTCGATGTAATCGTCGTTGAAATACGCGGTGATGCTGCCGCCGTTGCCACCGTTGCCGCCACTGCCGCCGACCGACAGCGTCAGCGCGCTGGTGGCGCTGCTGGACGCGACATTCGAGGCGCCGCCCTGGCCGCCTCCACCGCCGATGGACTGCAGCACCAGCGCATCGGCGTAGTCGCCATGGGTGTTGATCTGGGAGCCGAAACTGGCCGCGGCGCTGCTGCTGCCGATGGCGCCGCCATTGCCGCCGCCGCCGGCCATGCCGCCTACGCTTGCAGTCAGTTCATAGCTGGTGCCGACATCGCCCAGCGTGTCCATGGCCTTGCGAAGCAGGCCGGTGGACGGGTCCGCCGAATTGCCGCCCGCGATACCGCCCAGGCCGCCCGATCCGCCGATGCTTTGTGCCACCAGCCCGTCGGCGTCTGCGCCGAAGGTGGTGATATTGCCGTTGGACGTGATCGCCAGGTTGCCGCCGGCGCCGCCCGCCGTGCCGCCACGGCCCACGGTGACCGTTGCTTTCACATCGGTGCTGCTGTCCTCGCTTTCGGAACTCAATGCCAGGCCGATCTGGCCGCCTTGCGAGGCGCCGCCGCCGCCGCCGATCGATTGCAGCAGAATGCCGCGCGCGCCATCGCCCGCCGTCTGGACGGAATCCGTGTACGTGCTGGCGAAATTCACCTGGTTTCCCGAGCCGCCACCGCCGCCCGTGCCGCCCAGGTAGATGTGCGCGGAGATGTCGGCATCGGTATTGCGGCTGCTGCCGGTGGCCGAGCCGATGCCTCCCGCGCCGCCGCCGCCGCCGATACTTTGCGCGACAATGCCGTTGGCCGAGTCGCCCCAGGTCTGGATGAGGTTATTGCCTTGCAGCGACACGGTGGTATTGCTGCCGCACGTGGAGGTGGCGTAATCGGTGCTGCAGGCGGCCGCGCCGCCGCTGCCGCCGAATGCCGCGCTGACCGTGGCGGACGCCGTGCTTTCCGTGCCGATGACCGTCGAGGTCGATGTGGCATTGCCTCCCGCGCCGCCGCCGCCGCCGACCGATTGCACCAGCATGCCGTACGAGCCCGCGCCGTAGGTCACCACGGACGAGCCCGACAGGTTTGCGTTGGCCAGGCCGCCCGAGCCGCCGGCCCCGCC
>NZ_JAJMLX010000064.1 GCF_020991325.1 Bordetella petrii | reverse complement strand
GTGGTGGCATAGCCGCAAAGCACGCCGTCGATGCTGTCGCGGGCCAGCCCCGATTGCGCCAATGCCAGGTTGGCGGCGGACACGGCGGCACGGGAGGCCAAGGCGGCAATATCGCCATGACCAATACTGGAACGATCCGCAGCGCCGGGGACCACAGTGCCGCCATCGTGCTGCAAAGCATAGGTGGCGGCGGCGGCCACGGCGGCGATGCCAATGCCACGGGGGTAATTACCGCCGTGGCCATCGGCGGCAGCGGCGGTGCGGCTGGAGACGGCGCGCAGGTGCAATTGACGGCCAACGGCCAGGTCGCCACGGCAGGCGCCAATGCGTCGGGCGTCGTGCTGCAAAGCATAGGCGGTGGCGGCGGCAGCGCCGGCTCGGCCACCGCCGTGAGCGTGGGCGTGGGATTGAATGTGTCGCTGGCCACCGGGGGCCGCGGCGGCAGCGGCGGTTCGGGCGGCGCGGTGTTGTTCTCGCAGGCGCAGCAGGGCTCGATTGTCACCGCCGGGCCTCACAGCATGGGCCTGCTGGCGCAGAGCATAGGCGGCGGAGGCGGCAGCGGCGGCCTGGCCGATTCTCGCGCCATTACCATCGCTCCGCCTACTGGCGACAACCCGACCGGCACCGTCACCGTGGCCATCACCCACGGCGGCGCCGGACAGGGGGCGGGCAATGGCGGCCCGGTATCGGTCGACAACGATGGCGGCATCGCCACGACGGCCGAACAAAGCCACGGCATCGTGGCGCAAAGCATAGGCGGTGGCGGCGGCAATGGCGGCGCCGTGGTGGCGCCCCTGAAGGCCCCGACGATAGGCGCGTCGATGTTCGACGTGCAATTCACCCTGCGGCATGGCGGCCAGGGTGGCGCGGGTGGCGCGGGCGGGCCGGTGCAAGTGGCCAACAGCGCCACGGGCAACATTGCCACCCAAGGAACGGGGGCCGCCGGCATCGTGGCGCAAAGCCTGGGCGGCGGTGGCGGCAACGGGGGCGTGGTGCAAACGCACGATGCCGGATCCTTCAACGACATCCTGGGTTCGCCCACCAGTGTGTCCGGTTTGCTGGCGCAGGCCGCCACCTGGCTGGAAAGCGGGCCCGAATTCAGTGTCAAGAAAACGGTGAACCTGTCCGCCGGCGTCACGCTGGGCGGCAGCGGCGCCTTCGGCGGCGCGGCCAGCGCCTTCAACGTGCGCAACGACGGCAGTATCGCCACAGTGGGGGCCCATGCCCCGGGCATCCTGGCGCAAAGCATAGGCGGTGGGGGCGGCAATGCGGGCGCCATCGACTCCAGTGGCGCATCGTCCCTGCTGGGCAGCCTGGACTCGCTGATCCAGGCCGCCGCGTCCGGCGGCCAGAATGTATTTACGGTGGGGCTGCCGCAGTTCGGCGTGACGCAACAGGTGGGCGGCGACGGCGGCTTCGGCGGCGATGGGGGCGGCAGCGCCGCCTCCCCGGCCACGGTAACGCACACTGGCATGCTTGCCACGCAGGGCCTGGGTTCGGCCGGCATCGTGGCGCAAAGCGTCGGCGGCGGTGGCGGGCATGCCGCCAGCAGCGGCCAAAACCTGCAGGACATGCTGGACGCGGCCGCGGGCGACCAGGCGCCGGCCATCCTGGACCAGATCACCCACGTCATCAATCTGCTGGGCACCAAGGGCGTATCGGCGCTGAACTCGTTGGTGAACCTGCGTACCGGCGGCACGGACGGCGCTGGCGGCCAAGGTGGCGCCGTGCTAGTGGACGCCAGCACCGCCAGCAGCCGCATCGGCACACAAGGCGGCCAGGCGCCGGGCATTCTGGCGCAGAGCGTGGGCGGCGGCGGTGGCGTATCGCTGGCGCATCAACCGCTATACCTGTGGAGCAATGTGGATTCGACCATCGCCCTGGGCGGCACGGGCAACCTGCCGGCCGATACTCTTGTTACCAGCACCGGCGGATCGGCCGCCGTTACCCACGGCGGCAGGCTCGATACCCGCGGACCCGGTTCGGCCGGCATCGTGGCCCAGAGCGTCGGCGGAGGCGGCGGCCTGGCGGCACTGAGTCTGCACAACGCCAGCCAGGCCTCTATCGGGCAAACAGGTTCATTGGCCATCACCTTAGGTAGCGCCTATGCGCAAAGCGGGTTTGGTCCGAACTTATCCACGCTGTCGGGTGGCGCGGTTTCTGTAGGCAACACCGGCACCATCGTCACACAAGGCTCGCTATCGCCCGGCATCCTGGCCCAGAGCGTGGGCGGCGGGGGAGGCATAGCCTACGTGTCTTCCGATACCGCGCAGGGCACGGCCAGCATACAGTTGGGCGCCACCGGACTCGGGGCCGGCGGTTTCCCATCGAACAGCATCACCGGCAATGGCGGCGCGGTCACGGTTACCCAGTCCGGCGGCAACATTATCAGCACCGCCGGCGCGCTGTCGTTCGGCGTGCTGGCGCAAAGCGTCGGCGCAGGCGGGGGCTATGTCGCGCAGGAAAACGCCGGCCTGCCGTCGGCCACACCCGCCAACATCACGTTCGGTTCCAGCGTCGCCGTGACCGGCACAGGTGGCCCGGTAAACGTCACGCAGGACACCAACGCAACCATCGCCACCAGCGGCACCAATTCGCACGGGATCGTGGCGCAAAGCATCGGCGCGGGCGGCGGCATCGCTGGCCTGGCCACCCGCGCGGGCCTGGCCACATTGCAGGCCCCGGCGTCCCCGGCCAGCGGCGCAGGCGGCGCGGTCAACGTGTCAGTCTCGGGCACTGTCGCCACCTCGGGCGACGGTGCGATAGGCGTCTTTGCGCAAAGCGTGGGCGGCGGCGGCGGTTTCACGGGCGACCAGTCTTCGGCCAGCTATACCCCCGCCCTGATCCAGGACGCCGGCCTGCCCGGCGGCCAGGGCAATGGCGGCGATGTCAGCGTGAACGTGGGCGTGGGCGGAACCGTGCAAACCACCGGCGCGAACGCGCCTGCCATCCTGGCCATGAGCGTGGGTGGCGGCGGTGTTTTCAAGGACGGCACGCTGTATCAGTACGACATGCCCGCCGGCACGGCCATGCAGGGCGGCAAAATTACCGTCAACCTGGGCCAGGCCGCGCAAGTGGTGTCCGCCGCCGCCAACACCCCCGCCCTGGTGGCCGTCAGCAACGGCGGAAACGGTGGCGGACAAGCAGTGTCCATCACGCTGGACCAGGGCGCCCTGCTTGGCGCCAACAGCGAATCCGGCACAGCCATCCTGTCCATGTCTCCGCTGTCTACCACCACCATCACCAACGCCGGCATTATCCGGGCAGGCACGGCCATCAACGCCGCCAACCAGACGCGGGTAGACAACAGCGGCACGGTGTCGGGCCACGTGCTGATGGCCCAGGGAAGCACATTCAACAACCTGTCCGGCGGCAACCTGTACAGCGGCCCGCAGTTCCAGGGCAACCTGGACAACGCCGGCACCCTGAATCCCGGCGGCCCGGGCTCCTTCCAGACCACCCGGCTGGAAGGGTCGTTCAACAACAGCGGCACCTACAGCCCCGACCTGGACTTCGGCGGCGGCAAGAGTGATTTCATTTCCGTATCCGGCGCCGCCACCTTTGGCGGTACCCTGGCGCCCGTGCTGCGCAATCCCGTCAAGGGGGTATGGATGGGAATCGGCCATTTCGACAGCGCGCAGAACAGCATTCCCACTGTGGCCAGCGGCAGCCCGCTATTCAGCTATCAACTCAAGAACAACGGGCCCGATGCCTGGCGCGACCCCTTGATCGCCGTGGACGGCGATTTCACCGCGGCGGCACTGGGCCTGTCGCCCGACCGCGCCAATATTGCACGCTCGCTGCAAGGCCTGTGGGACCAGGGCAGCGCGGGCGCGGCGGCACTGTTCGACAAGTTCACCGCCGTGCAGGACGGGCCGCAGTACCGCGCAGCCCTGAACCGCGTGGCCCATGACGGCCAGTTCGCCCGCGCGGCCAACCAGATGCAGGGCTCTTACGCCGCCATGAACCGCATGATGAGCTGCCCGGCCTTCATCGGCGCAAGCACCCTGCTGCGCGAAGGCAATTGCACCTGGGCGCGCGTGGACACCAACTGGACGCGGCGCGACGGCACGTCGGCCGACGAAGCCTACCGTATCCGCCAGACGGCCCTGACGCTGGGCGGCCAGCACGAGATCCACCGCGACTGGTTCCTGGGTGGCTCGCTAAGCTATGCCGACGGCAACACGACCGCATCCGGCCTGAGCGCCGATAGCGACACATACGCCGCCGGACTGGCGCTGAAGTACAACAGCGCGCCCTGGCAGGTGTCAGTAGCGGTGCATGGCGGCGTGGAAAAAAGCCGCATGTCGCGCGACACGCTCGACGGCGTAGCCAACAGCAAGCCGCAGTCCACCTTCGTGGCGGGCCGTCTGCGGACGGCCTACGAATTTTCCTGGCCCTCGTGGTACCTGCGGCCTTATGTGGACCTGGACATCAACCACATCCGGCAGAAAAGCTATCAGGAATCGGGAGCCGGTCCCTTCAACCTGAAGGTGTTCAGCAACCACACCACGTCGTACATGCTGTCGCCCATGATAGAACTGGGCGGGCGCAAAGATCTCGGCGACGGCACCACTTTGCGGGGCTATGTCGCCGGCGGCGCCAGCTTCCTGCGCGGCGGCGATGTGGTCACCACCATGCAGCTGAGCGGCACGGGCGCCGCGCCGTTCTCGCTGCGGTCGGGCATGCCGCGCACCTACGGCAACCTGGCCGCTGGCCTGGAAATGATCACGTCCAAGGGGCTGGAACTGAAAACCGAGTACGCGCTGCGGGCCAACAAGGAATACCGCGACCAGGTGCTGACCTTGCGGGCGGCGTACCGGTTCTAGGCCGCCGCCTTATTGCCGGGCCCAGCTTCCCAGACCGTTGTCATCGTAGAACTTGATGGCGAACCCGCCGGCCCGGCCCTGGCCTGGCTGGAATACCAGCGAGGCCCGCGAATCCACCAATTCCGCCTCGCCAGCGGGTGAAAAAGCAAAAGTGTCGCCGTCCCAGTGCGCCAGCGGAAACTTCATGCCGGACGGGCCCAGCACCAGGGTCAGCGCGCCGCCGCTTTCCTGGATTTCCGCGGGGCCGTAGTAGGCGTTGCCGAATTTTCCGGTGTACTGGGCCAGGGGTTTGGCGGGCGCGGGCCGGGCCGGCCGCGGCTGCCCGGACAAATCGGCCTGGGGCTCGAAAAAGCCCAGCATCGCGCCGTTGTAGGCGGCGAACCAGTCGCGCCCGGGCTTGCCGTACAGCGCGGTGTCGACGAATTCGGCCACCACGGATTCTGCCGCGCCAACGGGCGCGCCGTTGGTCAGCACCACGATGCCCAGCCCCGCCGACGGCACGATCTTGAAGGCCGTGCCCGCCCCCAGCAGGAACGCGCCCGAATGGCCCATGGACGTGCGCCCGCCCGGTTCGATGCCTACATTGAAGCCGTAGCCATAGAAGCCGGGGCGGTCGGCCGCCGCGTGCGGATGCGCGCTGAACGACTGCGGCGACAGCGCCGGCAGCAGCGCTTCCGGGGCGATCAGCCGCTTGCCCTGATACTGCCCATTGGCGATCAGCAGCTTCAGCCATTCGGCCAGGTCGGCCACGTTGGACGAAACCCCGCCGGCCGGCGCCTGTTCGTCGGCGTTGCGCTGCCCCAGCGGCAGGAACGTGCCGTTCTGGTACACGTGCAGCGCGGCGCGGTTATCGCGCGCGCTGTAATCACGAAAGTGATAGCTGGTGGACTTCATGCCCAATGGCTGAAACAGCAATTCATCGGCCAGTTCTTCCCAAGGCCTTTTCACCGCCGCCGCCACCGCCTCGGCGCCTATGGTGGTGCTGAAGTTGGCGTAGTGATACGAAGTACGGAAAGAGTCCAGCGGCAGCAGGCGCAACCGGTTGATGACATCCTTGCGCTTGAAGCCCAGGTCTTCCAGGTCGTCGCCCGCCGTGCCGGGCAGCCCGCTGCGATGCGCGAAGAAGTCGCCTATCGTGCCGTGTTCCGACACGTAGCCGCTGCTGAGCTTGAAGCCCGGCAGGTAGCGGGACACGGGGTCGTCCCAGGCAACCGTGCCCTTGCTCACCTCGATGGCCGCCACTGTCGATGAAATGGACTTGGAAAGCGACGCGATCTGGAACACCGTCTGCGCGTTCACGGTATCGGTCTTGCCCACCTGGCGCACACCGTAGCCTTGGGCGAATACGGTCTTGCCATCGATGACCACGGCCACGGCCATGCCCGGCACCTGGCTGCGCCGCATCACGCTGTCGACGATGCCCGGCAAGGCCTGCAACGCGCGTTCGCGGCTGCCCTGGGGCATGGCTACCGCATCCGCCGGCGGGCTGGCGCCTTGGTCGATGGACACCGTCTGCGACCAGGCGCTGCCCAGGCACCCGGACGCCAGCAGAATCGCCACTGCAATAAAGGGGGATTTGTCGATCATGATTGCCTCAGAATTCCGCTTGATATGCAACACGGAACACACCTTGGTTGATGACGAGCGACTGGTCGCGTTGCCGCGTAACGCCCGCCTGCACAATGAACCCGATCGGAGTCACATAGGTCACCGCGCCGGACAGCCCCCAATCCCAGCCGTCCCGCAGGCCGTAGCGCGCCAGCTTGTCGGCGCCGCCCATCAGGTTGCGCGCCGCCGCCGTCACCGTCAGCTGCCACTGGCCGCGCGAGAACGACGCCGAGGTCACCCCGTTGAAACTGTCTACCGGCGTACCCAGGAAGGCGCTTGAATAGGTGGCCTCGTTGTACCAGCCCAGGTTCCACTGGTTGGCCAGCGGCGCGTCGTAGCGCAGCCGGGCCGACACCGTATTGGCGCTTTCGTAGCCGGGCTTGGCGTGCAGCCGGCCGGCGTCGATGCCGCCCGACACGCCTTCCAGGCCGGGCAGGTTGCGAAAGTCGTACGACACGATGAACGACTTCATCTGGTCGCTGAAAGCCGGCGACTGCGGCGTATCCAGCACGCCGTCGTCGAAACTCAGGCGCTTGTCCAGGCTGCTGTCGTCGCTCTTGAACAGCGCGGCGGCGAAAGAATGCGACCCGGAGCGGCTGGTGCCGAAGCTATAGCGCCCGCCCACGCCCACCGAGCCGCGGAATTCAGAGCCCTGGGTAAAGCCGCTGTACAGGCCGTCTATCACGTGCCATGCATCGCCGAAACCCAGGTCCATCTTGCCGCCGTACAGCGCGTAGTTGTCGGCGGTGTAGGCGGCGAACAAATTGTTCAGGCTCATGCCCAGGTCGGAAAAGACATTGTCCTTGGTTTCGTCGGTCGAGGAATCCAGCGTGGCCTTGGTGCGGATGGAAAACCGCTGCGTCAGTTGCAGCACGAACGCGCCTTCCACCTGCGGCTGCGTGCTGCTCCAGTGCGAACGCGGAATCTGCCCGTTGTCGTCGCGGATGCCGAAGTAGTTGGTGTAGCCGGCCAGCGCCAGCACCCGGCCATTGAAGCGCGGGTACACGTCGCGCCCGTCTCCCAGTTCGCTGTAGGGGGTAAGGAAAATCTCGGTCTTGAACCGGTCCGGGGCGTCCTGCGCGGCGGCCGGCCCGCCCGCCAAGCCTATCGGCACCAGCAAGGCCGGCAGTGCCACCCGGCGAAATGCGCGCATGATCTTGCCGCCCGCGCGCCGGCTCAACGGGCCAGCTCGGCCGCCAGTTCACGCACCTGGGCGTGGATGCCGTCGAACATGCCGAAGTTCACGCGGCTGGCCACCACGAAAATGCCCAGGTCCCGGTTGGGCGACAACACGGCGTAGCTCATGAAGCCGCCCAGGCCGCCGCTTTTTCCCAGCAACAAGGGCGTGCCGCCGCGCGGCATGCTGACAACCCATCCCAGGCCCATGCCATCGGCGTCGGTCACCTCGGTGCCCACCACCGATTTCAGGCCGTCATAGGGCAGCCACATCTGATGCGCCAGCAAGGCGTCGGGCTTCAACTGCCGGGCGCCCTGCAAATGCCATTTCAGCCACCGCGCCATGTCGGCGCCGGTAGAGTAAATGCCCGCGCTGGCGTACATGATGTCGGGCACGGCGGCGTTGGGATCGGGCTTGTCGAAAGGGTCCAGCCCCACCATCAGGCGCGGCTTCTGCGCGTCGCTGAGCACATTGCCGGTATCCGCCATGCCTGCCGGTTTCAGCACTTCGTTGGCCAGCAGCGTGGAATAATCGGCCCCGCCCGCCTTGGCCAGCGCATCGCCCAGCAGGCCGAACCCCATATTGGAATACAGCGTGGTGGTTCCGGGCGCGTAGGCCGGCGCATTACCGCCCAGCCACTTCCAATAATAGGCGCGGTCGAATACCGAGAACGGGTTCTCGGACGGCTTGGCGTCGGGGTCGGGCAGTTCGCGCGGCAAGCCCGCGGAATGCGTGGCCAGGTCGATCAGGGTCATGGGACGCCCGTTCACTCCAACCTGCGCGCCCGGCGGCGCATACTTGGACAGCGGGTCGGTCAGACCGACCTTGCCCTGGGCGGCCAGCGCCGCCAGCACATCGGTGGCAAATACCTTCGACACCGAGCCGATCCGGAAAATGGAGTTCTCGTCCGGCTCGACGCCGTTGCCCGGCGCCGTTTCACCATAGGCCTGGATGACGGTGTCGTCGCCGCGCACCACCGCCACGACCACGGCGGGCGCGCCGGAATTCAGGTAAAGCTGCATGCCGGCCATGGACACCGCGTCGCTCAGGGCCAGGTCGGCGGCGCGCGCCGGATTGATGCCGAATGCGCAGGCCGCGGCCAGGATGGCCACGGAGGCGCGTGACAGGATACGGGATGACTGCATGCGGGTTCTCTCAGGAAAGTCGGGCGACAGGAACATCATCGCAGGCGAGATGATCCCAAAATTGCCGTGAATGACTAAATTGCCGGTACGAAACAACATGCCGGTATGACGAACTGCATGCCGCCCGGGCCGCGCGGCGCTTTGCGCTTCAGATGCCCAGGCGTTCGCGCAGGCCTTTCCGGTACGAACGCGAGACCGGCCAGGCATGGTCTACCGTGCGCATCCGTGTCACCCATTTGTCGGCGCTGCTGCGGTCTACGTCCATCACATGCAGCGCATTCACGATGGCGGTGCGGTGGATGCGAAAGAAAATTTTCTCGGGCAACAAGGTCGACCACATGCCCAGGGCGCGCGAATCCAGCAACATGGATCCGTTCTCGAGCCAGATCTCGCTGTAGTTGCCGGCGGACCGTACGCCCACGATGGTCTCGGGCGGCACGCCTCGCACCACGCCACGCATGCTCAGGTAAATAAGCGGCTCGGAACTCTTGTGCAAGGCCACGCGCTGCTCGCGCCCGCTGGAATACTTGGCCTGCCCGATAAGGTCCGCGCACAGGAACAAGGCGTGCACTTCCGCGGCGGACCAGACCCGGTACTTGGCGGTGGTGTCGAAGCCGATGATGCCGCATAAGGTCTTGCCCTGGAACACCGGCACACTCAGCACGCTTTTGTTGCCCTGCCTCAGGAATTCCACCTGCACGACGCGCGCCGTGCGCGGCAGCACGTTCACGTCATGCACGGCCACGGCGCAACCCTGCACCAGGTAGCGGTGCAGCCAGGCGATCAGGGTCGTGGGAACGTCCTGCAGTTCAGTAACGAACGCCGCTGTCTGCCCCCTGCACCATTCATGCGTATTGCAGAACCGCAGCATGTCGGGGCGGTATTCGATCATCCAGGCCCGGTCGGCCCCGGAAGCCTCGCCCATGTGGGCCAGCTGTTCCGATATGGCATCGTCCACGGGGTGCTTCAGCAGGCTCATCGCGCAGCGATACAGCCAGTCGGCCTGGATGTCGGCGCCGAAATCGGTAGCGGAATAAATCTTGTACTTGCCGGCATCTTTCACGTGCGGTTCCCCTGGCGGCTGCCGCGGCATGCGTGCGCCACGCCGCGATTTTCACTCCGGTGCCGGAACATGGCAAGGCGGGCGTAAAGGTAGACAGCCTGTATACATGTGTCTATACTCTTTCATCTTTACGAAGTGGCTACCAGCTCACCCGCTGGCCTGGCCGCCAACCACAAGGCTGCGCACAGCGGCCCGGCATTTTTGCCGAAACACACATACCCGGCCGATTTCGGCCGCGGAACAACCCGCCAGCCCACCAGGCTGGTTCATCGCTTAGCCACACCGGGGCAGTCTTCCCGTCTTTGAACCCGTTGTGGTAGCGCGGCACCTTTGTGCTGTGTCTTGATGCTGCTCGGCCGCGCGCCCGGAAGATCCCGGCCCGGCCGCGCAGGCCTGCGATCGCGCGTACGCCGCCCGCCCGTGTTTCGGTATGCCGTTGGGACACTGCCGCCCATCGCATCCCGCGGAATCGGCATGGACGCGGCCCGCGCCACGGCGCGCGCCAAGAAAGGAGCAAGGATCACCCCATGCAGGAAGCTGAGTTCTACCAGTTATCAGGCACCACGGCCGTCATACTGCTGGTCGGTTTTTATGCCGCCACGTTCCTGATGTCGCTGCTCATCGGCAAGCGCAACGAGAACGTCGACGGCTACATGACATCGAACAACGCGGTCGGATTCGGGCTGGCCGCGGCCAGCATGATCGCCACCTGGATCTGGGCAGCTTCGTTCTACGCCAGCGCCACCTCGGGCTTCAAGTACGGTTTGTCCGGGCCCATCCACTACGGGCTGTGGGGCGCGCTGATGATCCTGTTCATTTACCCGTTCGGCAAACGCTTCCGCAAACTGGCCCCCCGGGCCCACACATTGGCCGAGGTCATCCATGCCCGGCACGGCACGTCCAGCCAGATGATCATGGCCGTGTCGAACATCATAGGCAGCTGCATCAGCCTGATGGTGAATTTCACGGCGGCGGGCGCGCTGGTATCGGTACTGACGCCCCTGAGCTTCATCCAGGGCGTGCTGATCGCGGGCCTGGGCGTACTGTCGTATACCTTCTGGTCGGGTTTTCGCGCGTCGATCATGACCGACTTCGCGCAGTTGATGGCCATGATCCTGGCCGCCGTCATCATCATTCCGCTGATCTTCTTCAACGCAGGCGGCCCGGAATTGCTGGACACCAACATGTGGCGGCTGTCGGCGGAACAGGCCGATTTTTATTCCACCCAGGCCATCCTGGAACAGGGCGCGCCCTATTTCGTGGCGGTGCTGGCCTACGCCATTGGCAACCAGACCATCGCCCAGCGCCTGTTCGCCGTGCGCGAAGACCTGATCAAGCCCACCTTCCTCACCGCCACCATAGGCTATGGCGCGGTGGTCATCGGCCTGGGCATGCTGGGCCTGCTGGCCCTGTTCACCGGCCTGCAGCCCGCCGGCGGCGACATGAACAACATCATTCCGCAGATGGCGTCGACCTACTTGTCGCCGCTGGGCATTGCCCTGTTCTTCATCCTGGTGGTGGGCTCGCTGTCGTCCACCGCCGACTCGGACCTGGCCGCGCTGTCGGCCATCGTCATGACCGATGTGTACGCCAAGAACCTGGCGGCCGGCCGTCCGGATCCGCGCCGCATGCTGTGGTGGGGCCGCGCCACCATGATCGTGGCCACCATGATAGGCGTGGTGTTCGCCAGCCTGCGGCTGGACATCCTGGTCATGCTGGTGTTCGTGGGCGCCCTGTGGGGAGCCATCGTGTTCCCGGTTATCGCCAGCTTCTACTGGAACCGGGTCGACAACCGCGCCTTCACCTGGTCGGTGCTGGCGGCCGTGGCCATGTTCACCATCGTGCGCTTTGAACTGGTGCCCATCGAAGGCGCCGTGGCGCTGGTGTTCGAGTTCTGCGCCGCGGTGGGCGGGGGCGTGGTGCTGGGCCTGATGACCTTCGGATTCTTCGGCCGCCGCCCGGCGATGGTCGTGGGCATCCTGGCTTTCGCCATCATGCTGCCAGTATTCCTGGGCACGCTGCGCGAATACATCGTGCTGACCGGATCGCTTACCGCCTATGGCGTCAGCGCCATGCTGTGCGTGGCCCTGAGCCTGCGCAATCGCGAGCGGTTCGACTTTTCCCTGCTGTCCGAACGCGTCACCTCGTTCCACCGTGAACAGGAAGCCATGCTGGCCCCCGCGGCCCAACCTGCCGCTCAGACGGCGCGCGCCTGAAGGAGATTGCCATGTTGCTGACTATCTATATTCTGATCTGGCCGGTGATTTCGGCTGCCATCCTGGTGCTGCTGGCCGTGGCGCTATGGCGCGACCTGCGGGCCGCCCGCAAGAACGGCAAGGCGATGGTCTGACGTGTCCTTGGCAATGAACCGCAGCCCCACCCCGGGCTCGGTGGCGATGTAGCGCGGGGCCGAAGCCGGGTCGCCCAGCTTCTGGCGCAGCTTGCCGACCAGGATGCGCAGGTAATGCGCATCGTCGGCGTGCGTGGGGCCCCATACTTCGCGCAAAACCTGCGTCTGCGTCACCAGCCGGCCGGGCTGGCCGGCCAGCAGCGCCAACAGGGCATATTCCTTGCGGGTCAGGGCCACGCGCTGGCCCCGCAGGCTGACCGTGCGGTGGGCCAGGTCGATACACAGCGTGCCGTCGTCGAACACCGGACTGGCGCCGCCCTGCGCCACGGCCGACCGCAGCAGGGCCCGGATCCGCGCCATCAGTTCGGCCACGCCGAAGGGCTTGGTCACGTAGTCGTTGGCCCCGGCGTCCAGCAGCGCCACTTTCTCGCTTTCGCCGGATCTTACGGTAAGCACGATGACGGGCACGCTGGACCACTGCCGCAGTTCTTTCAGCGCCTCGCCGCCGTCCTTGTCGGGCAGCCCCAGGTCCAGGATGACCAGGTCGGCTCCCTGGCTGGCCAGCAGCGTCAGGCCTTCCTGTGCGGTGCCGGCCAGGCGTGTCGCATAGCCTTGCGACCGCAGGCTGATATCGATGAACTTGCGGATCTGCGGCTCGTCGTCGATGACCAGGATGCGCGCCGCCGCGGCAGCGGCCGGGCCGGATTCACTCGGCGGGATCATGCGTGTCGGTCTCCTGTTGCGGGTAGCCGCCCCACGGCAAGGTCAGGCGCACGGTGGTGCCCTGCCCGTCGGGGCCCGGCAGCGCCTCGACACTGCCCATGTGCGCGCCCACGATACCCCGCACGATCGTCAGGCCCAGGCCCGTGCCCTGCTTGCCGCGGTCGCCCCGCTCTACACTGTAGAACATATCGAAGATGCGCCGCCGCTCGTCTTCGGGAATGCCCGGCCCGCGGTCCCAGACACTTACCTGCAGCTGGCTGTCCGGGCCGCGCCGCACGCGCACCCCGATGGGCTCGCCTGGCGGGGAAAACTTCGCCGCGTTCTCCATCACATTGAACAAGGCCTGCTCGACCAGCGCCGGGTGGACATGAATGGGCGGCAGGCCAGGTGGAATATCGTGTTCGATGCGCACCCCGGGCTCGTAGCGCTGCAGGCGCCGGGCTGCCGAGCCCACCAGTTCGTCGATACCTATCCAGTCGCGCGCCAGTGTCAGGCCCTGCTGGCCCAGCCGCGTCATGTCCAGCAGGTTCTGTATGTAGCGGTCCAGGCGCTCGCCCTCGACGCGTATGGTGGCCAGCAGCTCCTGCCGGTCGTCCGGCCCCATGTCCTGGCCATAGCGCGCCAGGCTGTCGGCCGCGCCTATCATGGACGCCAACGGCGAACGCAGATCGTGCGACACCGACGACAGCAGCGCGGACCGCAGCCTCTCGGTTTCGCCGGTGACCCGCGCTGCTTCCAGGTCGGCCACCAGGCGTGTGCGCAGCGCGGCCTGGCCGATGTCTTCCACCATGCTTTCGGCCAGGCGTCGCTGCTCGAACGGCAGGCGGCCGGTGCCGGCGCGGAACCGCAGGCCCACCACGCCCAGCACCTCGGCGTCGGACCGCACCGGCAGGAACCACCAGGCCGACTGAGACAGGGTATCGGTGTAGCGGCCGCTGGCCTGGCCGTGGCGCTGAGTCCAGTCGGCCGCCATCAGGTCTTTGTCGTCCAGGCCGGCGGGTGCCGCGGTGCCGGCGTCGCCATTGATGCGCACCCAGGCCTGGGCATGCAAGGTGGCTTGCAGCACCGCCGAACCCGCCGCGATCACCTGCCCCAGGTCGGCCGCCTGGGACAACTGGCGCCCCAGCCTTTGCATGGCCGTGGCATGGGTGTTGGCCGCGCGCAGCGCGACCACCTGCATGCGCAGCCGCGATGCCAGCCGGCCCGCGATCAGCGCGGCGGCCAGGAACAGCATCACGGTGGCCACCCCGCGATGCGCGCTGATCAGGAAGGTGTAGCGCGGCTCGATGAAAAAGAAGTCGTACGACAAAAAACACAGCACGGCCGTCATGACAGCGGCAATCATGCGGGTGCGCGACGCCACCAGCATCACGGCCACCAGGAACACCATGGACAAGTCCTGCAGGCCCAGCAGCCGTTCCGCCAGCGCCGCCAGGCCGGTGGCAATAGCGCCGGCCAGCAGGGTCTGCAGCACTTCGCGCCCGGTGGGCGGCCCGCCGCCGGCATCGGGCAGGCGCGCCGCCCGGTGCCGGGCCTGGGGAGTGCCCACGATGGTCAGTTCGTAGCGCGCGCCACGCTGCAGCAACTGCTGCGTCAGCGTGCGGTTGAACACGCGGGCCACCGGCCTTTCGCGGGTGCGGCCGATGACAATCGAACGCGCGCCGCGCGCCATGGCCGCATCCAGCAGGGCCTGGGGAATATCGGTGTTGTGCAGGATCTCGGTGTCGCCGCCCAGGGATCGTGCCAGCGCAAAGGCCTTGTCGATTTCCATCAGGCGGCGCTGTTCCCCGCCCGCCGCCGCGCCCGCCGTGCGGGCATCCGCCTTCTGGCCGGCGGCATACTGTGACGCTCCGGCCGAACGGCCGGTGTCCACGGTAACCACCGTCCAGGGCGCGCCGCGGCGCTCGGCGATTCTCGCGCCGGCCCGCACCAGGTATTCCGACTGGCCCCGGCCATCGATGGCGATCAGCACGTGGCGTTGGATGGACAGGCCGTCCAGGCCCAGGGCAGTACGCTTTTCGCGCAGGTCGATGTCGACGTGCCCGGCCACCGTCTGCATCGCCAGTTCGCGCAGCGCGGTCAGGTTCGAAGGCGAAAAAAAGGCCTGCAAGGCCTGCGCCGCCTGCTCGGGCATATATACCTTGCCGGCATTGAGCCGCTCGATCAGTTCGCGCGCGGGCAGGTCTACCAGGCGAATGTCGCGCAGCCGCTCGAATACCGAATCCGGCACGGTCTCGGTGACGCGGATGCCGGTAATCTGGTGCACCACGTCATTGACGCTTTCCAGGTGCTGGATATTGACAGTGGTGTACACATCGATGCCAGCGTCCAGCAGTTCCTGCACGTCCTGCCAGCGACGTTCGTGCCGGCTGCCGGGCGCGTTGCGATGCGCCAGCTCATCCACCAGCGCCACCGCCGGCCGGCGCGCCAGCAAGGCGTCCAGGTCCATTTCTTCCAGCTGCCGGCCCTGGTACTGCAATAGCTTGCGGGGCAGCAACGGCAGCCCGTCGACCAGGGCCTGGGTTTCGCCGCGGCCGTGGGTTTCCACCACGCCGATCAGCACGTCCGCGCCCTGGCGCTGCAGTTCGCGCGCGCGCGCCAGCATGGCGTAGGTCTTGCCCACCCCTGGCGCCGCGCCCAGGAACACCGTCAGGCGCCCGGCGCGCTGGCGGTCCAGTTCGCCCAGCAATGCATCGGCCTGTTCAGTGCGTGGGTTTTTCATTGCCCGGCATGCTTATCGAAAACGAATCACTGTACTCCTGTCCGCCCCGCGCCAAGCCGGTCCAGCGCCAGGTTCAGGCGCAGGACGTTGACCCGGGGCTGTCCCAGCAGGCCGAACTGCGGGCCTTCGGTGAACTGCGCCACCAGGGCGTCGACCTGGGCGCGGGCCAGCGCCCGGGCCGCGGCCAGGCGCCCGGCCTGCATGGCGGCATTGGCCGGACTGATGTGCGGGTCGATGCCGCCTCCGGACTGGGTAACGCTGTCGCTGGGCACGGCCTCGGCATCGGCCTGGTCGCGCCGCGCCACCGCGTCGCGCGCCGCCTCGATGCGCTGGCGCATTTCCGGATTGCTGCGGGCCTGGTTGCTGCCGGCCAGGTTCATGACATCGTAGCCCGACGCGGAGGGGCGCGGCTGGAAGTAGCGCGCATCCGCGAAGGGCTGCGCCACCAGCGCCGACCCCACGACGCGTCCGTCGCGTTCAACCAGGCTGCCGTTGGCGGCCGCCGGGAACAAGGCCTGCCCTATGCCCAGGCCCGCCAAGGGGTAAAGCAGGCCCGCTCCAAGCATTGCCAGGACGGCCATGGCGACGGCGCCTCGCAACAGGCTGCGGTCATGCACGCTGGATTGCCCGGGCGCGGTATTCAACAGGGTTTCGGTCGACATGATTGCATCCTAGAAAGAGAACAGGCCGGCGACCGCCATATCGATCGCCTTGATGGCAACGAATGGCAGCACCACGCCCCCCACGCCGTACACCAGCATGTTGTTGCGCAGCAGCTGCGTCGCGCCGGACGGCTTGTAGCGCACGCCGCGCAGCGCCAGCGGAATCAGCAGCGGAATGATGATGGCGTTGAAGATCAAGGCCGACAGCACGGCGCTGGCCGGGCTGGACAGCGCCATCACGTTCAGCGCGGCCATCTGCGGAATGGCCGCGGCGAACAGCGCCGGCAGGATCGCGAAGTACTTGGATACGTCATTGGCCAGGGAAAACGTGGTGAGCGCGCCGCGGGTAATCAGTTGCTGCTTGCCGATTTCCACCACCGCCAGCAATTTGGCCGGATCGCTGTCCAGGTCGACCATGTTGCCGGCTTCCTTGGCGGCCTGCGTGCCCGAATTCATGGCCAGGCCCACATCGGCCTGGGCCAGCGCCGGCGCATCATTGGTGCCGTCGCCCACCATGGCCACCAGCCGGCCGCCGGCCTGTTCGGCACGGATTCGCGCCAGCTTGTCCTCGGGCCGCGCCTCGGCAATGTAGTCATCCACCCCCGCCTCGGCCGCGATGTTGGCCGCCGTCAGCGGGTTGTCGCCGGTGATCATCACCGTCCTGACCCCCATGGCGCGCAGGCGCGCGAAGCGCTCTTTGATGCCGTGCTTGATCACATCGGACAGCTCGATCACGCCCAGCACATGGCGGCCGTCGCTCACCACCAGCGGCGTGGCGCCGTTGCGCGCCACCGCCGCCACGCGCGCTTCCAGTTCGTGGGGCACCGCGCCGCCCAGCGCCTGGACATGCCGCGCAATGGCATCCAGCGCCCCCTTGCGGATGATGCGGCCGTCCGGCATATCCACCCCCGACATGCGCGACTGCGCCGAAAAAGGCACGAACCGCGCATCGTCAGGCTGGCCGCCGGCTTCGCCCTGGCTGGCGGCCAGCTTGACGATGGATTTGCCCTCGGGGGTGGGGTCGGCCAGCGAGGCCAACAGGGCCGCCCTGCACAAGCGGGCGGGCTCTGCCCCTGCCAGGGCATGGAAGGCGGTGGCCTGCCGGTCGCCGTGGGTAATGGTGCCGGTCTTGTCCAGCAACAGCACGTCCACGTCGCCCGCCACTTCCACGGCCTTGCCGGACTTGGCCAGCACATTGGCCCGCAGCGCGCGGTTCATGCCGGCAATGCCGATGGCCGGCAGCAGCCCGCCTATGGTGGTGGGAATCAGGCACACCAGCAAGGCCACCAGCAGCACGGCATTGGGCTGTACGCCGACGAACCCGCCAATGAACGGCAGCGAGACCACCACCATCAGGAAGGTGGCCGTCATCACCGCCAGCAGCAGCCCCAGCGCGATCTCGTTGGGAGTCTTCTGGCGGTTCGAACCTTCCACCAGGGCAATCATCCGGTCCAGGAAGCTGTTGCCAGGTTCGGCCGTGACGCGCACCACGATATGGTCGGACAGTACCTTGGTGCCGCCGATCACCCCGGAACGGTCAGTGCCGGCCTCGCGCAGCACGGGGGCCGATTCGCCGGTTACCGCGGCCTCGTTGATGGTGGCCAGGCCCTCGATGATCTCGCCATCGGCCGGCACCAACTGCCCCGCATCCACCACTACCCGGTCGCCGGGCCGCAGTTCGGACGCCGGAACCACCTGCTCGGCTCCGGAATCGGCCAGGCGGCGGGCGCTCAGGTCTTGGCGCGCCCGGCGCAGCGAAGCCGCCTGCCCGCGCCCGCGGGATTCGGCCACGGCTTCGGCGAAATTGCCGAACAGCACCGTCAGCAACAGAATCACCGTGACGGCACTGCCGAAACCGGCCGTCGCCCAGCCGGCGGCCGTGGCGGCGGCCGCCACCAGCGTGCCCAGCCAGACCACGGCCATCACGGGGTTCTTGATCATGTGCCACGGCGCCAGCTTGATGAAGGCATCGGCCAGCGCCGACGCGAAGCCGCTATCCGGGCCATGCGGGCCCCTGCCCGCGACTTGCTTGGAACTTGTCTGGTTCATGGTTTTCTCGTCAATGCGCCACCAGGCTCAGGTGGTCGGCCACCGGGCCCAGCACCAGTACCGGCATGAACTGCAGCAGGGTCAGCACCACGATCACCGCGATCAGCGTCAGCGCGAAAGTGGGCGTTTCTACCTGCAGGGTGCCCGCGCCTTCCGGCGCCCGGCGCTTGCGGGCCAGCATGGCGGCAATCGCCAGGGGAACGATCAGGGCCGGATAGCGGCCCGCCGCCAGCACGAAGCTGGTCGTCACGTTCCACCACACGCTGGCGTCGGCCAGCCCTTCGAAGCCCGAACCGTTGTTGGCGAAGGCCGACGTGTATTCATAGAACACCTGGCTGATGCCATGGAAGCCCGGGTTGGAATTTCCCGCCAGGCCCGGCACGGACAGCGTCACCGCGGTAAAACCCAGCAGCACCAGCGGCTGCAGCAGCACCAGCATGCCCAGCAGCTTCACTTCCGGCGCTTCGACTTTCCGCCCGAACAACTCGGGGGTGCGCCCTGTCATCAGGCCGGCCAGGAACACCGCCAGCAACAGGTACACCAGGAACTGCTGCAGGCCGCAACCGATGCCGCCCCAGATGGCATTGATCAGCATATCGCTCATCGCCACCAGGCCCGTCAGGGGCGCCAGGGAATCGTGCATGGCATTCACCGAGCCGTTGGACGTCTGGGTGGTCAGCGCGGCCCACAGCGCCGACGCATCGGCGCCGAACCGAACTTCCTTGCCCTCCATCAGGGCAATATCGGCCGAGGTGGACGAATGCGCTTCCGACCACACCGCCAGGCCCGCCGAAACCAGCGACAGGGCCAGCATCGTGCCGAACACCAGCGCGCTGAACCTGCGCCGCCCCGTCAGGCCGCCCACCATGAACACCACCGATACCGGCACCAGGATCAAGGCCAGGGTTTCCAGCAAGTTGGAAAACGGCGTGGGGTTCTCCAAGGGCACCGAACTGTTGGGGCCGTACCAGCCGCCGCCATTGGTGCCCAGTTGCTTGATCGCCACCATCGGGGCCACCGGGCCCAACGGTATCTTCTGCTCTTTCAATTCAACCGAAGCGTCCACGGGCGCCGCCGTGGGCCCGCCCGCCAGCGTGGCCGGCACACCCTGGCTGGTCAGCAAGGCCGACCACAGCAGGCACAGCGGCAGCATGAAACGCAAGGTAGGCCGGATGACGTCGGCCCAGTAATTGCCCACGTCCGCCGCGGCCCTTGCCGAGCCGCTTGGCTGGGATGCAGCAACCCGTGAAGCCGAAATCCAGCACGCGCAGGATGTCCTGCAACGCTTCCACAAGGTTGACGTCCACAGCCTGGTGGCCAGATC
>NZ_JAJMLX010000063.1 GCF_020991325.1 Bordetella petrii | reverse complement strand
ACGATTGCGTGCGGCGCGATATCGTCAAGGCCAATCTGTACGACATCCGCCGCGTGCTCAGCGACTGGATCGCCGACACCCCGGCACACCCTGTACCCGCCCGGCCGGCGACAGAACACGCCGATGACGCCGCCCGCAAGCGCGCCGCCATCGAATCCGCCCTGGCCCGCGCCCGGGCCCGCCGTACCGCCCCCTGACCATGAACGCCGCCAAACGCCGCGAGATCTTTGCGCGCCTGCAAGCCGCCAACCCCCACCCGACCACCGAACTGGAATATGACACCCCGTTCCAGCTACTGATCGCGGTGCTGCTTTCCGCGCAGGCCACCGACAAATCGGTGAACATCGCCACACGCAAGTTCTTTCCGCGCCATGGCACCCCCGAGGCCATGGTGGCGCTGGGCGAGGAAGGCCTGGCCGACTACATCAAGACCATCGGGCTGTACCGCACCAAAGCCAAGAATGCCATCGCCACCTGCCGCCTGCTGATCGAACAGCACGGCGGCGCCGTGCCCCAGACCCGCGAAGCCCTGGAAGCCCTGCCCGGCGTGGGGCGCAAGACCGCCAACGTGGTGCTCAACACGGCCTTCGGCCAGCCCACCATGGCCGTCGACACGCATATTTTCCGGGTCTCGAACCGCACCGGCATCGCGCCCGGCAAGAATGTGCTGGAAGTCGAACACAAACTGGAAAAATTCGTACCGGCTGAATACATGCAGGACGCACACCATTGGCTGATCCTGCACGGCCGCTACATCTGTGTGGCGCGCAAGCCCAAGTGTCCGCAATGCGGCATTGCGGACCTGTGCGAATTCAAGCAAAAGACCCTGTCATAAACGGTGTCATCGCGTGCATTGTCGGCTGCCCGACAATCCGCGCATTGCGCAGCGCAATACCTATGAAAAACCCTCATGGCATTTTGGGGGATAGATCCGCATACTCGCCGGCAACTCTTAAAAATACAACGCTGGTGCCGCGGACATGGACGACATCATCCTGGAGACAAAAGGCCTTACCAAGGAATTCCGCGGCTTTGTCGCGGTCAACGGGGTCGATCTGCGTGTCAAGCGCGGCCAGATCCACGCGTTGATCGGCCCCAATGGCGCGGGCAAGACCACTTGTTTCAATCTGCTGACCAAGTTCCTGGCGCCCACCTCGGGGCACATCATCTACAACGGCCACGACATCACCGGCGAACGTCCGGCGCAGATCGCGCGGCGCGGCATCATCCGGTCGTTCCAGATCTCCGCCGTGTTTCCGCACCTGACGGTGCTCGAGAACGTGCGCATCGGGCTGCAGCGGAAAACCGGCCTGTCGTTCCACTTCTGGCGCAGCGAGAATCGCCTGGAAGACCTCAACCCTGCTGCCCGCGCGCTGCTGGACCGGGTCGACCTGGGCGCCTTCGCCGACGAAGTCACCATCAACCTGCCCTATGGACGCAAGCGCGCGCTCGAAATCGCCACCACGCTGGCCATGGAACCCGAACTGATGTTGCTCGACGAGCCCACCCAGGGCATGGGGCACGAAGACGTGCACCGTGTCACGCAGCTGATCAAGCAGGTCAGCCAGGGCCGCACCATTCTGATGGTTGAACACAATATGAATGTCGTGTCCTCCATTGCCGACACCATTACCGTGCTGGCACGCGGCGCAGTGCTGGCGGAAGGGCCTTATGCGGAAGTATCGCGCCACCCCGCGGTCATGCAGGCCTACATGGGCACCACAGACGGGGAACTGCAAGGAGCCCACGCATGAGCACCCCGGCACTGGAAATATCCGGCCTGCAGGCCTGGTACGGTGAATCGCACATCCTGCACGGCGTGGACATGCAGGTAGCGCAGGGCGAGGTGGTGACGCTGCTGGGGCGCAATGGCGCCGGCCGCACCACCACGCTGCGCGCCATCCTGGGCCTGACCGGCAGCCGCAAGGGGTCGGTGCGCATTCATGGCACCGAGGCCATCGAACTGCCCACCTACAAGATCGCCCACCTGGGCGTGGGCTACTGCCCGGAAGAACGCGGCATTTTCGCCAGCCTGTCGTGCGAGGAAAACCTGCTGCTGCCTCCGGCGGTGGGCGGCGCGCTGGGCGGCGGCATGTCGCTGGCCGAAATCTACGACATGTTCCCCAACCTGTACGAACGCCGCGGCTCGCCCGGCACCCGCCTGTCGGGGGGAGAGCAGCAGATGCTGGCGGTGGCGCGCATCCTGCGCACCGGCGCCAATCTGCTGTTGCTGGACGAGATTTCCGAAGGCCTGGCGCCCGTCATCGTGCAGGCCCTGGCGCGCATGATCACCGCGCTGAAACAACGCGGCTACACCATTGTGATGGTCGAGCAGAATTTCCGCTTCGCCGCGCCGCTGTCCGACCGCTTCTATGTCATGGAGCACGGCCAGATCGTCGAGCACTTCGAGGCCAGTGAACTTGAACAGAAGCAGGACACGCTCAACGAACTGCTGGGCGTATAGAAATCCTGTCATCCGCCGCTTTGCCGGCACCCCACAGAAGAGTGAAGGAGTCATCCCATGAAGCTGCATCACATCACTGCCGCGCTGGCCCTGGCTGGCCTGGGATTCGCAGGGCTACCCGCCCAGGCGCAAGGTATCTCCGGCGACGTCATCCGCATCGGTTTCATCACGGACATGTCGGGCGTGTATTCCGACATCGACGGCCCGGCGGGCGTGGAAGCGATCCGCATGGCCATTGCCGACGCGGGCGGCGCCATCAACGGCAAGAAAATCGAACTGGTCACGGCCGACCACCAGAACAAGGCCGACATCGCGTCCAGCCGCGCGCGCGAATGGTTCGACCAGGACGGCCTGGACATGCTGGTGGGCGGCACCAACTCGGCCACCAACCTGGCCATGGCGGCCGTCGCGGCCGAAAAGAAAAAGCCCTTCATCGCCATCGGCCCGGGCGCTTCCGACCTGACCAACAAGCAATGCACGCCCTACACCGTGCATTATGCCTACGACACCGTGGCACTGGCGCGCGGCACCGGCTCGGCCGTGGTGAAGAACGGCGGCAAGAGCTGGTTCTTCCTGACCGCCGACTATGCTTTCGGCCACGCGCTCGAACGCGACACCACCGCGGTGGTCAAGGCCAATGGCGGCGAAATCAAGGGCCACGTGCGCGCGCCGCTGTCCACCGCCGATTTCTCGTCGTTCCTGCTGCAGGCGCAGGCCTCCGGCGCGCAGATCCTGGGCCTGGCGAACGCGGGCGGCGACACCATCAACTCGATCAAGGCGGCCAATGAATTCGGTGTGACCCAGACCATGAAAATGGCGGGCCTGCTCGTGTTCATCAACGACGTGCACTCGCTGGGCCTGCAAACCACCCAGGGCATGTACCTGACCACCGGCTGGTACTGGGACCAATCCGACGCCGCGCGCGCCTGGACCAAGAAGTTCGAGGAAAAAGTGGGCCGCAAGCCCTCGATGCTGCAGGCGGCTGACTACTCGTCCGTGTCCTTCTACCTGAATGGCGTGAAAGCCACCGGCACCGACGACGGCGACGCGCTCATGAAGTGGATGAAGTCGAACAAGGTCAACGACTTCTTCGCCCAGAATGGCTATGTGCGCGAAGACGGCCGCATGATCCATGACATGTACCTGATGCAGGTGAAAACGCCCCAGGAATCCAAGGCTCCCTGGGACTACTACAAAGTCGTGGCCACCCTGCCCGGCGACGAGGTCTACACCAAGCCCTCGGAATCGACCTGCCCGGTCTTCAAAAAGTAATCCGCCGACCCGCGCGGCGCGGCCCACGCCTACCCGGCGAACCGGCCGCGCCGCGCATCGGCACGCCTTTATCAGAACGCGCAGGATTCTTCCGACATGATTGACATCTTCGGCATACCCATACAGGCCCTGCTGGGGCAACTGCTGCTGGGCCTGGTCAACGGGTCGTTCTACGCCATGCTGTCGCTGGGCCTGGCGGTTATTTTCGGACTGCTGAACGTCATCAACTTCGCCCACGGCGCACTGTACATGCTGGGCGCCTTCGTGGCCTGGATGGGCCTGTCGTACCTGGGCCTGAACTACTGGGTGATGCTGGTCCTGGCCCCCCTGGTCGTGGGCCTGTTCGGCATCGTGATCGAGAAGCTGCTGCTCAAGCACCTGTACAAGCTCGACCACCTGTACGGGCTGCTGATGACCTTCGGGCTGACGCTGCTGATAGAAGGCCTGTTCCGCAGCTTCTACGGCGTGTCCGGCCAGCCTTACCCCACTCCCGACGTGCTGCGCGGCGCCACCAACCTGGGCTTCATGATCCTGCCCAACTATCGCGGCTGGGTGGTGGTGGCCTCGATCGTGGTGTGCATGGCCACCTGGTTCGTCATCGAGCGCACCCGCTTGGGCGCCCTGCTGCGCGCCGGCACCGAGAACCCCAAGCTGGTCGAGGCGTTCGGCGTGAACGTGCCCCGCATGGTGACCCTGACCTACGGGTTTGGCGTGGCGCTGGCGGGCTTCGCGGGCGTGCTGGCCGCCCCGGTGCTGCAGATTTCACCGCTCATGGGCTCCAACCTGATCATCGTGGTGTTCGCCGTGGTGGTGATCGGCGGCATGGGCTCCATTCTTGGCGCCATCGTCACAGGCCTGGGCCTGGGCATCATCGAGGGCCTGACCAAAGTGTTCTGGCCCGAGGCTTCCAGCACCGTGGTGTTCATCATCATGGCCATCGTTCTGTTGATTCGCCCGGCCGGGCTGTTCGGAAAAGAGAAATGAACCGCCAACTTCTCAGCTACGCAGCGGCGGCCATCATCGTGGCCCTGCTGCCGTTCCTGGGCGTATACCCCATCTTCGCCATGAAGGTGATGTGCTATGCGCTGTTCGCCTGCGCCTTCAATCTGCTGCTGGGGTATACCGGCCTGCTGTCGTTCGGCCATGCCGCCTTCCTGGGCAGCGCGGCCTACGCGGCCGGCCATGCATTGAAGGTTTGGGGCTTCCCTACCGAGCTGGGCCTGCTGTTCGGCGTGGCGGTGGCAGCGGTGCTGGGCCTGCTCATGGGCCTGCTGGCCATCCGCCGCAGCGGCATCTATTTCGCCATGATCACGCTGGCGCTGGCCCAGATGGTGTTCTTCTTCTTCCTGCAGGCCCCGTTCACCGGCGGCGAAGACGGCCTGCAGCGCGTACCGCGCGGCACCCTGCTGGGCGTGGTGGACCTGCACAACGACCTGAACCTGTACTACCTGGTCATGGCGATTTTCGCCATCGGCTATTTCATCATCTGGCGCACCGTGCATTCGCCGTTCGGGCAGGTGCTGAAGGCGCTGCGCGAGAACGAGCCGCGCACCCTGTCGCTGGGCTATGACGTCGACCGCTTCAAGCTGCTGGCCTTTGTGCTGTCGGCCGCCATCGCCGGGCTGGCCGGCGCCGCCAAGACCCTGGTGTTCGTGTCGGCCACGCTGTCGGACGCCACCTGGCAGATGTCAGGCCTGGTGATCCTGATGACGCTGATCGGCGGCATGGGCACGCTGGTGGGACCCATTCTGGGCGCGTTCATCGTGGTGCTGCTGGAAAACAAAGTGGGCGACTTCGGACGCTTCATGGCGGAACTGACCGGCAGCAACTGGTTCCTGCGCTTGGGCGAGTCGGTCACCATCGTGATCGGCCTGATCTTCATCATTTGCGTGCTGGCCTTCCGGCGCGGCATCGTGGGCGAACTGCTGGCCTTCCTGCAACGGCGCCGGGCGCGCGCCTGACCCTTGCGCCTCGGCGCAAGGCCGCGAGTTTGCGGATCACGGCGGCATCAGGGTTTTTGCCGATGACAAGCCAGCCCCGGCGCGCGGCCGCGGGCCGTCCCCGCCAGGCGCCAGGGCGCGCTTTACAATGGCCTGCCGGCATCACTGCCTCCGCAAACCAAGGAAACCTTCCCCATGCGTATGCTGCGAGCCCCCCGGGCATTCCTGCTTGCCCTTTCCGCCACCACGATGCTGTGGTCCGCCTCCGCCGCGGCGGCCGATGCGCCACAGTGCGAAGTCGACCACACGGTGCGCTTCAGCGGCCTGAACTGGGAATCCAACCTGGTGCTGGCCGGCATCGAGCGCTTCATCGTGGAGCACGGCTACGGCTGCCAGACCTCGGTGGAAATCGGCGAAACCCTGGCCATGCTGGCCGCGCTGCAGCGCGGCGACGTGGAAATCACTCCCGAGGTGTGGCCCGGCCAGATCGAAGTGGCCTGGGACAAGGCCCTGAAATCCGGCAAGGTGCAGGCCGTGGGCCATGTGTTCGATGCCGGCGAAGGCTGGTATGTCCCGCGCTATACGGCCGAACGCCACCCGGACTTGAAACAGGCATCCGACCTGGCACGCTACGTGCAGGTGTTTGCCGACCCCGAAGACCCGTCCAAGGGCCGCATCTACGGCTGCCCGGCAGGCTGGGCCTGCGGCACCCTGAACGCCAACCTGATCAAGGCATTGAAGCTGGACGGGCAATACACCATGTTCGCCCCCGGCTCGGGCGCGGCGCAGAAGGCCGCTATTGTGTCGGCCTACAAGCGCAAGCGCGACATCGTGTTCTATTACTGGACCCCCACCGCGCTGGTCGGCTCGCTGGACCTGGTCAAGCTGGAACTGCCCAGCTTCAACCAGGAAGCCTACACCTGCCTGACCGACCCTCAATGCGAGAATCCGGTGGCCACCGAATTCAAGCCCAACCAGGTCGTCACCGGCATGAACGCCGACTTTGCCCGCCGCGCCCCCAAGCTGCATGCTTTCTTCGAGAAGCTGAGCGTGCCCGGCACCGCCATCGACGACACGCTGGGGTGGCTGGAAAACGAAGGTGCCGAGCCCGAAGAAGCGGCCCTGTACTTCCTGCGCAAGTATCCCGACGTATGGAAGAAATGGGTGCCCGGCGACGTGGCCGGACGGGTCGAGGCCAAGCTGTAGGCCCGGCGGCGGCCCGCGGGTGTATGCTGCGCGGGCAACGCGCCGTTCCGGCGCAGCCCCGAATCAAGGAAATCAAGCAATGGATGCGATCTACTGGCACGACGGCCACTGGACCACCGACAACCCTAAGCTGCTGGGCCCCGCCGATCACGCTTTCTGGATGGCCAGCATGGTGTTCGACGGCGCGCGCGCCTTCGATGGCCTGACGCCCGACCTGGACCTGCACTGCCAGCGGGTGGTGCGCTCGGCCGAGAAAATGCTGATGCAGCCGCAAATGGGCTGGCAGGAAATACGCGGCCTGTGCCTGGAAGCCGTGGCGCGCTTTCCAGCCGGCGAAGCCCTGTACATCAAGCCCATGTTCTTCTGCGCCGACGGCTTCCTGTTGCCCGAGGCGCCGAAGACGCGATTCGTGCTGCATGTGTTCAAGGTGCCCATGCCCGGCGAGCAGGGCTTCTCGGCCTGCTTTTCCAGCTTCGTGCGCGCATGGTCGAACATGGCGCCCACCGACGCCAAGGCCTCGTGCCTGTACCCGAACGGCCAGCGCGCCATACGCGAAGCCATGGACAAAGGGTTCGACAACGCCATCATGCTGGACGGCGACGGCCACGTGGCCGAGTACGCCACCGCCAACCTGTGGATCGCCAAGGACGGCGTGGTGGCCACGCCGGCCGACAATGGCACGTTCCTGAACGGCATCACGCGGCAGCGCGTGCTGGCCCTGCTGCGCGCCGATGGCGTAGAGGTCCAGGAACGCGCCCTGACGCGCGCCGATGTCGAACAGGCCGACGAGGTGTTCTCTACCGGCAACTACGGCAAGGTGGTGCACGTGAACCGCGTCGAAGACCGAGCCCTGCCCTACGGCCCCATGGCGCGGCGCGCGCACCGCTTGTATATGGAGTACGCGCACGGCGGCAAGTAAGGGCGTGATCAGCCGGGAGGCAGTTCGCGCCAGTCCGGCGACAGGGTCAGCGGCACCGCCGTGGCATCCTGCAGCGCGCCCAGCGTCAGGCCTGCCAGCATGCCGCGCACCACCAGGCCTTGCGGGCCCACGTCGATAATGGCCAGATCGGTATAGATGCGGTCGACCACGCCCGCGCCCGTCAATGGATAGGTGCATTCGCCCACGATCTTGGGCGCGCCCTGCGTGGTGGTATGCGCCATGGTGATGTACACCTGTCGCGCACCGGCCGCCAGGTCCATGGCCCCGCCTACGGCAGGTATGGTGCCTGGTTCTCCCGTGTCCCAGTTCGCCAGGTCGCCGCGGCCCGATACCTGGAACGCTCCCAGTACCGTCAAGTCCAGATGCCCGCCGCGCATCATGGCAAATGACACGACGTGGTCAGTGATCGACGCGCCCGGCAGCAGGGTGACAGCCTCTTTACTGGCATTGATCAGATCCAGGTCCAGCGGCTGGGCCGGATCGCCCGGGCCCATGCCCACGATGCCATTCTCGGTGTGCAGAATCACGTCGCGCCCGGCCGGCAGGAATCCCGCCACCAGGGTGGGCATGCCTATGCCCAGGTTCACATAGGCGCCGTCCGGAATATCCTGCGCCACCAGGCGCGCGATCTGGCGCCGCGAAAGTTTTTCAGTGGCCATCCGCATCTCCGGTTTGCACGACACGCTGCACGAAGATCCCAGGCGTCATGACATGCTGCGGCGGCAGGCTCCCCAGGGGCACGACCTGACCCACCTGTGCCACGGTCAGGGCGGCCGCCATGCACATCACCGGCGCGAAATTGCGTCCGGCATAGCGGTACACCAGGTTGCCCCAGCGATCGCCCTGCAGCGCCTTCACCAGCGCCACATCGCCTTTGAGCGGCTGTTCCAGCACGTAGCCCACCCCATCGATGACGCGGGTTTCCTTGCCGCGAGCCAGGGGCGTGCCATACGAAGTAGGCGTAAAAAACGGGCCCATGCCCGCGCCGGCGGCGCGCATGCGTTCGGCCATGGTGCCCTGGGGCACGCATTCCAGTTCGATGCGCCCCGCGTGATAGGCCTGGGCAAATGCCGCGGCATTGGGGTTGGCGCGGTCGGACGAGCGCGCGAACGAACAAATCATCTTGCGCACCCGCCCCGCCTCGATCAATTGGCTCAGGCCGCGCGGCCCGTTGCCGGCATTGTTGTTCACAATGGTCAGTTCGCGCGCGCCCTGCTCCAGCAGGGCGCACACCAGCTCGGTAGGGACACCCGACGCGCCGAATCCGCCGATCAGCACCACCGCGCCATCCTGTATGCCCGCCACGGCCTGCTGCAGCGATTCCACGGTCTTGTCCAGCATCAGAAGGCCCCTGTGCCCTGCCGCACCAGGCGGCTCAACAACGGCGCGGGCTCCCATAGTTCGCCATGCTGGCGGTGAAAGCCCTTGATGGTTTCCAGCACCTTGTCCAGGCCGACCTGGCCGGCGTAGAACATGGGCCCGCCCCGGTGCACCGGAAAGCCATAGCCATGGGCGTAGATGACGTCGATGTCCGAGGCTCGGGCCGCAATACCTTCGTCAAGAATGCGTGCCCCTTCGTTGACCAGGGCATACACCGTGCGCTGCACGATTTCCTGGTCGCTGATGTCCCGGCGCGCAATGCCGTCCTGGCCCGCGCAGTGGGCGATCAGCGCGTCGACCTCGGGGTCGGGCAACGGGTCCCGGCTGCCCGGCGCGTAGCGATAGAACCCGGCCCCCGTCTTCTGGCCCAGCCGGCCCTGTTCGCACAGCGTGTCGGCCACGCGCGAATAGCGCAGATGCGGCGGCCGCGTGGCGGCCATGCGCTTGCGCGCCGCCCAACTGATGTCCAGCCCCGCCATGTCGGCCATGCGCAGCGGCCCCATGGCGAAACCGAAGCGCTGCAGCGCGCCATCCACCTGCTGCGGCGTGGCACCCTCTTCCAGCAGGAAATGCGCCTCGCGTGTATACGGACTGACCATGCGGTTGCCGACGAAACCATCGCACACGCCCACCAGCACGGGCAGCTTGTCCATGCGGCGGGCCAGCCGGAACACCGAGGCGATCACATCCCCTCCGGTGCGTCGGCCGCGCACCACTTCCACCAGCCGCATGACGTTCGCCGGGCTGAAGAAATGGGTGCCCAGTACCTGCCGGGGGCGCCCGGTCGCATCGGCCAGTACGTCGATATCCAGGCGCGAGGTATTCGACGCCAGCACGGCCTGCGGTTTGCAGATCCTGTCCAGCGCGCCGAACAGTTCCAGCTTGACCTGCATGTCTTCGAATGCCGCTTCGATAACCAGATCGGCATCGGCCAGCGCCGCCATGTCCAGGCCGGGCTGGATGCAGGCCAGGCGGGCATCGCGTTGCGCATCGGTCAGCCGGCCCTTGGCGACGGTGGCCGCATAGTTCTTCTGGATGATGTTCCAGCCGCGCTCCAGGGCTGCGGCGTCGCGCTCTACCAGAATGACGGGAATGCCCGCGTTGGCCAGGCTCATGGCAATGCCGCCGCCCATGGTGCCGGCCCCCACCACGCCCACCGTGCCGAATGCCGGCCCGGCCTGCCAGTCGGCGGCCAGTTTCAGGGCCTGGCGTTCGGCAAAGAACAGGTGCCGCTGCGCGCGCGACTGCCCGCCCTCTACCAGTTCGACGAAGCGCTTGCGCTCGTATGCCAGGCCCGCCTCGATATCCAGCGCCACCGCCTGCTCGACGCAGTCCACGCAGGCACGCGGCGCCACGCAGCCGCGAAAGCGCCGCGTTCCCAGCGCGCGTGCCTGCTCGTACACCGAGGCATCGGCGGGCGGCCGGGCGCGCCGCGAGCCCAGCACCCGGTCGTCCAAGGGCCGCGCGGCCTGCCGCAATGCATACGCCACGGCGTGTTCGACCAGGTTGTCGTCGAATACCGCGTCCACCAGCCCCCAGCGGGCTGCCGCGCGGGCATCGACGGGGTCGCCCGTGACGATCATGTCCAACGCGTGTTCCACCCCGATGGCGCGCGGCAGGCGTTGGGTACCGCCGCCGCCGGGCAGTATGCCCAGCTTGACTTCGGGCAAGCCCAGCATCGCGCCTTCCTGGGCTACCCGGTAATGGCAGCCCAGCGCCAGTTCCAGCCCGCCGCCCAGCGCCATGCCGTGGATGGCCGCCACCACCGGCTTGCCGGCCTGCTCCAGTTGCGCCACGATTTCGCGCAGCGTGGGCGGGCGGACCGCCTGCGGGGTGTTGAACTCGCGGATCTCGGCGCCGCCGCTGAACAGTCGGCCCGCGCCCGCCAGGACGATGGCCTGTACCCGCGGGTCGGCAAGTGCGGCGGCCAGCGCCTCGCACAGTTCCTGGCGCGTGGCGGCACCCAGGCTGTTGACCGGAGCATGGTCCAGGGTCAACAGGGCCACGCTGCCGTGCGCCTGCATTTCCGTACGGATGGCCATGGCGGTTACTCCTGGTCCAGCAAGGCCTGGCCTTCATCGACCTCGTCGCCTTCGGCCGCCAGCACGCGCACGACCCGGCCGTCGCGCTCGGCTTCCACCGGAATCTCCATTTTCATCGACTCGATCATGGCCACGGTGTCGCCCGCGGCGACACGGTCGCCCGCCTTCACCAGCACGGCTACGATGCGGCCGGTTACCGGCGCTTCCAATTTGCTCATTGCGGTCTCCTCAGTCATAGGCTTGCAGGGCCCGGTCCCTGGACGCGGGATCAGGGCCGGTATCCGGCGCTGCGCGGCCCGGCCTGGCGCAGCGGCGTGACCACGTCGATGAAATCGCACAGCACCGCGCGGGTCTCGGCCGGATCGATGATGTCTTCCACCACGAAGGCCTCGGCACTGCGGAACGGCGAGGTCAGGCTGCGCATGCGCGCTTCTATTTCCTGTACCTTGGCGCGCGGGTCGTCCGCCGCCTCGATCTCGGCCTTGTAGGCCACTTCCAGGCCGCCCTCGATGGGCAGCGACCCCCACTGCGCCGAAGGCCAGGCATAGCGGAAGTTGAAGCGGCCCGCGCTCTGGTGGCCGCCGGCGGCCACCCCGAAAGCCTTGCGCACCAGGATCGAGCACCATGGCACGGTGGATTGCGCCACCGCGGTCAGGGCGCGCACGCCGTAGCGCATGGCCCCGGACTTTTCGGCGGCCAGGCCGATCTGGAAGCCGGGAATGTCCACGAAGTTGACCACCGGCAAATGAAAGGTCTCGGCCAGGTCCAGCAGGCGGGTGAATTTCTCGGCGGCCGGGCCGTCCCAGCCGCCCCCGTAGACATAGGGGTCGCTGGCAAACACGGCCACGGGCCATCCGTCCACGCGCGCCAGCCCGGTAATGACCGCCCGGCCCCAGCGGCGGCCGATTTCCATGAACGTACCGGTATCCATCAAGGCCTGCAGGACGGGCCGCATCTTGTACACAGCGCGGTTATCGCGCGGCACGGCGTCGCGCAGCCAGGACAGGTCTGGCGACCCCGGCCCGGCCGGCGCGCCGCGCGGCGGCAACTCGTGCACGGAACGTGGAAGATAGGACAGGAAGCGCCGCGCCATGGCAAAAGCCTCGTCCTCGGAATCCGCTTCGTCGTCCACCACGCCATTGCGGGTGTGGATGCCGCTGCCCCCCAGTTCGTTCTTGTCCAGTTGCTGGCCGATGCGGGCCACCACCGGCGGCCCGGCGATGAACAGTTGCGCGGTATCGCGCACCATGACCGAATAATGGCTGGCGGCCACCCGCGCCGCGCCCAGGCCCGCCACCGAGCCCAGTCCCAGCGACACCACCGGCACTGTCGCCAGGTTCTGCGCCATCAAGGGCCACATGCGTAACTTGGGCAGCAGCGTATGGCCCTTCACTTCGATATTGCGCACCGACCCGCCGCCACCGGTACCGTCCACCAGCCGCACCAGCGGCATGCGCAGGTCATGGGCCATGCGCTCAGACTCGACCAGCTTGTCTCCCACGGCGCCGTCATTGGCGCCGCCGCGCACCGTGAAGTCATCGGCGGCCACCACCACCGGCCGCCCTTCGACGCGGGCCCGGCCGATCAACAGGTTCGAGGGCGTCAGGTCCTGCAAGCGGCCCTGCGCATCGTATTTGCCGCTGCCGGCCAAGGCGCCCACTTCGCGGAACGTATCCGGGTCGACCAAGCGGTCGATGCGTTCCCGCACCGGCAATTTGCCGCCGTCCCGATGGCGCCGCACCTTCTCGTCGCCGCCCATGCGGGCCGCCAGGCGCTTGCGCAGGGCAAGCTCATCCAATTCGTTCTGCCACGACACACTGTGCTCCTGTCCAGCCGGGCGCCGTCCGCGGCGCCGGCGCGATCAATCGATCTTGATGTTGGCGCGCTGGATCAGCGCCTGATTCTGTTCCAGTTCGCCGGCGATCTTGGCGCGAAAGGCGTCCGGTGCCGGGGTGGCCGGCCGGCCCTGCGCCGCCAGGCGTTGGCGTACTTTCGGGTCGGCCGCGGCGTCGGCAATGGCCTTGTTCAGGCTGGCCACCACTTCGGGCGGCGTACCCGCCGGCGCGAAAACTCCCACCCAGAACGAGATGTCGAAATCCGGGTAACCCAATTCGGCAACAGCGGGAACATCCGGCAGGTCGGGCCAGCGTTGCTTGGTGGAAACCGCCAGGGCCTTGAGCTTGCCGGACTTGATCAATGGCACGCCCGACAAAGTGTCGAAGCCGAAATCCACTTCGTTGGCCAGCAGTCCTGCCTCCATCGTGGCGGCGCCGCGGTACGGCACGTGCAGCATCTTCACATCGGCCATGGTGGCCAGCTGGGCGCCTGCCAAGTGCATCAGATTGCCGTTGCCCGCCGAGCCATAGCTGACCGAGCCGGGCTTGCGCCGCGCCAGGTCTACCAGATTCTGCACGCTGTCCACCGTGCTGGTGCGGCTATTGGCGGGGTTGATGGTCAGCACGAAGGGCACTTCCACCACGGTGGTCACCGGCGCGAAATCCTTCAGCGGCTCGTAACCCAGGTCTTTGTACAGCAGCGGATTCACCGTTATAGAACTGGAATTGCTGACCAGGATGGTGTAGCCGTCGGGCTTGGCCTGGGCCACGGCCCGGGCCGCGATCATGCCATTGGCCCCCGTCTTGTTCTCGACCACGAACGATTGCCCGGTGCGCGCCGCCAGGGCATCACCCACGATGCGCGCTACCAGATCAATGGTGCTGCCGGGGCTGAAGCCCACCACGAACTTCACCGGCGCATCGGGATAGGCCGCGCGCGCAGGCGCCACCGCCAGCGCCGCGGCCAGGCCGGCCAGGGCCAGCCAGTAATTGGCTTTTTTCATCGATGTCTCCTCTTCTTGTGGTTGGAGCCAGCTACGATCGAGCGCGGCCGGCATGAATGCGGCCTGCGCCGCTAGGGTTGGGCCGCGCCCGCCATCTGCACGGCCTGCCCCCACTTTTGCTGCTCGGCCGCGATGAAGCGGGCGAATTCCTGTGGCGTACTGTTGACCACGTCGCCGCCCAGCGCTTCGATGCGCTGGCGCATCTGCGCCGTGTCGACGATGCGCGAAACGTCCTGGTAGATGCGCTGGGCGAGTTCCGGCTTCAGCGATGCCGGCGCCAGCAGGCCGAACCAGGTTGCGGCCTCGAACCCCGGCATGCCCGCTTCGCCGAAAGTAGGCACCCGGGCCAGGGCCGGCACCCTCTTGCCGTTCGCCACGGCCAGCGCGCGCAGCTTGCCTGATTCGATCAAGGGCAGCGCCGACGTGATCGTGGCCAGCATCATCTGCACCTGCCCGCCCGCCAGGTCGGTGAACGCGGGGGCGTCGCCGCGATATGGCACGTGGGTAATCTGCGCCTGCGTGGCCTGCTTGAACAATTCACCGCTCAGGTGCTGCGCCGTGCCGTTGCCGGGCGACGCGAAGTTCACCTCTTTGCCGTGTTCTTTCAAGTAATCCAGGAACTCGGACAGCGTGTTGGCGGGCACGGATGGATTCACCACCAGCACCAGCGGAACCTTGGTCACCAGCGTGATGGGCGCGAAGTCCTTTACCGCGTCGTACGGCAGGTTCGGGTAAAGATGGCCGCTGATGGTATGGGCCGAGGTGGTCATGTACAAGGTGTAGCCATCCCCCGGCGCGCGCGCCACCGCGGCGGACGCAATGGTGGTGCCCGCGCCGGCGCGGTTTTCCACCACCACGGGCTGCTTCCAGGACTGCGACAACTGTTCAGACACCGCGCGCGCGATCACGTCGGTGGCGCCGCCGGCCGGATAGGGAACCACCAGGTTCACGGGCTTGACGGGATAAGCATCGGCATGCGCCGATGCGCTGGCCAGCACCAGCGCATACAGGCCTGCGCGCATCCATTGCTTGAGCATTTTTACGAATCTCCTCTTGTCACCGTTGAATCATTTGTATAATCTTTGTGTTCTGTCAGTCAGAACAGTTATTCTATTTTATATTTTCTGGCTGACCAGGTGTCAACAACAAAATGCGGCCCTCCAGGTTTTCCCGACCTGCCGCCGGCCCGCCCAGACAAGGAATCGCACGCATGTCCGCTGCTTCTGAATCCCCCAGCGCTCCCAAGCCGGTGCTCATCGCAGGCGAATGGATCGCCGCGTCCGGCCAGGCGTTCGAATCGGTCAACCCGGCCACGGGCCGACCCAATTTCCTGATCGCGGCGGCCTCCGAGGCGGAAGTGGACCAGGCCGTCGACAGTGCCTGGCGCGCGGTGCGCCAGGCGGCGTGGCGCGACATGCTGCCGCACAAGCGCGCGGCGGTGTTGCGTGCCATCGCCGACGGCATGGACCGCAACGCCGATACGCTGGCGCGCCTGCAAATGATCGAAAACGGCAAGGTGTGGGCCGAATGCCAGGCCCAGGTAGCCAGCGCATCGGCCACCTTCCGCTATTACGCGGGGGTGTGCGAGACCATTACCGCCGAGGTCACGCCGCCTCGCGGCAACTACTTGTCAATGACCCAGTACGAGCCCTATGGCGTGGTGGCGGCCATCACGCCCTGGAACTCCCCCATGACCATGGAAGCGCAGAAAGTGGCCCCCGCGCTGGCCGCCGGCAACGCGGTCATCCTGAAACCGTCGGAAGTCACCTCGTCGCCCGCGCTGGAGCTGGGCCGCATCGCGCTGCAGGCCGGCCTGCCGCCGGGCATTCTGAATGTGGTCACTGGGCTGGGCGCCACGGTGGGCAAGCGCCTGGTGGAGCACCCGGGCGTGCGCATGGTGTCCTTCACCGGCGGAACCGGCAGCGGCCGTGCCATTGCCCGCGCCGCGGCCGACAAGCTGATGCCCGTCGCCCTGGAACTGGGCGGGAAGTCGCCGCACATCGTGTTTGCCGATGCCGACCAGGACGCGGCCGTCGATGGCGTGATCGGCGGAATCTTCGAAGGCAGCGGACAGTCCTGCGTGGCGGGTTCCCGCCTGTATGTGCAACGCGCAATCGCCACCGCGTTTATCGAACGGCTGGTGGCGCGCGCCGGCCAATTGAAAGTGGATCTGCCGGATGCGCGGGGCGCGCAGATGGGCCCCATCGCCTCGTTCGCCCATCGCGAGAAAATCGAAGGCATGGTGGGCACTGCCCTGCAGGAAGGCGCGCAGGTGCTGCTGGGCGGGCGCCGTCCTGACACCGAGGCGCTGGCCGCGGGCGCCTTCTACCTGCCCACCATCCTGGGCGGGCTACGGCGCGACGCGCACGTCGTGCGCGAAGAGATCTTCGGCCCGGTGCTGTGCGTGCTGCCCTTCGACGACGAAGACGACCTGGTCGACCAGGCCAACGACAGCGCCTACGGGCTGGCGGCGGGCATCTGGACGGCGGACTATCGGCGGGCGTGGCGCGTGGCGCGCCGCCTGGAAGCCGGCAGCGTATGGATCAATACCTACAAGCAGTTGTCCATCGCCACCCCGTTCGGCGGGTTCAAGGAAAGCGGCATCGGGCGCGAAAAAGGCCTGACCGGCATACGCCTGTACCAGCAATCCAAGGGCATCTACTGGGGCCTGTAGGCAAGTTCTTTTTTCCTATCGGAGACGATACACATGAACGATTTCAAGCATGCCGGCTTCATCGGCATGGGTGTAATGGGCGAACCCATTTGCCGCAACCTGGCACAGAAAGGCGGGCTTGCCGTGCTGGGCTACGACAGCAATTCCGCCCCGCTGCAGCGCCTGGCGGCGCACGGCGTGGCCGCGGCGGCATCGGTGGCCGAGGTCGCCGCGCGCAGCGACGTGCTGTTTCTTTCCCTGCCGTCGGGCGAAATCGTGGCCCAGGTGGCTCGCGCGCCGCAAGGCCTGCTGGCCCATGCGCGGCCCGGCCAGGTGATCGTGGACACCAGCACCTCGCCGGTGGATAGCACGCGCGAGCTGGCCAGGGAATTCGCCGCCCTGGGCGCGATTTTCATCGACGCACCCGTGGCCCGCACCCGCGCCGCCGCCGAGGCCGGCACGCTGTCGGTCATGGTGGGGGCCGATGCCGCCGTGTTCGAACGGGTACGGCCGCTGATCGCCACCTACGCCACGGAAATCACCCACTGCGGACCGGTGGGCTGCGGGCAGGTGGTGAAGATCCTGAACAACATGGTGCTGTTCGAAACCGTCACGGCCCTGTCGGAAGCGCGCGCCATCGGACGGCGTTCGGGCGTGGATCCGCAGGTCTTGCTGGAAACCTTCACGCGCGGTTCGGCCGACAGCTTCGCGTTGCGCAACCATGGCTTAAAGGCTATTCTCCCCGGGGAATTCCCCGAAAAAGCCTTCCCGGTCGAGTACGCCCGCAAAGACCTGCGCTACGCGCTGGCGCTGGCCAGGCAAACCGGCGTAGACGCACCCGGCGCGCGCAACGTCGAGCACTGGTTCGCCGCCGCCATCGAGCAGGGCCAGGGCGACCGCTATTTCCCGGTCATCAGCCGCATCATCGACGCGGACCCGGCCCCCGATTAACCCCATGCATCATCCATGAGCCGCAGCAGCCCCCAATCCGAGACTTCTTCCGATGGCGTTGCCGCCGTCGAGCGCGCCCTGGCCATTGTCGACGCCGTCGCGCAACGCACCGACGCCATCAGCCTGGCAGACCTGTCCCGTGCCACGGGGTTCTATAAAAGCACCTTGCTGCGGCTGATCGCCTCGCTCGAAAAGGCCGCCCTGGTGGTACGCCGCACAGATGGGCGCTATGCGCTCGGGCCATACGCGCACCGCCTGGGGCGGGCCTACGAGGCCACGTACCGCCTGGCCGAGACGGTGCAGCCGCTGCTGCAAGACCTGGTGGACAAGGGCACCGAAAGCGCCTCGTTCCATGCCTATCACGATGCCCAGTCGCGCATGTGCCTGCTGCGTGTCGATTCGCACCATTCCACGCTGGACCGCATCCGCGTGGGCGACCTGCTGCCGCTGAACAAGGGCGCGGCGGGCCGCTTGCTGACAGCCTATCTGGTCAAGCGCCAGGGGCCGGCCGACGCCGGCCTGACACTGATCTCCATGGGTGAACGCGACCCGAACTGCGCGGCGGTGGCCTGCCCTGTGTTCGGCCCCGATGGTGAAATGTGCGGCGCCATTTCCCTGTCGGGCCCCAAGGAACGCTTCACGCCGGCCGCCATCAAGAAAATGTCGCGCCTGGCGGCCGACGCCGCGCAAGCCGCCACGCAGGCCCTGGGCGGACGCTGGCCCGCCAGGGCCGGCGCTTAGTTGCCTTTGCCCAGCCCCAGATAGCTTTCTATCACCCGCGGGTTGCCCGCCAGTTCGCGGGCGGGGCCGTGCAGGATGACTTCGCCGGTTTCCAGCACATAGCCGTAGTCGGCCACCTGCAGCGCCGCGCGCGCGTTCTGTTCCACCAGCAGGATCGCCACGCCGGTTTCGCGCAGCCGCGCAATGATGTGGAAAATTTCGCGCACGATGCGCGGCGCCAGGCCCAGGCTGGGCTCGTCCAGCATCAACAGGCTGGGCTTGGCCATCAGGGCCCGGCCCACGGCCAGCATCTGGCGCTCGCCGCCCGACAGCGTGCCCGCTTCCTGGCGGCGCCGTTCCTTCAGCCGTGGGAACAGCGTGAACACTTCGTCCAGCGTGGCCTGCCAGCCGCTTTCGCGCGCGCGATAGCGGCGAAAACCGCCCAGCAGCAGGTTGTCCTCCACCGACATGCTGCCGAACAGCTCGCGCCGTTCCGGCACCAGCGACATGCCTGCCGCCACGCGACGCTCGACCGTCCAGGCGGACACGTCGGTACCCGTGTACTGCACCGTGCCCGAAGTATGGCCACTGCTGGGCAGCGCTCCCATCAGGGCATTCAGCATGGTGGACTTGCCCGCGCCGTTGGCGCCGATCACCGTGACGATGCTGCCCGGGGCCACGGTCAGGGTGGCGTCGGTCAGGGCGCCCACTTTGCCGTAGCGCGCGCTCAGGCCGCGCACATCGAGAATGGGATCCTGGCTCATCGTGCGTTCTCCGTTGCCGGCACGGTTGCGCCTGCCTCGGGCAGGTCGTCGTCGATGCCGCCCAGGTAGGCCTCCAGCACGGCAGGGTTCTGCTGCACTTCGGCGGGTATGCCCTCGGCCAGCTTGGTGCCGAAATCCATGACCACCAGATGGTTGGTCAGGCGCATGACGAAGTCCATATCGTGTTCCACCAGCAGGATGCTCATGCCTTCGGCCCGCAATTGTTCCAGCACCTTGGCCAGTTCCTGCTTTTCTTTGTAGCGCAGGCCCGCCGCCGGTTCGTCCAGCAGCAGCAGCACCGGGTCGCAGGCCAGGGCGCGCGCGATTTCCAGAATGCGCTGCTGGCCCAGGGCCAGGTTGCCGGCCTGCTCATACAGGTAGTCGCCCAGGCCCACGCGCTGCAATTGCGTGGCGGCCTCGTGCAGCAGGCGCGCTTCCTGGGCGCGTTCACTGTGCAGGGCGCCGGCCACCACGCCCACTGCGGCGCGCATGTGCGCGCCCAGCGCCACGTTTTCCAGCACCGACATGCCCGGCAGCAATTGCACGTGCTGGAAGGTGCGCCCCACCCCGCGGCGCGCGATGTCGCGCGCCGACTGGCCGTCGATGCGTTCGCCCAGGAAGCGCACCTGGCCGCGCGTGGCGGGCAGCACGCCGCTGATCAGGTTGAAGGTGGTGCTTTTGCCCGCGCCGTTGGGGCCGATCAGCCCGACGATTTCTCCCGCGCGCACCTTGAATGAAATATCGTTCACCGCCACCAGCCCGCCGAATTCCTTGCGTATGGCGTCCACTTCCAGCACCAGCGCGCCGCTTTGCGGCCGTTCGCGGTGCGGCAGGGCCGGCGCGGC
>NZ_JAJMLX010000062.1 GCF_020991325.1 Bordetella petrii | reverse complement strand
GATGATCCGGCGCTGGCGCTCGGGCGAGGCGAGGATCGCGTTGTACTCGTTGATCTTCGCCTGGAGCTCGTCGTGCTCGGCGACGATCTTCTGGCGCTCCAGGGCGGCGAGCCAGCGCGCGTGCGCCCGGCTGGATGGATCGGACGCGGCAGCGGGATCTGGCGTTAACCCCGGACTACTGCTCACGCTTCGCCATGCGTGTTGGCGGAATCGCGCTCAGCGTCTTCGCGCAACTCGAACCACATGGCATTGAGAATGCCGAACGCACATGCCAGGCCCAGGCCGAGAATCCACGAGAAATACCACATACGTGCAACTCCTAATACGAATTGGGCGTGCCGTCGACGGATTCGTTAGTGACCTTGCCGCGCATCACGCGGTAGACCCAGGCCGTATACGCCGTGATGATGGGGATGAAGATCACCACGGCCAGCAGCATGATCCACAGCGTCATCCTGCTGGAAGACGCATCCCAGACAGTGAGGCCGAAGCGGGGATCGGCCGACGAAGGCATCAGGAACGGAAACAGTGCCAGGCCCACCGTGAGGATCACGCCGGCAATCGCCAGCGACGACACAATGAAGGTGACCCAATGCCAGCGCAGTGTCAGCAGCGCAATGACCAGCAGCGCGCCGCCCACGCCCAGCGCGGGGGCGATCCACGCCAGCGGCCAGCGAGCAAAGTTGGCCATCCAGGCGCCGGACTCTACCGTCACCGCCTTCAGCAGCGGGTCGGAAGGCGCAGCGGTGTTGATGGTGCTGGAAATCATGTGGCCGTCGATGCCGCTCGCCACCCAGAACCCACCCGCGGCAAACAGCAAGGCAGTGACCAGCGCCGCAAGGCGGCCGGCATTGCGCGAGCGGTCGGCCACCGCGCCCTCGGTGCGCCAGGCCAGCACCACGGCGCCATGCATGACCAGCATGGACACGCTGAGCAGCCCCGCAAGCAAGGTGAACGGCGTGAACAGTTGATAGAAATGCCCGTGGTACAGGGGCCTCAGCATCGCGGGATCGTAGCCGAAGGGCACGCCCACGATCAGGTTGCCCATGGCCACGCCGAACACCAGCGAAGTCACGACGCCCGACGCGCACAGCACGTTGTCCCAGGTGCTGCGCCAGCGCGTGCCGTCCATTTTACTGCGGTACTTGAAGCCGACGGGCCGCACGATCAGCGCCACCAGCGCCAGCATCATTGCCAGGTAGAACCCGGAGAACGATGCCGCGTACAGCAGCGGCCAGGCCGCGAAAATGGCGCCCCCGCCGGTAATCAGCCAGACCTGGTTGCCTTCCCATACCGGGCCCACCACGTTGATGACCACGCGGCGTTCGGTATCGGTGCGGGCCACCACCGGCAGCAAGGCCGCCACTCCCAGGTCGAAACCGTCCATCACGGCAAAGCCGATCAGCAGCACGCCCAGCAAAGCCCACCAGATCACCCGCAAGGTGGCGTAGTCAATAGGAATCAGACTGTCCATGTGCGTACTCCGCGATCAGTAGGCATCGACGGCCGAAGCCACCGGGTCGGTTGGAGACGGGCGCGGCGCCGGCTTGTCTTGCTTGGGGCCGGCCTTGATGGCGTGCAGCATGACCTTCACTCCGATGACCAGCAGTACCGTGTACAGCACCAGGAATATGCCCAGGCTGATGGCCAGGTCGGCAAAAGTAAGGCCGGACGCCGCGTAGTACGTGGGCAGCACGCCTTCGATGACCCAGGGCTGGCGGCCGTATTCAGCCACGAACCAGCCGGCCTCGATGGCCACCCACGGCAGCGGCAGGCTCCACAATGCCACTTTCAGGAAACCCGTGCGCTTCTGCAGCTGGCCGCGCGAAGCGAACCAAAATGCCACCGCAAAGAAGGCGATCAGGTACATGCCCACTCCCACCATGATGCGGAACGCCCAGAATAGCGGCGCGACCTGCGGAACGGTGTCCAAGGCCGCCTGCTTGATATCGGCGTCGGTGGCCTTGGCGAGATCGGGCTGGTGGCGCTTGACCAGCAGCGCGTAGCCCAGGCTGGGCCAGGTCTTGTCCAGTGTCATGCGCGCATCGGTGTCCTGGGGGTTGGCCCGTATGCGCTGCATAGCCTCGTAGGCCACCAGGCCTTCGCGGATACGGAACTCGGCGCGGCGGACCAGGTCATTGATGCCCAGCAGCGGCGTCGTGAGCGAGCGCGTGCCGATAATGCCCATGACGTAGGGAATCTCGATGGCGAAGTCGTTCTTGCGCTCGGCCTGGTTGGGAATCGCGAACAGGTTGAAACTGGCCGGGGCGGGCTCGGTTTCCCACATGGATTCGATGGCCGCGATCTTCATCTTCTGGTGCTCGGTGGTGAGATAACCGCTTTCGTCGCCCAGCACCACCACCGACAGCGCCGCGGCCAGGCCGAAGCTGGCCGCAACCGCCATGGAACGCTTGGCCATGTCGATATGCCGCCCGCGCAGCAGATACCATGCGCTGATCGACATGACGAACATGGCGCCCGCCACATACCCCGCGCTGACCGTATGCACGAACTTGGCCTGGGCCACCGGGTTGAGCAGGACGGCAAGGAAATCCGTCATTTCCATGCGCATGGTGTCGGGGTTGAATACCGCGCCCACCGGGTTCTGCATCCAGCCGTTGGCGATCAGGATCCACAGCGCCGAGAAGTTGGTGCCGAACGCCACCAGCCATGTCACGGCCAGGTGGCCCACCTTCGACAGGCGGTTCCAGCCGAAGAAGAACAAGCCGACGAAGGTGGCCTCCAGGAAAAACGCCATCAGGCCTTCGAGCGCCAGCGGCGCGCCGAAGATGTCGCCCACGTAATGGCTGTAGTAGGCCCAGTTCATGCCGAACTGGAACTCCATGACCACCCCGGTTCCCACGCCCAGCGCGAAGTTGATGCCGAACAGCGTGCCCCAGAACATGGTCATGCGGCGCCAGATGTCGCGCCCCGTCATGACGTACACGCTTTCCATGATAGCCAGCAGGAACGACAGGCCCAGCGTCAGCGGCACGAAAATGAAGTGATACATGGCTGTCGCGGCGAACTGGAAGCGCGACAGGTTGACGACGTCGATATCAATCATGGGTAGCCCCTGTACAACAGCAAACCACGATGGCACGCATACGCCGCGGCCGATGCGACACGCAACCCATGATAAGGGTGTTACGTGGCAACTTCATAGGAGAACTCCCGATTTTCCGCCGCGACGTCATTCCCGGCCTCGCAGCTTGCCGGCAAAATCCAACACTTTCTGCACCTTGGTGCCCAGCTTCATCAGCCGTTGCAGCGTCTCGGGCGGCAGGTGGTGCACTTCATCGAACCAGCCCGTGGACAGCTCGATGAGCTCGAGCATTTCGCTCATGCGTCGCTGGGCGTAGACCTCGGCCGCGCCGGCCGGAGGCGCCAGCAGGGTGTCGCGCAACAGGGTCAGGGTGGGGTCGATTTCGCGCTTGCGCTTTTCTTCCATGAGGATGCGGAAGATTTCCCAGACATCGCCGGGGGTTTCGAAGTAGTCGCGGCGGTCGCCAACCTGGTGTACCAGTTTCACCAGCCGCCACGACTGCAGCTCTTTCAGGCCCATGCTGACGTTCGAGCGCGAAAACCCCAGCGCCTCGGCGATATCGTCGGCATGCATGGGCTGGGGGGCCAGGAACAGCAGGGCGTAGATTTGCCCCACTGTGCGGTTCACCCCCCACCGGCTGCCCATTTCACCGAAGTGCAGGACGAAACGTTCGGTCTGGGGGCTGAGCGGCATGTTTTGTTACTTTGATTTCAGTAATTTCTGAAATTATCGAATTAACTAAAATCAAATGCAAGCCGAAAAAAAGCCGCCCTTGTGAACTGACCCCCGAAAGTTGGACATAGAGCCAACCTTCGGGGGTCAGTTCACTGAGGCGGCCATGCGGGTTCCCGGCGCGGCAGCTATCAGGCGGCCTGTGGCTGCAGGGCGCGGGCGAAACTTTCTACATCGCTGACCCAGCCGAAGAAGGTCTCGATGTTGTACAGCGCGGCCTGGCGTGTGAATGCCGGACCCGCCTGTGTCGTGGCGTCATCCAGCAATGCGCAAAAGTATTCGTGATGATAAGCATCGCGCAGCGTCGATTCGACACATACGTTCGTGGCGATTCCAGCAAACAGCAGCGTGCGCACGCCACGGGCGCGCAATATGCCGTCCAGCGTGGAATTGAAGAATCCGCTGTAGCGGGTCTTCGCCACCACAAGGTCTCCTTCCTGGGGGGCCAGTTCGTCGACCAGCGCGTAATCCCATCCGCCCTTGCTTAACAATTTGCCGTCCAGATCGGCGCGTTCGCGCATGACACGCAAGGCATTCGATTTGTGCCAGTTGGGAGAGTCCGGCCCGCCAGCTTCGGCGTACTGCCCATCCCAGCCATTCTGCAGGTAAATGACCTGCATCCCGGCCGCATGGGCGGTGTCCAGCGCGCGCCGCGTACCCGCGACGGCGCCGGAAGCCAGGGATATGTCGAAGCCGGCCTGGTCCATATAGCCGCCGGCGGAAATATAAGCGTTCTGCATGTCCACCACGATCAGTGCGGTTGATGCAGGGTCGAAATGCAGTGCCTGCGGACGCGCAGCCAGCACGCGCGCGTGCTGGCCGGCAAACGGCGGGTGCCCCACGCGGCGGATATCGTCGACAACATTTAGGCGACGGGATGATGGGCTACTCATGCGGCACTCCTTACTGGTCCAGCTTGCCGATACCGGCGGCTTCGATGCGTTGTTTCAGGATACCCCGGCTTTCGGCGATAAAACTGCGGTACTGGTCGGCGGATTCCGCAAACAGCCGGATCGACAGGTTCTCGGAGGCATACTTGACCAGCTCGGGGTCGGCCACTGCCTGCTTGACAGCATCGGCGATCTTCTGCCGGATCGCCGGATCCACGCCGGCAGGCGCCGCCAGGCCCAGCGTGTAGCCAGTATCCAGATTGTCGTAGCCCAGTTCCCGGAAGGTGGGCACATCGGGCGCATTGGGCAGGCGTTCCTGGCCTGAGACGACCAGCACCCTGACTTTGCCCTGGTCGATGAAACCAATACTCGACGGAATGATATTGCCGAAGAGAATCTGGATCTCGCCGCCCAATAAGGCAATCATCGCCGGCCCCTGCCCCGCGAAGGGAATGTGCACCATGTCCAGATCGAACTGCTTGGACAGCCAGGACAGTCCCAGGTTGGTCGAGTTCGACACGCCGTACGAGCCATAAAACGTCTTGCCCTTGTGTTGGCGGGCGTATGCGATGAATTCCTGGAAGTTCCTGGCTGGCGACTCGGCATTCACAAAGAGCGCGAACGGGCTCGAGGCGAAGCGGGTGACAGGCACCAGATCTTTGTCTGGATCGTACGACAGCCGGTTGTACAGCAGCGGATTGAGCTGGAAGGTCGAGTCGGACGCGAACAGCAAGGTGTAGCCGTCGGCCGGAGAGCGCGCCACAGCCGAGGCCGCGATGGATTCGCTGGCGCCCGGACGGTTCTCGACAATGACTTTCTGCCGCCAGATGTCTCCCAGCTTGCGGGCCAGCGCGCGCGCCATGCTGTCGGTCCCCCCGCCCGGCGCGTACGGCACGATCAGGCGGACAGGCTGCTCAGGGTATGAATCGGATGCCGCCAGGCTGCTGCCGCCGGCAAGAACGCCAGCCGCAAAAGCCAGCGCAGCCAGGGTTTTTCGGTAAGGTATCATGCGTAATCTCCAGGGTTCCCGGGGTACGGCTTGGCGCGCGCGAGGGGCGTTGAGTCAAGCAAAGAAGCAATAGGAATAGAACAATGGGCTCGTACGAACCGGTGGTCGCTTTGATGCGGGGCCTGGATATCCTGCGATGCCTGAATGAACAGGGCCCCGCCACCGTGGGCCAGCTTCATGCCCACACCGGCATTGCCAAGCCCACTGTCGTGCGGGTGCTTGAAACACTGGTCCACATAGGCTACGTGCAGCGCTGCGACGATGACCGCAAGTACACCGTCACGGCAAAAGTGCTGACCCTGGCCAACGGCTACGACGCGCAGACCCAATTGCTTGCGGTGGCTTCGCCCATTCTGGATGCGCAGCGCCAGACCGTCGGCTGGCCCATCGAATTGGGTGTCTTCGACCACGACGCAATGGTCATCTTGAACACCAGCCGCAAGGCCGGCGTGCTGGCCATCAATCGCAAACCGGGCTCGCGCGTGCCCGTGCTGCGCACCGCGCTGGGCCGCGCATATCTGGCGGCGCTGTCGCCGGCCTTGCTGGATGAGCAACTGCTCAAGCTGGCCGGACAAGCAGGCCCGGATTTCGACCTGGCCCGCAACACGACTGAGCTGGCGGACATTCTGGCCCAGGCCCGCGAACGTGGCTATGCCGTGGCCGACACGGAAACTCTCAGCAACGGACGCGCGCTGGCGAGCGCCATCATGCACAACGGCGCACCGATCGCCAGCGTGAATATTGTGGTGCATACCTCCGCGATGTCGCGCACCGAGCTTGAGCAGCACTTCGGCGGTGCCATACGCACGATCGCGTCTGATATTTCGAACGCACTGTAGCGCGGCCGAACGCCCGCCCCCCTTATCCTCGATCACCGCTGTCTCCGTACCGTGCCCCATCCAACGTTTCATCTATTGAAACGATATTTCAAATATAGTCTAAACGAGTACGGCCGGTTCAAGGCTCAGGGCTTACCCGGAGCTCTGGCCATCGGTTGGTGAAAATTGGCCTGGCGGCTTGCTCAGGTGTGCACGGTGACCGCGGCGGAGACCCGCTTGGCCTTCTCGCGCGCGGCGTCCACGCCCGAATCCGTGGCCAGCGCCACGCCCATGCGGCGCTTGACGAACGATTCGGGCTTGCCGAACAGGCGGATATCAGTGCCGGGCTCGGCCAGCGCCTGGGCCACGCCGTGGAACGACACCCCACGGGCATCCACGCCGCCATAAATGACACTGCTGGCGCCCGGCTGGCGCAGCGCGGTATCCACCGGCAGGCCCAGCAAGGCGCGGGCATGCAGTTCGAACTCGCTTTGCACCTGGCTGATCATGGTGACCATGCCCGTGTCGTGCGGCCGCGGGCTGACTTCGGAAAACCATACCTGGTCGCCCGCCACGAACAGTTCCACCCCGAACACGCCCAGGCCGCCCAGTTCGCCGGTGATGGCGCGGGCGATATCGCGCGCGCGCTCGAGCGCGGCGGGCTGCATGGGATGGGGCTGCCAGCTTTCGACGTAGTCGCCGTCGACCTGGAGATGCCCGATGGGGTCGCAGAAGTGGGTCTGGATGCTGCCGTCGGCCGCGCGGGCCCGCACGGTCAGCAGGGTGATTTCGTAGTCGAAGCGGATGAAGCCTTCGACGATGACGCGGCCGGCCCCGACGCGGCCGCCTTCCTGCGAATAGCGCCACGCGGCCGGGATATCGTCCGGCCCGTGGATGACCGACTGCCCCTTGCCCGACGAGGACATGACCGGCTTGACCACGCAGGGATAGCCGATGCCGCCGTCGACGGCCTGGCGCAGTTCGGCTTCGGAGTCGACAAACTGGTAAGGGGAAACCGGCAGGCCCAGGGTTTCGGCGGCCAGCCGGCGGATGCCTTCGCGGTTCATGGTGAGCTGCGCCGCGCGGGCCGTGGGCGTGACGCGCACCGCGCCGGCCGCCTCGAGCTCGACCAGCATGTCGGTGGCGATGGCCTCGATCTCGGGCACCACGACATCGGGGCGCTCTTGTTCGATGACCCGGCGCAAGGCGGCGCCGTCGGTCATGGAAACCACGTGCGCGCGGTGGGCCACCTGGTGGCCCGGCGCGTCAGCATAGCGGTCGACCGCGATAACCTCGGCCCCCAGGCGCTGCAGGGCGATGATGACTTCCTTGCCTAATTCGCCGGCCCCCAGCAGCATGACGCGGGTGGCCGAAGCGGACAGGGGCGTGCCCAGCACGGGAGCGGGAATCGAGGACATGATTGACGAGCCTGGAAGAGTTGAAACGGAAATTTGCCGCGCCAGCATGCCATAGGCCCCCAAGCGCGGCAACCTGCCATACTGCGATTAAAATCCGTCCATGACTGAGCACCCCCCTTTCTCGTCCACCGCCGCGCTCGATTCCGCCCGCCGCACCCTGCAGATCGAGGCGCAGGCCATCACCGACCTGTCCGCACGCCTGGACGGCGGTTTTGCCAGCGTGGTCGACATGCTGCTGGGATGCCGCGGCCGCGTCGTGGTCAGCGGCATCGGTAAAACCGGCCATATCGCCCGCAAGATCGCCGCCACCTTCGCCTCGACCGGCACGCCGGCCTTTTTCGTGCACGCCGCCGAGGCGGTGCACGGCGACCTGGGCATGATCACCCGCGACGACGTCCTGATCGCTATCTCGCATTCCGGCTCGGGCCAGGAACTGCTGACCATCCTGCCGGTGGCGCGACGCATGGGCGCCGGCCTCATTGCCATCACCGGCAATCCCGATTCCGAACTGGCGCGCCTGGCCGACCTGCACCTGGACACCAGCGTGGCCCAGGAAGCCTGCCCGCTCAACCTGGCGCCCACCGCCAGCACCACCGCGGCGCTGGCACTGGGCGACGCCCTGGCGGTGGCGTGCCTGGAAGCCCGCGGCTTCGGCGCCGAAGACTTTGCCCGCTCGCATCCCGGCGGCACGCTGGGACGCCGCCTGCTGACCCACGTGCGCGATGTCATGCGCCAGGGAGCGGCGCTGCCCACGGTGGCGCAAGATTCCCCGCTGTTCGCCGCACTGGAAGAAATGTCGGCCAAGGGCATGGGCATGACCATCGTGCTGGATGGCGCCGGCAAGCCTACCGGTATATTCACAGACGGCGACCTGCGCCGGCTGATAGCCAAACACGGCGATATCCGCAACTTGACGGTCGAGCAGGGCATGACCCGCATGCCGCGCAGCATCGCCCCGGAAGCGCTGGCCGTGGAAGCCGCCCGCGAAATGGACGAACAGCGCCTGAGCCAGATGCTGGTGCTGAATACCGATGGCACCCTGCTGGGCGCCTTGCACATGCATGACCTGATGGCCGCCAAAGTGGTATGACCATGACAACTTCCCGTTCCGCATCCCACCCCGCCGAAGCCCTGGTACTGGCCCGCATCACGCCGGCCGTGCGCGAGCGGGCCGCCGCCGTGCGCCTGATGGTGTTCGACGTCGACGGCGTCCTGACCGATGGCAGCCTGTACTACGGCGAAAACGGCGAACTCTTCAAGCGTTTCCATGCCCTGGATGGCCACGGCCTGCGCCTGCTGCTCGAGGGCGGCCTGAAGGTGGCCCTGATCACCGGGCGCGCAGGTCCCATCGTCGATCGGCGCGCCGCCGAGCTGGGTATCGCCGAAGTCATGCAGGGCGTGCGCGACAAAGCCGCCGCCTTGGTGGAACTTGCCCAGCGCAGCGGCGTCGAACTGAACCAGACGGGCTATATGGGCGATGACATCATCGACCTTCCCGCCATGCAGCGCGCGGGCTTTGCGGCCAGTGTCGCCACCGCCCCCGGCTATATCGCGCAAGCCGCGCACTGGGTCGCCACGCAGCCCGGCGGCGGCGGCGCGGTACGCGAATGCTGCGACCTGCTGCTGGCCGCGCAAGGCCGCCTGGGAGCCTTCATGACGGGCCCGGGCCTGCTGGGCCCCGGCGCCATACAGTAACCAGGCATGAAAGAACGCTTCCCCGCCCTGATCGCACTGTTCCTGCTGATCACACTGGTCGTTGGCACCTGGTGGGCCGCCGACTACGCGCAGCGCGCCATCCCCATCGACCCGCCCCGCCGCCTGACCCACGAAATGGATTCCTGGGCGCGCGATTTCGTCATGCTGCGCACCGATCCCGCCGGCAAGCCCATCAACCGCCTGGAAGGCTCGTACGCCGAACACTTTCCCGACGACGATTCGTACCACGTGACCGACCCCCGCGCCATCGGGCAGCAGGAAAACAACCCCATCACCGTGGGCACCTCGGACACCGCCATCATGGAACGCGGCGGCTCGCGCATTATCATGAACAAGAATGCGCGCGTGCACCGCCAGCAAGACGCCAACAACGACGCGCTGGACGTGCGCAGCGAACAACTCATCATCCTGCCCGACGAAGACGTTATCTACACTGACCTGCCGGCCGTTGTCGTGAAGGGCAACTCGCGCATGAGCGGCACCGGCATGCACTACAACAACAAAACCCGGCAACTCGAGGTATCGGCATCCACGGATGTCGAGATCGCCGGCTCCGAAACACGCAAGCGCCCCTCGGGCGATTCAACCCAGAACCGACCATGAACCACGCACGGACTCTTCTCGCTTCTACCGCCGGGCGGCTTCCGCGGCAGGCCCAGGGCGCCCCATGGCGCGCTTTCCTGGGCGCCCTGCTGTTGGGCGCGGCCAGCCTTGCGCAGGCGCAACAGCAGGCCGCTCCCGCGGAAGAGCCCAGCACGCTGATTTTGTCCGACACCCTGCACTACGACGACATCAAGCGGCAAAGCATTTTCACCGGCAATGTGGTGCTGACGCGCGGCCTGATGAAACTGACCGCCGACAAACTCGAAGTGCGCGAAGACGAGGCCGGCAACCAGTTCGGCACCGCCACCGCCAACAAGGGCAAGATCGTCACCATCCGGCAGGAACGCCCCGAAACCTTCGAAGTCATCGAAGGCCGCGGCCTGCGCGCCGAGTACGCCAGCAACAACAGCCAGTTCGACCTGATCGGGCAGGCCGTGGTTACCCGCTACATCTGTGGCAAGCCCTTCGACACCATACGCGGCGAACGAGTTCGCTACAACGAGAAAACCGGCGTCTATGAAGCTTTTGGCGGCCCCAATTCGTCGGCCGCCGGCGGACGCGTGCGTTCGCTGGCCATGCCCCGCGCCAAGGCCGACGCCGCCGTCGCCGAATGCCGCGCCAAGGGCGGCAAAAGCGCCAAGCAGGGCGGCTGAGCGCCGCCTGTCCCGCCGATTACCACCGCATATCCATGACCAAGATCCCCTCGCCGCCTTCCGCGCCCGCTGTCGGCGGAACCCGACAAGGCAGCCTCAGCGCCACCGGCCTGCGCAAGGTCTATAACGGCCGCACCGTGGTTCAAGACGTATCCCTGTCCGTGGTCAGCGGCGAAGTCGTGGGCCTGCTGGGCCCCAACGGCGCCGGCAAGACCACCAGTTTCTACATGATCGTCGGGCTGGTGCCCGCCGACGCCGGCCGCATCGAGATCGACGGCACGGCCATCACCTCGATGCCCATCCACAAGCGCGCGCGCATGGGCCTTTCATACCTGCCGCAAGATGCTTCCGTGTTCCGGCGCCTGACGGTCGAGCAGAACATCCGAGCCGTGCTCGAGCTGCAGGTCGATGCACAGGGCAAGGGCCTGTCCGCGGCGCAAATCAAAGAACAGCTTGAAGCGTTGCTCGATGAACTGCAGATCGGCCACATCCGCGGCAACGCGGCGATCTCGCTGTCGGGCGGCGAGCGCCGCCGCGTGGAGATCGCCCGCGCGCTGGCTACCCGCCCGCGCTTTATCCTGCTGGACGAACCCTTTGCCGGCGTCGATCCCATTGCCGTCATTGAAATCCAACGCATCGTGCGCTTCCTTAAGGGCCGCGGCATCGGTGTCCTGATCACCGACCACAACGTGCGCGAAACGCTAGGCATCTGCGACCGCGCCTACATCATCAGCGAAGGCAAAGTGCTTACCGACGGCCAGCCCGACGAGATCGTGGGCGACCCCGCCGTGCGGCGCGTATACCTGGGCGAGCACTTCCGCATGTAACCACCCCGTCCCCGGAAACTTCCTTCCAGGGAACGTCCGCTATCTGCCCTGGGTTTGTCCCAGGGCAGCTTGTTTTAGCGACCAGAGTCTATACACTAGTACTAACGGCAGCCGTATTACCGCGGCATGCCGCAGTCGCTTTTATCCAACACACATAGGAGCCCGCCTTATCCCATCAACCGCGCAATACGCGCACCCATTTCTCTTTATCTAGAAGGAGAGCGCACTATGAACCTGAGCATCTGCGGTCGTCATCTCGACGTCACCCCGGCCATCCGGGAATATGTCATGAACAAACTGGCGCGAGTGCTGCGGCATTTCGATCACGTGATCGATACCCAGGTCATGCTCTCAGTAGAGCCCCTGCGGCATAAAGCCGAAATCACCATGAGACTGCGCGGCAAGGACATCCATTGCGAAGCCGTGGATGAAAACCTTTACGCAGCCATAGACCTGCTGGCCGACAAGATCGACCGCCAGGTTATCAAGCACAAAGACAAGGTGCAAAGCCACTCGGCAGAGTCGGTGAAGCGACAAGCGGCTGCCATGGTGCAGCAAACCCCGTAATCCCGCGCTTCGCCAATGCTCGAGCCGTCAGGCACCCGAGCTTGAATCCCTGATCCCACTAAGGATCGCCTGATCCCGGTGTCCCGCGAGATGCAGTTTCCGTCCCGCCGGGGCATCGGCAAATCGCCTCCCCCCCTCCCATTGCCTCCCGGAACCGACTATGCTTGCGGATCCGCAACAGGCAAGCGGCCGCAAGGAATTTTTGCACTGCGGCATATAACCATATAATGACCCGCATGAATCATTTGTCGCGCATCCTACCCGCCGGCAACGTCGTGCTCGACATGCAGGCCACCAGCAAAAAACGAGCATTCGAACAGGCCGGCCTGCTCTTCGAGAACAACCACGGGCTGGCCCGGACCATCGTGTTCGACAGCCTGTTTGCCCGCGAGCGCCTGGGGTCCACTGCCCTGGGCCAGGGCGTGGCCGTGCCGCACGGCCGCGTCAAGGGCCTGGAAGAACCGCTGGCGGCATTTATCCGCCTGGCGCAGCCCGTGCCTTTCGACGCGCCCGACGGCCAGCCGGTTACCGTACTGATGTGCCTGCTGGTGCCCGAAACCGCTACCCAGCAGCACCTGGACATCCTGGCCGAACTGGCCCAACTGATGTCCAACAAGGCGCTGCGCGAGGCCCTGCTTACCGAAACCGATCCGGCCGAAGTGCACCGGATGCTCACCACGGGCCAACGCTGACCCTAGCGGAGCCGCTTCCATGCTTAGCGTGCAGGAACTGGTCGACGACAACGCCGACAAAATCCCCTTCAACTGGATCGCTGGGCAAGGCGCCGCCGACCGCGCCATCCGCGACGACGGCATGGCGGCGGCCGACCTGGTCGGCCACCTGAACCTCATCCACCCCTCGCGCATCCAGGTATTCGGCCAGGAAGAACTGGCCTATTACAGCCGCTTCGACCTGCGCCGCCGGGCGCACCACATGGACGAGCTGCTGATCGGCGGCGTGCCGGCTATTTTGCTGGCCGATGGCCTGGCCGCCCCGCAAGACCTCATCGACCAGTGCGACCAGCACCAGGTGCCGCTGCTGTCCACCCCGGTGGCGGCAGCCCAGTTGATCGACCTGCTGCGCATCTACCTGGGCAAGAAACTGGCGCCCACCACCACCGTGCATGGCGTATTCATGGACGTACTGGGCCTGGGCGTGCTCATTACCGGCGAATCGGGCCTGGGCAAAAGCGAATTGGCGCTGGAACTGATTTCCCGGGGCCACGGGCTGGTGGCCGACGACGCGGTGGAGTTCTCGCGCACCGCGCCCAGCATGATCGAAGGCCACTGCCCGCCGCTGCTGCAGAACATGCTGGAAGTGCGCGGCCTGGGGTTGCTGGATATCCGCACCATCTTCGGCGAGACGTCCGTGCGCCGCAAAATGCGCCTGAAACTGATCGTGCACCTGGTGCGCGCCACGGCGCAAGACAAGTTCGAACGCCTGCCGCTGCAAGACATCACCCAGGATATGCTGGGCCTGCCCGTGCGCAAGGTCATGCTGCAGGTTGCGGCCGGCCGCAACCTGGCGGTGCTGGTCGAGGCCGCCGTGCGCAACACCATCCTGAAGCTGCGCGGCATCGATACCCTGGGCGAATTCATGGAACGCCAGGCCATGGCGATCCTGCAAAGCAGCAAGTAAACCGCGGGCGCGCGGCAATGCCTGCGCCCGCAGCATGCATATTTCCCGCTTTCCTAGCGCAGCGTCGAGGCGTCGCGCACGCGCTGCACTTCGAATGACGTGACGGCGCCGGCCTGGTTGCCCCAACTGGACCGCACATACGACACCAACGCGGCGATGTCTGTATCGCCGAGTACCGGGCCGAATGGCGGCATGCCGTGCGGCCGCGGATAAGCCGCCGTGGCCGGCGCGTACCCGCCATCGAGCACCATCCGTATAACGTTTGCCGGCGAAGGCGCGGTAACGGTGGGATTGCCTGCCAGCGCCGGCCAGGCGCCGGCGCTGCCCTGTCCCTGCGCCTGGTGGCACTGCGCGCAATGCTGGGTATACAGGGCGGCACCACGATCCATCAGGGCCGCTGACGGCATCGATGCCGGACCGGCTCCGGCCGCCGGCGTGGCCGGCAGCGATTTCAGGTACGTGCCTATCGCCAGGGCGTCCGCGTCGCTCAGGTATTGCGAGCTGCCCAGCACCACTTCCGCCATGGGCCCGGCGGCGGTGGAATGCCTGGCCATGCCGGTCTGCAGCAGCAAGGCGATATCGGCCGCGCTCCAATTGCCCAATCCAGTGGACGCGGCCCCACCCAGCGGCGGCGCGTACCAGCCCAGGCCGGCGATCAGGCCGCCAGACAGGGCTTCGGGGTTTACCGTGGCCCCCAGCCGGTTGCGGGGAGCGTGGCACGCCGCGCAGTGGCCCGGCCCCCGGACCAGATAGCGGCCACGGTTCCATTGCTGCGATTGCCCCGCGTCCGGCGCCTGCACGCCGGGCTTGAAGTACAGCGCGCGCCAGAACGCCAACAGACCGCGCTGGTCGTACGGGAAGGCCAGGTCGTGCGGCCGGCTGGGCTGGCTGGCTGGCGGCACCGTGCGCAAGTACGCGAACAGCGCGTCGGCGTCCGCGCGCGGCATGCGGGTGTATTCGGTATACGGAAAGGCGGGATACAGCAGGCTGCCGTCTTTGGACTTGCCATTGTGCAGCGCCCGCCAGAAATCATCGGCGCTCCATGCGCCTATGCCCGTTTGTGGATCGGGAGTGATGTTCGGGCCATACAACGTGCCGAACGGCGTGGGAATGGGCGTGCCCCCGGCATATGGCTGGCCGCCTTGCGTGGTGTGGCAGGCCATGCAGTTGCCCAGCCGCGCCAGGTAGCGGCCCTGCTCTACCAGGCGTTCGGCCTCGGGCGGCGGCGCGGCGGCGCGCGCCGGGGCGTCATCGCGCGTGCCCATCCAGTACAAAATGGCCGCGATGGCCACGCACAGCATGGCCAGTGCCAACAATCCGAGTGTGATGATGCGCTTCATGCCGGCCCCCTATCGCTGTACCTGGCTGCCGCATTCGGCGGGCAGGTCCACCGACCCGGCCGGGTCGGGATGGTAGGGCTGGGCCACGGGTTGCGCCGACAGCCAGGCCGACAGCGCACCGATATCTTGCGGCGTGAGTTGCCGCGCCACGTCCGCCATGCAATCAGGCGCCGCCGCGCGGCGCAGGCCATTTTTCCAGCCGCCGATCTGCGCGCCGATGTAGTCGCGCGGCAGGCCCAGCAAACCTGGGATGGCGGGCGCCACGCCGCCCAGCGTGGTTCCGTGGCACGCCGTACAAGCCGGCAGGCCGCGCGCGGCATCGCCCCGAGTGGCCAGGACGCGGCCCTGTTCCAGCATGTCGGCGGCTGCGGCGGGCCGTGGCGGCGGCGGATAAGGTACCTGCTGATCGGCGAAGTACGCCGCCATCTCGCGCAGATAGGCATCAGGCAGGCCGGCCAGCAAATGCGTCATGGGGCGGTACTGGCGCAACCCGTCACGAAAATTCAGCAGTTGGTGGTACAGATAATCGCGCGGCTTGCCGGCCAGGCGCGGGTAGTAGCCATCGGTGCCAGCCTTGCCTTGCTCGCCGTGGCAGGCCGTACAGGCGGCGACACGGGCGCGCATGGTGTCAGGCTGCAGTTGCCCGCCTTGATCATTTTGTGCCCAGGCCGGGCCGGAGAGCAGCGCCAGGGCCGCGCAAGCAGGCAAACTCGCCGCAAGATGACGCAATTTGCGAAAAAAACACTCGAACAAGGCAAATTCTGACATTGTTGCGCAACAAATTGATAGGGGCTGATCACCATATCGCTGGGCCACGCCAGCCCAAAAGATGGGTACGGATCAGCTCAGCAGTGTAGGCCATATCGCTTGGCATTCCCCGGCATTGTGACGGCAAAATCGTGCAACAATCAGGACCATGCTGAAAGTCGTCCTCATTACCGGAATCTCGGGCTCTGGCAAGTCGGTGGCGCTGCGCATGCTGGAAGATGCGGGCTACACATGCATCGACAATTTGCCGGTGCGATTCCTGGCCGAATTCGTTGCCGGCGCACGCGACGACGGCCTGGAACGCGTCGCCATTGCCATCGATGTGCGCTCGCCCGGCGAACTAGCCGAACTACCCGGCGTCATTACCGCGATGCGTGCCCTGGGCACGTCGCTGCGGGTGGTTTTCCTGGACGCCAACACCAACACGCTGGCGCAACGCTATTCCGAATCACGCCGCCGCCATCCGCTGACCGACCGGCTGTCGCGCGGCGGCCAGACACCGTCGCTGCTGGACTGTATCGCGCTGGAACGCGACCTGCTGGCGCCCTTGCGCGAACAGGAACACGTCATCGACACCTCGGAGCTCACGCCCGGCCAGTTGCGCGCCTGGATCCGCGACTTGGTGCAGGCCGATCGCCCGCCGCTGGTGCTGACTTTCGAATCTTTCGCCTATAAGCGCGGCGTGCCGAACGACGCCGACCTGGTATTCGACGTACGCTGCCTGCCCAACCCCTACTACGACCGCAACTTACGCCCGCTGACAGGCCGCGACGAGCCCGTGGCCACCTGGCTGGCGGGCTTCGAGATCGTGGGCCGCATGGTCGATGATATTGCCGGCTACCTGCAGCGCTGGCTGCCGCAGTACACCCAGGACACGCGCAACTACCTGACGGTGGCCATCGGCTGCACCGGCGGCCAGCACCGGTCGGTATACGTGGTCGAGCAACTGGCATTGCGCTTTTCCGAACACGATCCGCTGCTGGTGCGCCACCGCACGCAAATGCCGGAAGAAACCGCATGACGCGCTATCGCCTGATACTCGCGCCTATCCTGGTCGGGCTGGCCGTGCTGATAGCAGGCTGCTCGTCGCCCGGCACGCGCAAGGCCGGCGGCTACTACCAAGATGACGGCCCTGGGGCCAATCCGCCTGCCGACCTGGACAACATTCCCGATGCCATTCCGCGGCTGGAGCCGCTGGCCCGCGGCGCCAACCAGCCGTATACGGTGTTCGGCAAGCGCTATGTGCCCGTGAATGACGACAGCAAGGCCTACACGGAACGCGGCACGGCGTCGTGGTACGGCAAGAAATTCCACGGCAACCGCACGGCCATCGGCGAGGTCTATGACATGTATGCCATGACGGCGGCCCACCCCACCATGCCGCTGCCCAGCTACGCGCGCGTCACCAGCAGTCTCAACGGCCGCACGGTGGTCGTGCGGGTGAACGACCGCGGGCCGTTCCACAGCGACCGCATCATGGATCTTTCGTACGCCGCTGCGCGCAAACTGGGCCTGATCGGCCCCGGCCACGGCGAAGTCACCGTCGAGCGCATCCTGCCGGACGAAATCCGCATGGCGCAGGCGGACACGGACAAGGCCCTGGCCGCCACGCCGGTGGCATCGGTGGAACCCACGCCCTTGCCTGCCCCCACCCGGGTAGCCGCCCTGGCCGCGCCCCAGAGCGCCGCCACGAACGCGGCATCGCCCCCCGGCGCGGTGTACCTGCAAGTAGGGGCCTTCAGCCAGCCGGCCAACGCCCAGACGCTGATGCACCGGGTCAATAGCCAGCTAGACACTCAGGCAGACACGCCGCCGGCCCAGGTACAGCAGATCGGCAGCCTGTACCGGGTGCGCATCGGTCCGTACGGCGACCGCGCCACCGCCCTGGCCGCTGCCAAGCAGGTGGCCGACCAGACCGGCATCCTGCCCAGCCTGGCCATGCACTGAAGCTCCGCCCGGCTACCAGGGCAGTTCGGCCTGGCCGTCGGGAACCCGGCGCACCCGCGCGCCGCGCCCCGGATAGCGATGCCCTTCGTGCGCCAGCAGTGCCTGCTTGCGCGCCAGGCCGCCCCCGAAACCGGTCAGCGAGGTATCGCGCCCCACCACGCGGTGGCAGGGAATGAAGATAGAGATCGGATTGCGGCCGATGGCCTGGGCGGCGGCGCGCACCGACCTGGGCTTGCCAATGGCGAATGCCAGATCACCGTAGCTGCAGGTGGTGCCGAACGGCAAATCCAGCAGGGCCTTCCACACCGACTGCTGGAACGCCGTGCCCAGCGGGTCGAGCGCCACTTCGAACGCGCGGCGCTGGCCCGCGAACCACTGCGTGAGTTCGGCCTGGGCCTGGTTCAGCACCGCGTGTCCGGGCTGCAGCCGCCAGGCCGGCGAAGCCGGCGGCAGATCCGATTGATCCAGGAACCACGCACCGCGCAGGGCGGTGTCGCTGGCAGCCAGGCGCACGCCGCCCAGGGGCGTATCCATGTCCAGATAGGCAACCGCCTCATCGGCGGCCAGGCGCTTCATGCGCCCCCCCGGCGGGCCAGCGCCAGGGCATACAGCGCATCGCGCGGCTGGCCCGTGACTTTGGCGGCCACGCGTGCCGCATCGCGCACCGACAGCGTTTCCAGCAGGGCATCCAGCAGTGCGGCCGTGGCCGGGTCTTCCATTCCCGCCTGATCGTCGGGCCGGCTTTCAGCCGCGTGCACGATCAGCACGAACTCGCCCTGCTCGCGATGCGTATCCGCCGCCAGCCACTCGGCCGCCTGCGACAGCGGCATGGTGGCGATCTGCTCGAAGCGCTTGGTAAGTTCGCGGGCAATGGTCAGTTGGCGCTGCGGGCCGCACACCTCGAGAAGGTCGGCAAGGGTGGCGGCCAGGCGGTGCGGCGATTCGAACATCAGCACCGGGGCCGGCAATGCACACCACGAGCGCAGCCAGCGCTGGCGGGCCGCCGCCTTGGGCGGGGCGAACCCGGCGAAGGCGAAGGCCGGGTTTTCATCGGACGTGACACCGCTGCCCATCAGCGCGGTGATGACAGCGCTGGGGCCGGGCACCGGCACCACCGGATGTCCCGCGGCGCGCACCGTGCGCACCACGCGCGCACCCGGGTCGCTGACCGCCGGCGCGCCCGCGTCGGACACCAGGGCCACGCGCTGCCCTTGCTCCAGCCGCGTGCAGATATCCTGCGCGGCCGCGGCCTCGTTGTGGCGGTGCGCGGCCATCAGGGGGGTAGAGATGCCCCAGGCATCGAGCAGGCTGCGGCTGGAGCGTGTGTCTTCGGCGGCGATTACATCGGCGCGGGCCAGCGCCTGCCAGGCGCGCAAGCCCAGGTCGCCCAGGTTGCCGATGGGGGTGGCCACCACATACAGTGCGCCCGCGGGCCAGTGCTGGCCGGCCACGCGTTCGGCCATGCGGCTGAAGGCGTCGCCGTCGGCCGTGGGCGAGACATTTTGATTCATTGGAGATGTCGGCTAAGCGGCAAATTGTGCCAGTGTAGTCCTCCCCCCGCCGCCTGCCACGCCATCATGCATGACCCCGCCCTGGAAATCGCCTACGAACGCGCCCGCCTGGCGCAACAGCGCCTGCTGAAGCGGCGCCGGACCGCCGCCCGGCGCGCCCGGCGTGGCCGCCGGGGGCTTGGGGAGCTCGCTCGGGCCGTAGCCCTCGAAGTAGCTGGTGGAGGGGATCACGAAGGCGCGCAGCGTCACGTCGCCCGCCTTGCTCAGCTGGAAGGTGACCGGCTGGGCGTCGCCGTTCCTGGCGGCCTCCTTGCCGTTCTCGACGACGGCGGACGCGTTGTCCTTGCCGCCGAGGATCAGCGAGCCGTGCGGGGGCACGGTGAGCCCCTTCTGGCCCTTGGCGGGGGACAGCTTCACCGTGGCGCCGGAGGACGCGAGCTTGACCGCGTCGAGCGTCTGCGGCTTGTCGCCGTTGTTGAAGAGGGTCGCCGCGATGACGGCCGGACCGGGGGCGTCCGCCTTCGGCTGCGTCAGGACGGTCGCGTTCTGGATCTTGATGTCACCGACCTTGACGGCGGCGTTGTCCGGCTTCACTTCGAGCGTCTGCGCGTCGTTGCCCGCCGAGCAGGCGGCGACAGAGGCGAGCGAG
>NZ_JAJMLX010000061.1 GCF_020991325.1 Bordetella petrii | reverse complement strand
TCACGCCGTTGGCGGCTTCGGCCCGGGCCAGCGCGCTGGCGGCTTCCCGTACCTGCTCGACCTCTTCGGCCTTGGGCAGGTTCAGCATATCCAGGCCTTCCCGCGCCACGGCCTGGACATCGGCGCCGAAATGCGGGGTGTCCAGGCCGTTGACGCGCACGATCAGGGTCTTGCCGCTCTGGGCGGCCGGCGGGGCGGCCAGCCAGGCCCCCAGTTCCTGGCGCGCCGCGTCCTTGCGCTCGGCGGCCACGGAGTCTTCCAGGTCGAACGACAGCGCGTCGGCCGGCCCGGCCAGGGCCTTGGCATACAACTCCGGCCGCGAGGCCGGGACGAACAGTTTGCTTCTCATGATGCGCCTGCTTATTGGATGGTGATGTTGCGGTCCTTGGCCACCTGCTTCCACTTGGCAGCATCGGCGCTGACTTGCTCGGCAAACTGGGCCGGATCCAGGTCCACGGGCACCGCGCTTTCCTTGGCGAACATTTCACGCATGGCGGGTTCGGCCACGATGGCGCGGATGGCACGGTTCAGTTCGCGCACCACTGGGTCGGGGGTGCCAGCGGGCGCCAGCACGCCCCACCACAGTTCTACGGCATAACCCGGCTGGGCCTCGCCCACGGTGGGCACGTCCGGATAAAACTGCGAACGCTGGGGCGAAGTGACCGCCAGCACACGCAGGCGGTCGCCCTTCAGCAGGGAAGCCGCCGAAGCGAAACTGGCCACCACGAAATCCACCCGGCCGCCGGCCAGGTCGTTCAAGGCTTGCGACATGCCCTTGTAGGGCACGTGCGTGAAAGTCGTCTGCGCCCCGCCCGCCAGGATCTCGGCCGCCATCTGGTTCACCGAGCCCAAGCCCGCGCTGCCGTAATTGAGTTTGCCTGGCTCTTTCTTGCCCGCCGCCAATAGGTCGGGCAGATTGGCATACGTGCCGTCCTTGCCCGTTACCAGGGCCATGGGGCTTTTGGCCAGCATGGCCACGGGCGTGAAACTGCGCTGCACGTCGTAGCGGATGTTCGGCTGCACCGCCGCGCTGGTGGTCAGCGTGGACGAAGACAGCATCAGCACCGAACCGTCCGGCGTTGAACGCGCCACGTAGTCGGCGCCGATGGTGCCGCCCGCGCCGGGGCGGTTCTCGACGATGACCGACGAGGGCAGCTTGGCCGACAATTTTTCGGCCAGCACGCGCGCAAAGACGTCGTTGCTGCCGCCCGGGGGGAATGGCACCACGATGGTGATGGCCTCGGGGATCTTGGCGGCGGTTTGGGCGGCGCCGGCGGGTGCCACTGCGTAAACGCCGGCCAGCAATGCCAGGCCCGCGAAAGCGGTTTTGTTCATGGGTGATGTCTCCAGATTATGGTTCGCCAGCGTGAATGCCGGCGGGTTTTGTCGGTAATGCGATCGGGCCATGCTAGACCCGTACCCCAATGATATAAAGCGAGGATTGTTAAAACACTACGTGAGAAATTCTCATGAAGATCGAATCCTTCCATACCCTGGGCGCGGTATTGCGCGGCGGCAGTTTCGCGGCGGCCGCGGCCGACATGAACCTGTCACCCAGCGCGGTCAGCCTGCAGATGAAGCAGATGGAGGAATATTTTGGCCAACCGCTATTCGACCGGTCGGCCCTGCAGGCGCGGCCCAACGCCTTTGCGCTAGAGGTGGACGAAGTCTTGCGCGAAGCGTTGGCCAAGCTGAACGACCTGCGGCGGCGCCGTTCGCCGTCGGTGGCCGGCGTGGTGCGCCTGGGCACCATCGAACCCTTGCAGGTGACCCTGCTGCCGCCCCTGCTGCGCTGGGTGCGCGAGCACCACCCGCAACTGGACGTACGGCTGCTGCGGGGCCGGGCCACCGACCTGCGCGAACAACTCAAGGCGGGCGAAATCGATGCCGCCGTGATCGTGCAACCTGAATCGGGCGGCTCGCGCCGCCTGTCCTGGACGCCGCTCTTCCGCGAGCCGCTGGTGGCCATCGCGCCGCCCCGCTCCGGCGAGCAGACACTGGCTGAACTGCTGCACCAGTACGAGTGGATACGCTTTGACAAGAGCACCATCGGCGGCCGGCTGGCGGCGCGCTACGTGGCGCGCCATGCCCCGCATGCCCGCTGCCGCGTGGAACTGCAGTCACTGGCGGCCCTGACGGCCATGGTGTCGGAAGGCCTGGGCGTATCCGTGCTGCCCGAGCCAGGACAGCATCTCTATGCGGTGCACCCCGTGCGCGTGCTGGCGCTGGGCCGGCATGGGCCCGCCAGGCAGATTTCCTTTGCCTGCCGCCTGCCAGACCAGGACAACCGCCAGGTGCAGGCGTTGCTGGCCGGGGCCAGGGCGGCCCACGCGCGCCGCCCGGCATGAAGCGCAGCCCCAGAAGCGCCCCGGGCGGCCGTTCACGGATATTTACGGATTTTCATTGGTGTTCACGGGTGTTCATGGGTGTTCACGGGTGTGTGGCTCCCGCCAGGGTGCCGGACACCGTCCTATTGAGACTGTCGCGGCACACAACGGTGTCTGGCACCCAGCCGGGAGCCAGACACCCTCCATACCCACAACGTGTCCTCTTTCACATCAAGGTGGCGCCATGGAATACTGATGCCACAGGCAAAAAAAGGGATGCCCGCAGGCATCCCAAACCACCCTACAACAACACTGCACACACACAGGCGGGCGTTCTACCCGGCCCGCATGGGAAAATCAGGCGGCGCGCGCCTTGGCCGGCTCACCGTGGTCGAACTGGGCTTCTTCCGTGGAACCAGTCAGCGCGGTGGTGGAAGACTGGCCGCCTTCGATGGTCTGGGTAACCGCATCGAAATAGCCCGTGCCCACTTCGCGCTGGTGCTTCACCGCGGTGAAGCCGAGTTCGGCGGCGGCGAATTCCTTCTGCTGCAGCTCCACGAAGGCGCTCATCTGGCGGCGGGCATAGCCATGCGCCAGTTCGAACATGCCGTAGTTCAGCGCGTGGAAGCCGGCAAGCGTGATGAACTGGAATTTGTAGCCCATGGCGCCCAACTCGCGCTGGAACTTGGCCACGGTGGCATCGTCCAGGTTCTTTTTCCAGTTGAACGAAGGCGAGCAGTTATAGGCCAGCAATTTGCCGGGAAACTGGCGATGGACGGCTTCGGCGAACTTGCGCGCGTATTCCAGGTTGGGTGTGGAGGTTTCGCACCAGATCAGGTCGGCGTAGGGCGCGTAGGCCAGGCCGCGCGAGATGGCCTGGTCGATGCCGGCCTTGGTGCGGAAGAAACCTTCCACCGTGCGCTCGCCCGTGATGAAGGGACGGTCGTTGTCGTCGACGTCGCTGGTGACCAGGTCGGCCGCGTCGGCGTCGGTGCGGGCCAGCAGCACCGTGGGCGTGCCCATGACGTCGGCCGCCAGGCGCGCCGACACCAGCTTCGCCACGGCTTCACGCGTGGGCACCAGCACCTTGCCGCCCATGTGGCCGCATTTTTTCACCGAAGCCAGTTGGTCTTCGAAGTGAACGCCGGCGGCGCCGGCCTCGATCATGGCTTTCATCAGCTCGAACGCATTGAGTACCCCGCCGAAACCCGCTTCCGCGTCGGCCACGATAGGCGCGAAATACTCAACATAGCCATCGTCGCCCGGGTTCTTGCCTTCCATCCACTGGATCTGGTCGCATCGCGCCAACGAGTTGTTGATGCGGCGAACCACCTGGGGCACCGAGTTGGCGGGGTACAGGGATTGGTCGGGGTACATTTCGCCCGCCAGGTTGGCGTCGCCCGCCACCTGCCAGCCCGACAGATAAATGGCCTTCAGGCCGGCCTTGACCTGCTGCATGGCCTGGTTGCCGGTCAGGGCGCCCAGCGAATTCACGAACGGCTCGCTGTGCATCAGGTCCCACAGGCGGGTGGCGCCGCGGCGGGCCAGGGTATGTTCCACGGCCACCGAGCCGCGCAGGCGCACCACGTCTTCGGCGCTGTAGGCGCGCTTGATGCCTTGCCAGCGGGTATTTTCGGCCCAGTCTTTCTGCAGATTGCGGATTTCGGTTTCGCGATTGCTCATGAAATGCTCCTTGGTAGGTAAGGAAAAAACACTGAATCGGTGGCGGCCGGAAAGGCGTCGCGTTGGATAAAAGTCTATGCTTGTGCTGCAACGCAATGCGGGCGAATCTCTTATATAAGACTAAAAATTTTTCTGTTTAATTTCATATACTTGAATATTCAATTTTGTAATATGAAATCAAATTATCTGCTGTGAAATGCGGCGGCATTGCTTTGCAGCAGCGACTTTCATATGGCGAAGCCGATATTCCACGATACGAAAATCCCGCCCCGCGGCTGCGCCTACAATTCAAGCCTGATCGTCGCCTGAGTATTTCCCGCCATGTCTTTGTCCGACGCCCCCCTGGGCCGCCCGATTGCCTACCCCACGCAATACGACCCCGGCGTGCTGTTTCCGATTGCGCGCGCCCACAACCGCGCCAGCCTCGACTTGCGGGGCGCCCTGCCCTTCATGGGCGTGGACATCTGGAATGCCTACGAACTGTCGTGGCTGGATGCCCGCGGCAAGCCGCGGGTGGCCATGGCCACCTTCACCGTGCCGGCCGACAGCCCCAACATCATTGAATCGAAGTCGTTCAAGCTGTACTTGAATTCGTACAACCAGACGCGCCTGGACGCTTCGGAAATGGTGGCCGAGCGCATGGCGGCCGACCTGTCGGCGGCGGCCGGCGCGCCGGTGCAAGTAGACCTGATCCTGCCGGAACGCTTCGGCCTGTTGGCCATGGCCGAGCTGCCAGGGGAATATCTGGACGACCTGGACGTCGAGATCGACACCTACGCCCCCGATGCCAGCCTGCTGCGCTGCGCGGACGGCGGCATCGCGGTCGAAACCCTGGCGTCGCGCCTGCTGAAATCCAACTGCCCCGTGACGGGGCAGCCGGACTGGGCCAGTGTGCAAATACGTTATCGCGGCCGCAGGCTGGACCGCGCCGCGCTGCTGCGCTACCTGGTGTCGTTCCGCGACCACGCAGAATTCCATGAACACTGCGTTGAACGCATCTACACCGACATCATGGCGGCCTGCCGGCCCGAACACTTGACGGTATATGCGCGCTATACGCGGCGCGGCGGGCTGGACATCAACCCCTGGCGCAGCAACTTCGAAGCCCCGCCCGCCGACGTGCGCATGGCGCGGCAATAACGCCGCGCCCGCCAGCGGAATCAGTTGCCGAATGGCGTGGGACGCGGGGTGGTGTCGGCCGAGGGCGGCAGCAGCGGCAACTGGACGACAGGCTGCTCGCCCGTCAGGGTTTTCAGGAATGCCACGATCTGGCTGTTTTCTTCGGGCGTGAAGGTGCGGCCCAGTTGCAAGCGCCCCATGACGTCCACGGCCTGCGCCAGCGTGTCGGCCGCACCGTCATGGAAATACGGGTACGTGAGTTCGACGTTGCGCAGCGTGGGCACCTTGAACATGAAACGCTCGGCATCGTTGCCCGTTACCCCCGCCCGGCCTTCGGCCGGGTGCACGGTCTGATACGGCGTAACCAGGCCCATTTTCTGGAACGAATTGCCGCCGGCGGCCGGGCCATTGTGGCAGGCCACGCAGCCACTGTCCTTGAACAGCTTGTAGCCGGCGAGTTCCTGCACCGTCAGGGCTTTCTGGTCGCCGCGCAGCCATTGGTCGAAGCGCGCGTTGGGCGTGGTAAGGGTTTCTTCGAACGCGGCCAGTGCCTGCGTGACCTTGTCGATGGTGATGCCGCCGGCGCCGAACACCTGCTTGAACTCGGCTTGATAGCCTGGAATGGAGTTCAACACCTGCACGGCCAGTTCATGCGATGAGGCCATTTCGGCTGGGTTGGCGATGGGGCCGCCCGCCTGTTCGCGCAGGTCTTTGGCGCGGCCGTCCCAGAATTGGACGAAGTTCAGGCTGGAATTCAGCACCGTGGGCGAATTGATGCCGCCCTGCTGCCAGTTGTGTCCCACCGAGGCCTTGAGGTTGTCGGAGCCGCCACGGCTGAGGTTGTGACAGGAGTTGCACGAGATGAATCCGGAGCGCGACAGGCGGGGTTCGAAGAACAGCTTTTTGCCGAGTTCGGCCTTGGCGGGGTTGGCGATGGCGGCGGGCTCGATGGGCTGGATGGGCTCTTGCGGCTGGGCCATGGCCGGCCCCCCAAAAAAAGCGGCCGCCATGATGGCGGCCCCGAGGATGTGCTGCTTGTACATTGACTGCTCCTGTAAAACCATGAAATTCACATGGTTATTACAGCCAAAAGCAGAGGCAGCAATCTTGCGCTGTATCAAGCTAGCGAGGTGTGTCGGTACGCCGGGCCTGCACCGCGATCCACTGCGCCAGCAGCGCGGCCACGGCAAAGGCCAGGCCCGCCCCCACCCAGGGCCCCTGATTGAGGCCGGCGTCAAGCAGCAAACCAAAGGTAAGCGGGCCCAGGGCAGACCCGACATCCATGCCGGAATACACCAGGCCATAGACCGAGCCTGTGGCTCCCTTGGGGGTGACGCGGCGGATCAGCATGTCGCGCGACGGGGCCGCGACGCCAGAGCAGAACCCGGCCAGGCCCACCACCAGCGGCGCCAGCCCTGCCGGCACCAGCCCCAGCGCCAGCACCACCAACGTAGCCCCGGCCAGGATCAGCGCCACCAGCACGGTACGCTCGGTGCGCGGCGTGGCTGACACCAGGAAGCCCCCCGCCGCCATGCCTAGGGCCGATGCCACCATGTAGCCCGACAAGGCAGAGCTGGCCGCCACTTTGGACAGGCCGTATAACTGGTCCAGCAGCGGAATGGTGTAGTTCTGCACCGACGACAGCGCGATCGAGGTGCAGGCGAAGAACAGGAAGGCTCCCCACAGCGCGGGCTTGGACAGCAGCGTGGCCAGGGTGGCCAGGACGCTGTCTTGCGCGGGCGCGGCCGCAGATGCCTGGGCGGCGCTTTTCACGGCCGCGTCGCCGGCATCCGGCGTGTTTCCGCCCAGCAGGTCGCGGCCCAGAATGGTCAGCAGCAGCACCAGCGCCACCAGCCCGGCGGCGCTGAAGGCCGCAACGCGCCAGTCGGCCAGCAGCGTGATGGACGCGATGAACACGGGCGTCAGCGCCCATCCCAGGTTGCCGGTGAGGCCATGGGTGCTGAACGCATGGCCCAGGCGCGGGGCGCTGACGCGGTGATTCATGATGGAGTAGTCGGCTGGGTGGAACACCGAATTGCCTATGCCGCCTATCATGGCGGCGACCAGCAGCATGGCATAGCCATTGGCCGAGCCGATGAGCACCCCCGACAAGATGAAGCAGCCCAGGCCAAACCACAGCACCGGCCGCGCGCCGATGCGGTCGACCACGAAACCCGAGGATGCCTGGCCCACGCCCGACACGACATAGAAGGTAGACACCAGCAGCCCCAGGCGCGCGAAATCCAGGCCGAACGCGGTACCCAGCGACACGTACAGCGAAGGCAGCACCAGTTGGAAGAAATGCGACGACGCGTGCGCGACGCCGATCAGCAGGATGGTAAGCCAGTCACGGCGGCGAAGCTCGGTGGAATCCAGCGTGGCGGTGTCTGCGGAAAAAGCCATATCTGCGGTGGCCGGCGTGGCCGTAAAAAGCGCGGGCACAGCGGCCCGCGCGGGAAGGTTGCGATGCCCGGGGCGGACTTACTGCGACTTCTCGCGGATGGCCGGCCAGGCGCGCTGCAGGTAATACAGCATGGACCAGACCGTGAGCACGGCCGCGATGATGATGAGCACATCGCCCACCAGCTTGCTGGGCAGCCCGAACAGCTGCTGGTTATACAGCAGGCAGGGAATGGCGATCATCTGGGCGGCGGTCTTGAATTTGCCCAGGCGGTGCACGGCCACGCTGCCGCTGGCGCCGATCTTGGCCATCCATTCGCGCAAGGCCGAGATGGTAATTTCGCGGCCGATGATGATCAGGGAAATAAAGGCGTCGACCCGGCCGAGGTCCAGCAGCACGATCAGGGCGGCACACACCATGAGCTTGTCGGCCACCGGGTCGAGAAAGGCACCGAAAGCGGATGTCTGGTTCCAGCGGCGCGCCAGCCAGCCGTCGAACCAATCGGTAAGGGCGGCGATGATGAACGCCCATGCGGCCAGGGTGTCGCGGGCGGGTTCGGCCATCCAGGTATCGGGGATATAAAACAGCCCGACCACCAGGGGGATCATGGCGATGCGCAGCCATGTCAGGATAATAGGCACATTGATTGGCATAATGAACGTATGCTACATCACCGGCAGGAAACGCGCCGTCATCCCCGCAGGGCTTCGTAGATGCGCTCGGCCAGGTCATGCGAAATGCCCTCGACCGAAGCAAGGTCTTCGATGCTGGCCGAAGCCACTCCGGAAAACCCGCCAAACCGCGCCAGCAGCCGCTGGCGGCGGCGCGCGCCGACCCCTTCGATTTCCTCCAGGCGCGAAACGTTGCGGGCCTTGGCGCGGCGTGCCCGCATGCCGGTGATGGCAAAACGGTGGGCCTCGTCGCGCACCTGGGCAATCAGCATCAGGGCGGCCGATTCGCCCCCCAGCGCTACCGGCGGACGGCCATCCGCGAATACCAGGGTTTCCAGCCCCACCTTGCGCCCTTCTCCCTTGGCCACGCCCACCAGGGTCTGGATATCCAGGCCCAGCTCGGCAAATACCTGCCGGGCGATTTCAACCTGGCCCTTGCCTCCGTCGATGAGGACCAGCCCAGGCATGGGGGCCTCGCCATCGGCCACTTTGCCGAACCGCCGCGTGAGCACCTGGCGCATGGCAGCGTAGTCGTCGCCCGGCGTGATGCCGGCAATGTTGTAGCGCCGGTACTGCGATGGCTGCATGTCGTGGTGCAGGTACACCACGCAGGATGCCTGGGTGGCTTCGCCGGCGGTGTGGCTGATGTCGAAGCACTCGATGCGCAGCGCGTCCAGCGCGGCCTCGTCGGTTTCCAGGTCCAGGGCCTCGGCCAGGGCCAGGGTGCGGGCGGCCCGCGCGCCGGATTCCGTCAGGGCGCGCGCCAGCGCCATTTCGGCGTTCTTGGCGGCCTGTTCCAGCCAGGCGCGGCGCACGCCCTGCGGACGGGTCAGCACGCGGGCCGGCCGCGCGCCGGCCTGTTCGGCCAGCAGTGCCATCAGGCCGCTGTCTGGCAAGGCGTGCGTGCAGACCAGCACGGGCGGCAAGGGATTATCGGTGTAATGCTGGGCAATGAAGGCCTCGAGCACCTGGGGCGCGTCCTGGCCGTCGACGTGCACCGGGAAAAAAGGCTTGTCGCCCAGGTGGCGGCCGGCCCGCACCATGGCCAGGTTGACGCAGGTCTTGCCGCCAGCCGAGGCCACGGCGATGACGTCCGTATCTTCGCCGCCGGTGTCTTCCATGGTCTGCTGGTGCAGCACGCGCGCCAGCGAACCCATCTGGTCGCGCAATACCGCGGCTTCCTCGAAACGCAATTCGCCGGAAGCCTGCAGCATGCGCTGCTCGATTTCACCCATGACGTCGCGCGCCTCGCCATTCAGGAAGCGCGCGGCGCGGGCCACGTCGCGCGCATAGTCATCGGCCGGAATGGCGCCGACACAGGGCGCGGAGCAGCGGCCGATCTGATGCAACAGACAGGGGCGCGAGCGATTGGCGAACACCGTGTCTTCGCAGGTTCGCAGCCGGAACACTTTCTGCAGGATCTGTATGGTTTCGCGCACGGCCCAGGCATTGGGAAACGGCCCGAAGAACTGGCCGCGCTTGTTGGTGGCGCCGCGGTAATAGGCAATGCGCGGCCAGTCGTGGCCGGTGATCCACAGATAGGGGTACGACTTGTCGTCGCGGAACAGGATGTTGTAGCGCGGGCGCAGGCTCTTGATGAGGTTGTTCTCGAGCAGCAGCGCCTCGGCTTCGGACCGCGTGACGGTGACCTCGACGCGCGCCACCTTCGCCACCATCTGGGCGATGCGCGGGCTGGCCAGGTTCTTCTGGAAGTACGACGACACGCGCTTTTTCAGGTCGCGCGCCTTGCCGACGTACATGACGTCGCCGCCGGCATCTACATGGCGGTAGACGCCGGGCAGATGCGGCAGGTCAGCCAGGAACGATTTGAGATTGAAGTCGTCGGGCATTCTGATAGCGGGATTCGGCCTGCAGGGTATCCCAGTCAGGCGCGTCGAAGCGCGGCATCAGGCGGCGGATGCGGGCCACGGATTCAGGCGGGTGATCGAACTCCAGGCGCTCGAGCAGATCGTCGGCCAGGTCGGGCCGGTTGCACACCAGCACCATGTCGCATCCCGCCCCCAGCGCCGCTTGGGCACGCGCAAGGATGTCGCCGGCCACCGTGGCGCCTTCCATGGTGAGATCGTCGGAAAACACCACGCCATCGTAGCCCAGCTGGCCGCGCAGGATTTCCTGCACCCAGCGGCGCGAGAAGCCCGCCGGCTGCTTGTCGACCTTGGGGTAGATGACATGGGCCGGCATGACCGCGGGCAGCACGGCGTCGCCCAGCCAGGTATACGGCGCGGCGTCTTCCTTGAGGATGCGTTCGAGCGTGCGGGGATCGACGGGGATCTCGTGGTGGGAATCGGCCCCCACGAAGCCATGGCCCGGGAAATGTTTGCCGCAAGCAGACATGCCCGCCTGCGCCAGGCCTTGCGCCAACGCGCGCGCCAGCATCGCCACGACCCGCGGGTCGCGGTGGAACGAGCGGGTGCCTATGACTTTGCTGACCCCGTAGTCCAGGTCCAGCACCGGTGTGAAGCTGAGATCCACGCCGCATGCCCGCAATTCGGCGGCCAGCACGTAGCCGGCCTCGGTGGCCAGCCGCATGGCGGTCAGCGGGTCGCGGTCCCAGAGCCGACCCAGATCCTGCATGGCGGGCAGCGGGGTGAAACCGTCTTCGCGGAAGCGCTGGACCCTGCCCCCTTCATGGTCCACCGCGATCAAAAGGGGTTCTTTGCGCGCGCGGTGGATCTTGCGCGTCAGTTCGCACAGTTGCCGGCGGCTCTCGAAATTGCGCGCGAACAGGATCACGCCCCCTACCAGCGGATTGCGCAGGCGGCGTTTTTCGTCTTTGGTCAGCGTGGCTCCCGCCACGTCGACCATGACGGGGCCGGGCGGCAACGGGGCTTTCTGTTTCTTGGCCATCAGGGCTAGTCCTTTGAAATTCGGAAAAGCGAAACCGCTCAGGGCTTGCGCTCGACCACAACGTAGGCTGCGGCCATGTCGGATTCGTCGGTGATCGATACGTGGGCAGCGCCAAAACGCGGCGCATACCATTCGAGCAGGCTGGGCGCGATGACCAGCACCGGGCGCCCGCCCGGCGCATTCAGGGTTTGTACGCGCGTCCAGGTCATGGGCATGCGCATGCCCAGGCCGATAGCCTTGGAAAAGGCTTCCTTGGCCGCGAAACGGGTGGCCAGGAAGCGCACGCCGCGCGCCGCGTCGCGGGCCCGCCGCGCATGGAATTTCTGCAACTCTTCCGGGCCCAGGATCTTTTCGGCGAAGCGGTCGCCGTGCCGCGCCAGGGCGCGTTCGACGCGGTCAATGCGCAGCAAGTCCATGCCTATGCCGGCGATGGCACCAGGCGGCGTGGCGGGCGGAACAGCGGGCGTATCGGACATGGGCGGCAGAGTCGGCACGAGGAACGCGGGGCGACACCGCCCCGTATCTGGAATGATACGCGACGGCGCCGGCGGCCAGAGGTGCGGCCGGCCTTCGCGGGGGCTCAGCGGCCCCGCAGTGCCTGCTGGCGCGCCTGCACCATCAGCGCCTTCATGTCGCGCACCGCTTTTTCCCAGCCGTCGAAAATCGCCTGGGCGACGATGGCATGGCCGATATTGAGCTCGGCAATGCCATCCAGCGCCGCGATGGGGCCCACGTTACCGTAGTGCAGGCCATGGCCGGCGTTGACCCGCAGCCCGTGGCGCAGGCCCTCGGCCAGCGCCGCGCCGATGCGGTCGAGTTCGCGCCCGACCTGGTCTCCCTGCGCCTCGGCATAGGCACCGGTGTGCAGTTCGATGACCGTGGCCCCGGCCTTGGCCGCGGCCTGGATCTGGACGGGTTCCGGATCGATGAACAGCGACACCCGGATGCCTGCCGCCTGCAACTGCGCCACCGCCGCGGTGACATCGGGCAGCGCTCCGGCCACGTCCAGGCCGCCTTCGGTAGTAAGCTCGGTGCGCTTCTCGGGCACCAGGCAGACGTCGCTGGGCCGCACCGCGCAGGCGATGTCCAGCATTTCAGGCGTGATGGCGCATTCCAGGTTCATGCGGGTACGCAGTAGCGGCCGGATGGCATGCACGTCGGCATCCTGGATATGGCGACGGTCTTCGCGCAGATGCAGGGTGATCAGGTCGGCCCCGGCGTCTTCGGCACGCAGTGCCGCCGCCACCGGGTCGGGATAGCTGGTGTGGCGCTGCTGGCGCAGCGTTGCCACGTGGTCGATATTGACGCCTAGTTCAATCATTGTGCTGGTTGTGCGGACGAGACTTGCGTGGCTTCATTCCAGCCCCCGCCCAGGGCCTTGTACAGTTCGACGCGGTTGTTCAGGGCATCCAGGCCGGCCTGCACCAGGCCCAGTTGGGCGCTGAAGAAATCGACCTGGGCCGTTTGCACTTGCAGATAGCTGTCGACCCCCCCGGTGTAACGCAGGTTGGATAGTTCCAGCGTGCGCGCCGTAGAGGTCTGCAGCGAACGCAGGGCATCGAGCTGGGCGCCGTACGTGGCTTCGCCGGCCAGCGCGTCGGAAACTTCCTGGAACGCCTGCTGGATGGTTTGCTCGTACTGCGCCACCGCGATGTTGTCGCGTGCCTTGGCCAGGTTCAGCCCCTCGCGGATGCTGCCGCCGCTGAAAATGGGCGTGGTGAGGGAAGGCGTGAAATTCCAGGCCCGTTGGCTACCCTCGAACAGCGAGCCCAGCGATGGACTCGTGAACCCCAGCATACCGGTCAGCGATATGGTGGGGAAGAACGCCGCGCGCGCCGCGCCGATGTTGGCCTTGGCCGCCTTCAACTGGTTCTCGGCCGCCATGATGTCTGGACGGCGCTCGAGCAGGTCGGACGGCAGGCCGGCCGGCACGGTGGCCAGCAGTTGGTCGCGGCCGAACTCCGCCGGCGGCGGCAGGTTCGCCGGCAGCGGCGTGCCCACCAGCACGGTCAGGGCATTCACGGACTGGGCCCGCACCCGCGCCAGTTGCGCCAGGTCGGCCGAGGCCGAATCGAGCAGCCCCCTGGACTGGTTGAGATCGAGCTCGGACGCCACGCCGCCGTCGAAGCGGCGCTTGACCAGATCGTAGGACTCCTGGCGCGAAGCCAACGTCTTCTGGGTGAGATCGAGTTGGACCTCGGCCGCGCGCTGGGTGAAATACGCCTGCGCCACGGCACCCACCAGGGTGATGTGCACGCTGCGCTGCGCCTGCTCGGTGGCCAGGTACTGCTGGTAGGCCGCCTCGGACAGGTTGCGCAAGCGGCCGAACAGGTCGATCTCGAAGGTGGTAAGCCCGATACCCGCCTGATAGGTATTGGCCACCGAAGGCGAGTCTTCGCCGCCGATCCGCATGTTGGCGGGGGTGCGCTGGCGCGTGCCCTCGGCGCCGGCGCCGATGGTAGGCCACTGGGCGCCGCGCTGCACGCCGTACTGAGCGCGGGCCTCTTCGACCCGCTGCACGGCCACGCGCAGATCCCGGTTGTTGACGAGGGACAGTTCGATCAGGGCCTGCAGGCGCGGATCGCGGAAGAAATCGCGCCAGCCGAGGTCGGCCGTCGGCACGGCGCCGACCGGCGCCACGGCCTGGGCCGGTTGCTCCGACAAGGACGTGGGGCGGTCGTCGGCGCCGTATTGCACCTTGGGCTGGGTCGGCCAGTCGCCCGGCACCGGGGATTCGGGGCGTTGATAGTCGGGCGCCAGCGAGCAACCGGCCAGCATGGCCGCCACGCACACCGACACTGCGGTTCGTTTGTACATCAGGGCTGTCATTCCTTGCCCTCCTGGCCAGGAGCCGCGGCGGGCCCGTTGCCGGATTGATCAGATGCCTCGCGGGCGCGCTTGGCGGCCTGCTCGGCTTCGAATTCCTTGAGCTCGTTGCCCAACAGGCGCGGCTTGGTCTTGAACAGGCCAAGCACCACCACGAAGAACGTCGGGACGAAAATCACCGCGAACGGCGTGGCCGCCAGCATGCCGCCCAGCACGCCGATACCCACCGCGCGCTGGCTGGCCGCGCCGGCCCCCGTGGCGATGGCCAGCGGGATGACGCCCAGGATGAAGGCCAGCGAAGTCATCAGGATGGGACGGAAGCGCAGCCGCGCCGCCTCGACCGTGGCCTCGTACAGCCCCATGCCCCGGGCGTACTGGTCTTTGGCGAACTCGACGATCAGGATGGCGTTCTTGGCGGCCAGCCCGATCACCGTCACCATGCCCACCTGGAAGTACACGTCGTTGGACATGCCCAGCAGCGACACCAGGCCCACGGCGCCCAGCATGCCCAGCGGCACCACCAGCATGACCGACAGCGGGATGGCCCAGCTTTCGTACAGGGCGGCCAGCACCAGGAACACCACCAGCAGCGACAGGCCCATCAGGATGGGAGCCTGGTTGCCCGCCTGGCGTTCCTGGTACGACAGGCCGTTCCATTCGAAGCCGAAGCCGGACGGCAGTTCGCCTACGAAGCGCTCCATTTCGGCCATGGCTTCGCCAGTGGTGTAGCCGGGCGCGGCGTCGCCGCCGATACGCATCGATTCGTAGCTGTTATAGCGCACCACCTGTACCGGCCCTTGCGTCCATTTGGACGACACGAAGCTGGACAGGGGCACCATGCCGCCTTCGGTGTTGCGGACGTTCATCTTGAGGATGTCGTCCACCTGCATGCGATGGCGGGCCTCGGCCTGCACCCAGATATTCTGCATGCGCCCCATGTTGGGGAACTTGTCGATGTAGGCCGAGCCCAGCGCCGTGGAAATCAGCGTGGCGGCGGCGTCGAAGTCCACGGACAGGGCGGCGGCCTTGTCGCGGTCGATGGTCAGGTTCAATTGCGGGCCGGCGCCCAGGCCGGTAATGCGCACCTGCGACAGCACCGGGCTTTTCATGGCCATGCCCATCAACTGGGCGGTGGCCTGGGCCAGGGCTTCGGTACCCGCGTTGGCGCGGTCCTGCAGGCGGAAGTCGAAGCCGCTGGCGTTGCCCAGCGAGGAAATCGCCGGCGGCACCAGGGTGAATACCTGGGCGTCATGGATGCCCATCAGTTGCTTCTGGAAAGCGGCGAACGCGATGGCGCCCGCGGAATCCTGGGCTTCCTTGCGTTCAGAGAAGTCTTTCAGGGTGGAGAACGCGATGGCGGCGTTCAGGCCATTGCCGTTGAAGCTGAAGCCCTGCACCGTGATGATGTTCTCGACCGCGGGAATGCCCATGAAGTATTGCTCGACCTGCTCCAGCACTTCGACCGTGCGGTTGGCGCTGGCTCCGGTGGGCAGTTCGATGTTGCTGACCACGTAGCCCTGGTCTTCCTCGGGCAGGAACGACGACGGCAGGCGCAGGTACAGCCAGCCCAGCAGCAGCACCAGCAGCAGGAAGAACAGCATCATGCGCCCGCCCTTGTGCAGCATGCGCGCGACCCAGTTCTGGTAGCCGTGGGTGGTGGCATCGAACTTGCGGTTGAACCAGCCGAAGAAACCCTTCTTGTCGACGTGGTGCCCCTTGGGAATGGGCTTGAGGATGGTGGCGCACAGCGCCGGCGTGAAGGTCAGCGCCAGGAAGGCCGAGAAGAAGATCGACACCGCCATGGCCACCGAGAACTGGCGATAGATGACCCCCACCGACCCGCTCATGAAGGCCAGGGGCAGGAATACCGTGACCAGCACCAGCGTGATGCCGACAATGGCGCCGCTGATCTGCGGCATGGCCTTCTTGGTGGCCTCTTTGGGCGGCAGGCCTTCGGTGGCCATGATGCGCTCGACGTTCTCGACCACCACGATGGCATCGTCCACCAGAATACCGATGGCCAGCACCATGGCGAACATGGTGAGCACGTTGATGGAGAAGCCCAGCGCCAGCATCACCGCGAACGCGCCCATCATGGCCACCGGCACCACCAGGGCCGGGATCAGGGTGTAGCGCACGTTCTGCAGGAACAGGAACATCACCAGGAACACCAGCACCATGGCCTCGACCAGGGTGTGGATGACCTGCTCGATGGACACCTTGACGTACGGCGCGGTGTCGTACGGGATGTCGTACTTGATGTTGCCGGGAAAATATTGCGACAGCGATTCCATCTGCGCCCGCACGCCCTCGGCCGTGGCCAGGGCGTTGGCGTCGGGCGACAGCACGATGGCGAAGGCCGCGGTGGGCTTGCCGTTCAGGCGCGCGCCGAACTGGTAGTTGTCGGCCCCTACCTCGATGCGAGCGACGTCGCGCAGGCGCACCGACGAGCCGTCGGTGTTGGCGCGCAGCACGATGTTGCCGAATGCTTCCACCGAGGACAACTGGCCGTTGACGATGACCGTGGCGGTGGAGCGCTGGCTGTCCGGATTGGGCGGCGCGCCCATGCTGCCGGCCGAGATCAGGACGTTCTGGCGGCTGATGGCGGCGTTGACGTCCGAGGCGCTGAGGTCGAAACCCACCAGCTTGTCGGGATCGATCCAGATGCGCATGGCGCGCGGCGCCGCGAACAGCTGGAACTGCCCCACGCCAGGCACGCGCGACACCGGGTTCTGTACGTTGCGGGTGATGTAGTCGGCCAGCGCGGTCTGGTCGAGCGAGCCGTCCGGCGAGGACAGCGTCACGATCATCAGGAAGCCGGCGCTGGTCTGCTCGTACTTGATGCCCTGCTGGGTGGCCGCCACCGGCAACTGGGCCGTGATATTGGACACGCGGTTCTGCACGTCCACCTGGGCCAGGTCGGGGTCGGTGCCGGGCGCGAACGTGGCCGTGATCTGGGCCTGGCCGTACGAGTCACTGACGGATTCGTAGTACAGCAGGCCCTTGGCGCCGTTGAGCTCGTCTTCGATGATGCTGGTGACCGACTCGGCCACTTCCTGGGCCGAAGCACCAGGGTACGTTGCCGTGATGGTAATGGCAGGGGGAGCCACGTCGGGGTACTGCGCGACGGGCATGTTGGGAATCGCCAGCATCCCGGCCAGCAGGATGAACAGGGCGACTACCCAGGCAAAAATCGGTCTGTCGATAAAAAATTGCGGCATGTGGGCTGACTCTGGAAGTGCTCACGAAAACAGGAACGCGGCGCGTGACGCCGCGTTCCGTTCAGGACTTTTGCCCCGAGGCCGGTTGCTGGGGCTTGGCCCCTTCGCCGCCGGCGGGCGCGCTGCCTTCGGGCGGCGCGGACTTGGCGCCCCCACCCGGCGTCCAGGGAGAAGCCTGCACGGGCGCGCCGGGCCGGATTTTCTGGAAGCCCTCGACCACGACCACGTCGCCCGCCTTGAGGCCGCTGGTAATGAGCCACTGGTTGTCGATGACCGAACCGGTGGTGACGGTAACCTGCGCAACCTTGTCGTCGCGCACCAGCATCAGGCTCTGCATGCCGTCGGCGGTGCGCTGCAAGGCCTGCTGCGGCACCAGCAGCGCCTGCTGGTCGGTGCCTTCGTCGACACGCACGCGCACGTACATGCCGGGCAGCAGGATGTGGTCGGGGTTGGGAACCTCGGCGCGCAGGTTCACCTGCCCGGTGGTGGGGTCGACCGTAATGCCCGTGAACAGCAGCTTGCCCGGATGTTCATAGATAGAACCGTCTTCCAGCACCACGCTGACCCTAGCCGCGTCCGGCCCCATGCGCTGCATTTGCCCGCTGGCGAATGCCCGGCGCAGCTTGGCCAGGTCGGCCGTGCTTTGCGTGAAGTCGATATAGACCGGGTCGAGCTGCTGCACCAGCGCCATTTGCGTGGCGGAGGTGGATTCGACCAGCGCGCCTTCGGTCACCAGCGGCTTGCCGATGCGGCCATCGATGGGCGAAGTAACGTCGGTATAGCCCAGGTTGATAGTGGCCGTGTCCAGCGCGGCCTTGGCGGCGGCGACCGCGGCGTCGGCCTGGCGGCTGCCGGCAACGGCGTTGTCGTATTCCTGCTTGCTGACCGCGTTGGCCTTGACCAGCGGCGCGTAGCGATTGGCCAGCGCCTTGGCGCTGAACAGGTCGGCCTGCGTCTGCTTCAATTGGGCGGCGGCCTGGTCGCGCGCGGCACGGTATGGCGCCGGGTCGATCTTGAACAGCAATTGCCCTTCTTTGACATCGCCGCCCTGCTCGAATTCGATTTTCTGGACGATGCCCGTGACACGTGCGCGGATTTGCGCGTCGCGCACCGCGTCGATGCGGCCGGGCAGTTCGGAAACGATGGAGGCGGGCTTGGGCTGGATGGTAATGACGCTGACCTGCGGCATGCCGGGGTTCATTTGCGGTTGTTCTTTGCAGCCTGCCAAAGCCAGGGCGACAAGCGCAGCGGCACCGAATCCCGAGACACGATGAGGCGAAAAACGCATGGATTCCTCACGGAGTAAAACCGCGATGCGCCAACCAGCGCATACGGGCCGAACGCAAGAGAGGCGTTCGGGAAGCCCGTTAATGTAACGTGTTTCTTATTAATTTTGCATTAAAAACGCTGTCTTTTGGCCATTATGGCTGTATTTTGCGCTGTATTCCGGACTTAGGCCGCGACGGGGTCGACGGCCAGGTTGCCCAGGAACACGTAGCCCATGCCGGGCACGGTATGAAGAGGCAGCGTGATTCCGGCGGCGCGCACCTTCTTGCGCAACCGGCTGATGGAAACGTTGATGGAACGCAGGCTGGCCTGCGGCAAGGCCTGCGTAAGGGCCTGGCGCGTGAGTTCGCGCTGTGGGCTGGCCGCCAGGCACAGGAAACAGGCCCGTTCGGTGCTGGTGAGGTTCAGGCGCGTGCCGCCGGGAGTGGCCAGCACCCAACCCTGGTACATGAGCCCCCACCAGCCGTCGCTGCCGGCGTGCGTGGCGTTGGATGCGGCCGGCACGGTAAAAGGCGGGTACTCGGCAGGACGGACAGGAGATAAGGCGACCATGAGGCACAAGCAGGGATGAATGGCGTTCGGCAGGATGCCCCAACTTGTCGCGGCGCACCGGCAAAACGCGCGAAACCAAGCAGAAGTCAGACGAATCTCGTCCGGAGTGGCGCATCAGCCCCGCGGTGGGCGATGAACGTCATGCGTAACCAGCCCCTGGTCGGGATCGGGCCGCCGCAGCACGTCGGGATTGGCCAGCGTGCGCTGGATATCGGCAAGGCCGCTGTTCCAGTGGTCGCGCATGGCCTCGGAGCCGAACTCGTAGTCTTTGGAGTTGCGCTCGTAATGCTTGGCTTCGTAGATCAGGTTGATGACGTTGACCGCGGGCGTGCACGCCATTTCGCAGATATCGGCCAGGTCGGGCGCGTTGCGCGCGCCTTCGGGCAGCTGTTCCAGCAGGCGCTGCAGGCCTCGCCGCAGCTTCAGCACGCGCTGGTACATATTGGTGACCGTACGCGTGCGGCTGGAGTACTGGATGTCTTTCTGGCGCTCGGCCACTTCTTCCAGCGTGGTGGGCAGCGGGCCGCGCGCGGGCCAGAGGTCGACCTGGAATGCCAGGGTGTCCGGCATGGGGTGTGCGGACAGCACATGGGCCAGCGGGGTATTCGAGACCACGCCGCCGTCCCAGTAGTATTCGCCCTCGATCTCCACGGCGGGAAAGCCGGGCGGCAAGGCGCCCGAGGCCATGATGTGCTCGGGCCGCAAGCGGGTGCGGGTGCTGTCGAAATAGGCGAAATTGCCCGTGCGGACGTTGACGGCCCCCAGGCTGACCCGTACGTCGCCTCGATTGAGCAGATCGAAATCGACATACTGGCGCAAGGTGTCGGCCAGCGGCGCGGTGTCGTAGAAGCTGGTGGAGGCCGGGCCGCCGCCACGCAGCAGGTAAGGGGGCGGAAAACGCGGCTTGAAAAACCCCGGCTGCCCGGCGGTCAGGGCATGGAACGCCGCCAGGTGGCCGTTCATGGAGGGCGAGCCGAAGCCGAAGGGAATCCCCTGGAACATGCCGGCCAGCGTGTCCCCCCAGGGCAAGGCGGCGAACCCCGTGGGACGGCAGATGCTTTCCCAGAACCCCCGCAGGCGTTCGACGCGTTCGTCAGGGGGCGAACCGGCGATGATGGCCGCGTTGATCGCGCCGATGGAAATGCCGGCGATCCAGTCTGGCCGGATGCCGGCCTGGTTCAGGCCCTGGTAGACCCCGGCCTGGTACGAGCCCAGCGCCCCGCCGCCTTGCAGCACCAGCGCCACGGTATCGTAGGGCAAGGCGGCGCGCGCGCGCCGGCCGC
>NZ_JAJMLX010000060.1 GCF_020991325.1 Bordetella petrii | reverse complement strand
CAGCCAGGGGGCAACGGCCGCCAGCGGCACGGCCGGAGCCGCGCCCAGCAGCCGCAAGTCCAGCGCGGCGGCGGTGCCCAGCAGTAGTCCAATAGACGCAATATGCGCGGCATTCACCAGCAGGTAAGCCGTGTCCCAGTGCCGCAGCAGCGCGGCATGCGGCAGGCTGGCCAGCCATTCCAGCGTCATGGGCCTTACTTCTTGATGCGTTCCGGATAGATGTCGTAGGTTTTGCCGCCCACGGTGATTTGCACGGCTTTCATGCGTTTCTCGGCATGGTCCTGGGCGCGGTTGCCGGTGGCGGTGATTGTGTCGCCAGGCTTGGCCGAGCCTTCAACGAAACCCGAGCGTTTGGTTTGCGACGGGTTGCCCAGTTCGACACGCCACACACCGTCTTGCGTGTCGACATCCAGCCAGGGGTGCGGCGGCGCGATCTGTACTTGCTTGATCGTGCCCTGCAACTGTATTTGCTCGGTGTCCGCCCACGACCAGCCGTGGTGTGCCCAAGCGGTTGAGACAAGCAGGCTGGCCGCGGCCAGCCCCAGCAGTTTTGCCGCCAGGATTCGATGGAGCATGGTGTCACCTTCCGCGAAATGGGTGATCGATGGCCTGCGCCCGGCCATGGCATGGCCGGGCGGGGCACGGTTCACTATAAACGCGGGAAGGCCAACCCGGCTAGACGGGCTGGTTTCCTGGGCGGCGGGCGCGATGTCAGGCCAGCGCGGGATAGTCGATATACCCTTGCGCGCCGCCGCCGTAGAACGTGTTCTTGTCGGGCTGGTTCAGCGCCGAGCGTTCGTGCAGGCGGCGCACCAGGTCAGGGTTCGCGATGAACAATTTGCCGAAGGCGATCAGGTCGGCCTTGCCGGTTTCCACGGTGCGTTCGGCCAGGTCGTAGTCGTAGTTATTGTTGCCCATCCATGCGGCCTTGCCGCCGGCTTCCTGGTAAGACCGGCGCAGCGCGGCGTAATCGAAAGGCTGGTCGCCCTGCTGGAAGTCGCGCGGGCCGCCGGTGGCGCCTTCGATGACATGTACGTAGGCCAGGCCGAAACCGGCGAGCTTGCGCACCACGTGATCGAACAGCGGCTGGGGATCCGGGTCGCTGGCGTCATTGGCCGGCGTCACGGGCGAAATGCGGATGGCGGTGCGGCCCGCGCCGATTTCCGCGGTGATGGCCTCCATCACTTCCACCAGCAGGCGGGCACGGTTTTCGATGCTGCCGCCATAGGCGTCGGTGCGCTGGTTGCTGCCCGAGCGCAGGAACTGGTCCAGCAGGTAGCCGTTGGCGGCGTGGACTTCCACGCCGTCGAAGCCCGCATCGATGGCGGCCCGCGCGGCGCGGCGGTAGTCTTCGACAATGCCGGGCAGCTCATCCAGTTCAAGCGCCCGAGGTTCGGAGGTGGCCACGAATTCACCGCTGCCGTCTTCATGCACCAGATAGGTCTTGGCGTTGGCGCGCACGGCGGATGGCGCGACAGGAGCGCCGTTTCCGGGTTGCAGCGAGGTGTGCGAGATGCGGCCCACATGCCACAACTGCACCACGATCTTGCCGCCGGCGGCGTGCACCGCATCGGTAACGCGTTTCCAGCCGGCCAGTTGCTCGGCCGAATACAGCCCGGGCACCTGGGCGTAGCCCTGGCCCTGGTGGGTGATGGCCGTGCCTTCGGTGACGATGAGTCCGGCGGTGGCGCGCTGCGTGTAGTAGGTGACCATCATGTCGGTGGGCACCGCATTGGGGGCGCGGTTGCGGGTCAGGGGCGCCATGACGACGCGGTTGGCCAATTGCAGGTCGCCGGCGGCGACGGGTTCGAAGAGAGTAGGCATGATGGGGGCTTCTTGGGAGGGGGCTAGAGTTCGTGGTCCAGGGCGCGCACGAAGGCGGCGATGGTGTCTTCGTTGCGCTTGTAAAAAACCCATTGGCCAATGCGGCGCGTGGTGACCAGTTGCGCGCGCTGCAGCACGGCAAGGTGGGTGGACATGGTCGACTGCGACAGGCCGCAGCGTTCGAACTGCCCGGCGCACACGCCCACTTCCAGCGGGTGTTCCTGGGTGGCGAAGTGCTTTTCGGGCTCTTTGAGCCACTGCAGAATGTCGCGGCGCACCGGATTGGCCAGGGCCTTGATGATGAGGTCGATGTCCATGAATGAGTTCAAGGCTTGAATCGGGTTTTGTCGAATTATATATCTTAAAAACTAGATATATCAATATGAAGTGCTAGTCACCCCTGTTCCTCCCGCATATACCCCTGCGGCGGCGTGCCCAGCGCGCGGCGGAACATGGCGCTGAATGCGCTGGGGCTGCGGTAGCCCAGTTCCGCCGCGACGCGCGCCACCGGCTGTCCCAGCGCCAGCCGGCGCAGGGCATCGGCCAGGCGTACCTGTTGTACCCACTGCCGGTAGTTCAGGCCCAGTTCGGCCTGGAACAGCCGGATCAGCGTGCGGCCGCTGGCGCCGACTTCGTCGCCCCAGTCATGCACCGTGCGGTTCAGCCCGGGCTGGGCCAGGATGGCGCGGCAGATGGTCTGCAGGCGGCGGTCGCGCGGCCAGGGTATCTGGATGGGGATGACGGGCGCGGCCGCCAGCTCGGTCAGCAGCAGGGCCACGATCTGTCCGGCCCGGCCGTCCACGTCGTATTCGATGGGTTCGGCGGCCAGCGCCAGGATCAGTTCGCGCAGCAGCCCGGATACTTCGATGACCTGGCAGCGGTCCCACAATGTGCTGGCGGCGTTGGCATGCACGTACAGCGTGCGCATCAGCACGGCACCCACCATCTGTATGCCGTGGATCGTGCCCGGCGGCACCCACAGCGCGCGCAGCGGCGGCAGGGTCCAGAAACCGTCGGGGGTGCTGACCCGCATCACGCCTTCGATGGCGTATACCAACTGGCCGCGCGGATGGCTGTGCGGGCCGGTAGTGTCGCTGGGCACGAAATCCTTGGCCATGGCCGTGACCAGGCGCGGCACGTACTGGTAGTCGTCGGCATCGCGGCTGCGTGCGGGGTCGGCGGGCAAGGGCAGGCGGCGGGGCATGGCTGTTCAGCAGGGCAGGTATGTCACTTTTACGACAAAAGTTGGCACTTCCGTGTGCTCTGGCCTTTATACACTGATTGTCTTGCGCCGCTCCGGCGCTTGCCGGGCCCGGTTGTCGACCTGATATTCGCCGCTACGCCATGACCACTACGCCTTCCGCCGGCTCCGCGCCGGCCCCCGCAGCTTCTTCCACCGCTTTCAAGGTCTTGGGCGCCATCAGCGTGGCCCACATGATGAACGACATGATCCAGTCGATCCTGTTGGCCATCTATCCCATGCTGAAAGAGTCGTTCAATCTCAGCTTCGCCCAGATCGGCCTGATCACGCTGACATACCAGATCGCCGCCTCGCTGCTGCAGCCGTGCATCGGCCTTTATACCGACAAGCGGCCCACCACGTATTCGCTGCCGATCGGCATGGGCTTCACGCTGGTGGGCTTGCTGCTGCTGGCGTTCGCGCCGTCGCTGCCGTATTTGCTGGTGGCCGCGGCGCTGGTGGGCACCGGGTCGTCGGTGTTTCACCCGGAATCGTCGCGGGTGGCCCGCATGGCCTCGGGCGGCCGGCATGGCCTGGCCCAGTCGCTGTTCCAGGTGGGCGGCAATGTGGGCTCGGCGCTGGGGCCCTTGCTGGCGGCGCTGTTCATCATTCCGCACGGACAGGCCAGCGTGGCCTGGTTTTCGCTGGCGGCGCTGTTCGGCATTGTGGTGCTGGTGGGCATCGGCCGCTGGTACGGCGCCAACCGTGCGCTGCTCAAGCCCAAGCCCCGCGCGGCGGGCGATGCCGAGGCGCCCACCCGGGGCAAGGTGTTGTGGGCGCTGGGCATCCTGGGGGTGCTGATTTTTTCCAAGTACTTCTATCTGGCCAGCCTGAACAGTTACTTCACCTTTTACCTGATGGACAAGTTCGACCTGTCCGTGCGTTCCGCGCAGTTGTACTTGTTCCTGTTCCTGGCCGCCGTGGCGTTTGGCACCGTGGCGGGCGGGCCGGTGGGCGACCGCATCGGCCGCAAGATCGTGATCTGGGTTTCCATTCTGGGCGTGGCCCCCTTCACCCTGATGCTGCCGCACGCCAACCTGTTCTGGACGGGTGTGCTGGTGGTGGTGATAGGGGTGGTGCTGGCGTCGGCGTTCTCGGCCATTGTGGTGTATGCGCAGGAACTGGTGCCGGGCAAGGTGGGCATGATAGCCGGCCTGTTCTTCGGCTTTGCCTTCGGCATGGGCGGGCTGGGGGCGGCGGCCTTGGGGCACCTGGCCGACGTGACCAGCATCGCCTACGTGTACAAGGTTTGCGCGTACCTGCCGCTGCTGGGGCTGGTGGCTTTCTTGTTGCCCGACATCGAACGCAAGAAGCGCGCACCCGCCGGACTGGTGCTGAGTCCGCAAATGGGCGGCACTGAAACAAGGCTGGACAAATAGGGAATATCCGCTATAATTTCGCCTCTTTACCAGCGCCCGTAGCTCAGTTGGATAGAGTACTTGGCTACGAACCAAGGGGTCGTGGGTTCGAATCCTGCCGGGCGCGCCAAATTCAAGAAAGGGTCTCCATTGCGAGGCCCTTTTTCTTTTGTGTCCGCGGCTCGTTTCGTCTGATGCTGCCGGGTGTATGGCCCCGGCCTGGCACCCATGGCGCTACCTAGCTGCCATGGTGGGCTTTCGCGGGTACCACCTGGTGTCCGGCTCCCGTCAGGGTGCCGGACACCGTCCTGCTGAGCCTGTCGTGGCGCACAACGGTGCCTGGCACCCTGACGGGAGCCAGGCACCTGGCCATTACATTACCCCCAGGCTGACTGTGCAGTGGCGCGCCTGGCTTGGCGACGGCCGGCGCATACGCGAAGCATCCTCTTTTTCCTGGGGCTGATTGCCGGGCAGGATAAGGAGGAAGTACCTTGTTGTATACGGATTTACCCGAATCCGGCTAATAAACCCGATATTTCCCTGGTTTTTGTGTATATAGTATACAAAACAAGGGGAAGCCTGTGCCTTTCGATTCTACGATGGACGCCGGTGCCGTTGTCCGCGCGGCGCCTGGCGACGGACAGATATGCCACTGGCCTTTGTGGCGCATGCAGGCGGCCTTGCAGGCCGGCGAATTGACGGCCGAAGCGCTGCTCGACCATTGCGAGGCGGCCTTTCTGCATGGACATGCCTGGGTGAATGCGCTGGCTGTCCATGACTACGACGCGGCGCGCCAGGCGGCCCGCGCGGCCGATGCCGTGCGGCGTGCCGGACGCGCCACCGGGCCGTTGCAGGGCATCCCGTTTTCCATCAAAGAATCGTTCGACGTGGCGGGCTGGGCCACCACCTGCGGCGACCCCATGCACGCTGGCAATATCGCCCTGCGCGATGCGGCGGTAACGGCGCGGCTGCGCGAGGCGGGCGCCATTTTGGTGGGCAAGTCCAACGTGCCCTTGTACCTGCGCGACTGGCAAAGCTACAACGCACTGCACGGCACCACACGTAACCCCCACGATCTGTCGCGCACACCCGGTGGTTCATCGGGCGGCAGCGCGGCCGCTGTCTGTACGGGCATGAGCGTGTTCGACGTAGGCTCGGACATTGGCTCGTCGCTGCGCAACCCGGCGCATTATTGCGGCATTTTTTCGCACAAGAGCACGCACGGGCTGGTGTCGCTGGCGGGGCATGGCATACGCAACGACGATGCCGCGCCGGATATCAATGTGGCGGGCCCGCTGGCGCGCTCGGCGCGGGACCTGGAAATCATTCTGCGCGTGCTGGCGGACGATGCCGCACCGCTGCCGCCGCCGCGCCCGGCCAGCCTGGCCGACTGCCGTATCGGCGTGCTGTCCGGCCATCCGTTCGCACCGGTGGACGAGGAAGTTTCCTCGGTGCTGGACAAGCTGGCGGGCGAGCTCGGGCGCCATGGTGCGCGGGTGGTGCGGCAGGCGGCGCCGGATATCGATGCGCCCGCGCTGTGGCGCACCTATGTGCTGATGTTGCGCGCCGCAACGTCGATGTACCTGGACGACGCCGCCTACGGGCAGGCGCGCGAACGCGCGCGGGCCGTGGATCCCGACGACCACAGTTATGCGGCCTTGCAGTACCTGGGCTCGGTGCTGGACCACCGTGCCTGGCTGCGCCTGGCCCACGCCCGCCGCGGCTTCGCGCGGGCCTGGGATGCTTTCTTCAAAAGGTACGACGTGCTGCTGTGTCCGGCCGCCGCCACCCCCGCGTTCCCGCTGGACGAGGCGGGCGAGCCCTGGCAGCGCAGCCTGACAGTGAACGGCCAGCAGCAGCCGATGACCACGCAACTGTTCTGGGCGGGTTTTTCGGGCCTTTGCGGCCTGCCGTCCACCGTGGCGCCAGCCGGCCGCAGCGCGGCGGGCCTGCCGGTGGGCGTGCAGATTGTTGCCCAGCGCCGGCACGACCTGACCTCGCTGCGCGTGGCGCAATGGCTGGAAGCGCTGGGCTACGGTTATCGCCCCCCTGTGGCGCGCATGGACTGATCCGCATGCGGGGCCGTGGGCCTCGTTCCGATTTTTCATACCGCAAGACCACTGAGGGGAGAGTACCGATGTTCAGTTGGTTCAAAGATCTGACGCTCATGGAGCGCAAGGGGTTCTACGGGGCATTCCTGGGCCATGCGGTCGACGTGTTCGATTTCATGATTTATTCGTTCCTGATTTCCACGCTGTTGACCCAATGGGACATGAGCAAGTCGGAAGCCGGCGCCATCGTCACGTACACGCTGGTGTCGTCGTTGGTGGGGGCCATCGTGGCGGGCATGCTGGCCGACCGCTACGGCCGGGTGCGCGTGCTGCGCTGGACCATCGTGGTGTTCGCGGTGGCGTGCTTCCTGTGCGGGCTGGCCACCAGCCCCGAGCAGCTGATGCTGTTCCGCATCATCCAGGGCCTGGGCTTTGGCGGCGAGTCGTCGCTGTGCATGGTGCTGGTGACCGAGATGATCCGCAACCCGGCGCATCGCGGCAAGTATTCGGGCTTCACGGCCAGCAGCTATTCGTTCGGCTGGGGCGCGGCCGCGTTGGCGTACGCCCTGATGTTCTCGGTATTGCCGCCCGAATACGCCTGGCGCGCCTGCTTTTTCCTGGGGGTGCTGCCCGCCTTCGTGGTGATCTACCTGCGCCGCAACCTGGTCGAGCCCGAGGTCTACCTGAAGGCGCGCGGCACGGCGCAGGCGGTGCCGCTGAAGCAGAACCTGGCGCGGGTGTTCAAGGCGCCGCTGTTGGGCAAGACGGTGCTGTGCGGCCTGCTGTCGGGCGGCATGCTGGGCGGCTACTACGCCATCGCCACCTGGCTGCCCACCTATCTGAAAACCGAGCGCGGGTTGTCGGTGTTCGGCACCAGTTCGTACCTGGTGGTGATGATCCTGGGGTCGTTCCTGGGGTACGTGGCCGGGGCCTACGCCACGGACCGCCTGGGCCGGCGCGCCACCTATATGCTGTTCGCCGTGGGCGCGCTGGCGATGGCGCTGTGCTACATGATGATCCCGATTTCCAACACGTCGATGCTGTTCCTGGGCTTTCCGCTGGGCATCCTGATGCAGGGTATGTTCTCGGGCATAGGCGCGACGATCTCCGAGTCGTATCCCAGCAGCGTGCGGGCCACCGGCTATGGCGTGTCGTACAACATGGGGCGGGTGATAGGCTCGTTCTTCCCGCTGTGCGTGGGCTGGCTCAGTTCGGGCAGCCTGGGCCTGGGGCTGGCCATCGCGGTGGTGGCGGGCGCGGGCTATGGGCTGGTGATCATCGCGGCCTTGCTGCTGCCCGAGACCAAGGGGCTGGACCTGAACAAGATCGAGGATGCGCCGCTGGGCGATTCCGCCGGGGAGGCCGCGGGCATGGTGGGTACTTCAGGCGCGGCGGCGGGCCGCTAGGGTATCCGGGTTCCAGTGCCTTGCTGCGCTGGAACCCGGAACGCTACCGTTCGAGGATCGTTTCGACCATGGTGCGCACCGAGTTTGCAATGAAGCATTGTTGATGCGCACGATGATGCAACGCCTCTTCGTCACTGGGGGTGGGCCCGGGGCCTTGGTAAACCACGCGCGGCCGCAGCGTGACGCGGCTGATCCACAGCAGGCCTTCGGCGTTTTTTTCCATGATGCCCGCCGCGCTGTCTTCGTAGCGATTCACCACGAAGCCGGCCTTGGCCGCCAGCCCCAGGAACACCAGCATGTGGCAGCTGGACAGCGCAGCGACATAGGCTTCTTCGGGGTCGACGCTTGCCGCCACGGAATAGGGCAGGGGCACGATATGCGGCGACGATGACGCGGGCACCTCGGCGCCGCCGTCAAAGCGCCATACGTGGCCGCGGCTGTAGCGGCTGTCGTGGAAGGCTTCGTGTTCCTGGCGGGACCAGGCGATGTCCGCTGCGATGTTTATCATGGTCTCTGCTCAGAGTTTGCTGCGGGTGTAGATTTCGGAATATCCCAGTTTGATGACTTCAGTGATCTGGTCTTGCCGGCGCGCGATATGCGCATCCAGCAGCTGCACCAAGGCAGCTTCATCGCGGGCCTTCAAGGCCTCGATGATGTGCATGTGCTCGGCCTGTGTATAGGGCCGCCGGCCGTTGCGCATGTCTATCCAGCGCACATACTGGATGCGGGCATTGACGTTGGCCAGTGCGCGCACGAATTCTTCGTTGCGGCTCAAGCGTGCCAGGCGCATGTGGAAGTCTTCGTCCAGCGCCAGCAAGTGCGCGGAATCGGTATCGTCCGGAATCGAGGTGTCGCGCTCGGTGGCCGCGGCCAGCTCGTCGATTTCCTGGTCGGTGGCGCGCTTGCAGGCCAGGCGGATGATGGCGGTTTCCAGGCCAAGGCGGTATTCGTACAGGTCGAATACCTGTTTGGCATCCAGCGTGCGGCTGGTGAAGCCCTTGTTCGCGGTGCGTTCCAGGAATCCCTCGACCATCAACTGATTCAGCACTTCGCGCAGCGGAGTGCGGCTCACCTCCAATTGCTTGGACAGCTCGATCTCGTTGATGCGCTCGCCCGGCTTGAACTCGAATGTGGCGGCCATGGCTTTGATGCGTTCATAGATGGCCGATGAACTGAGCGAAGTGCGTTTGCGCGGTGCGCCCCCCCCTTCGAGGGGGGCGCCGTCCGGCGCGGGAACGGCACGGGTGCCAGCCTGGGTCATTGTCAGTCCGTAAATGTGTATACCGAACTGTATTATATCCAGCGCTGGAAGAGGGCCCCCCAGTGGGGGGCGCGATGGCGGGGCTGTGGTTCACCGGTCCAGTTTCCAGCCGCGGGTTTCGGGCAGCAGGAAGGCAGCCACCAGGATGGAGATGCTGGCGATCACGATAGGGTAATACAGGCCGGCGTAGATATTGCCGGTGGTGGTCGAGATCAGGGTTGCGAAGTACAGGGCGAACCCGCCGAAATAGCCCGTGCCGATATGGTAAGCCATCGACATACTGGAATAGCGGACCTTCGTCGGGAACAGTTCGACCAGATAGGCCCCGTTGGGCCCATACACCACGCAGCCTATCACCACCAGCAGCCAGATCAGGAACACCACCATGGGCCGGTTGATTTGCGTGCCATCGGCCTGGGCCGGGTAGCCTGCGTTGCGCAGTATCTGTGTGATGGCTGCCGTGTCCGCGCCGTCGGCGCTGGCCCCCGCCACTTTTACGGTGGCGCCCGGCGTGGCGGCCGGCACCAGCGTATACGGCACGCCCGCATTGTTGAGCTGTTCGCGGGCCCGTTCGCACGAGGTTTCCGGCGCCGAGAACATGCGCAGCCGACATTCCGATGACGCCAGGGTGACCGGCGCGGTGGCGATGGCGCGGTCCAGCGCGGGGTTGGCGTAGTGGGTCAGGCCCTTGAAGATGGGAATGATGGCCAGCACGCCGACGATGAAGCCGCCGATGATGACGCGCTTGCGGCCCACGCGGTCCGATAGCCACCCTGCGATCACGAAGAACGGCGCGCCCAGCAGCAAGGCGATCGACACCAGCGTATAGGCCGTGGTGGCATCGACTTTCAGCCATTTCATCAGGAATATCAGCGCGAAAAACTGCCCTGTGTACCAAAGCACGGTGACGCCTGCGACGGTGCCGAACAGCGCCAGCAGCACATATTTCAGATTGGCCCAGTTGCCGAAGGCATCGCGGATAGGCTGGCGGGATGTCTTGCCTTCCGCCTTCATCTGGATGAATACCGGCGATTCGCTGAGGCGGGCGCGGATATAAATGGAAACGCCCAGCAGGAACACGGAGAACAGGAAAGGGATGCGCCAGCCCCAGCCCGAGAATTGTTCTGGTGTCATGGCGGCGCGGGTCACGGTCACCACCAGCAGCGACAGCAGGAATCCGGCGGTGGCGGTGAGCTGGATCCAGCTGGTGTGCAGGCCGCGCAGCTTGTCATCGGCGTGCTCGGCCACGTAGGTGGCGGCGCCGCCGTATTCGCCGCCTAGCGCCAGGCCCTGTATGCAGCGCAGCAGCACCAGCAGCGCCGGCGCCCAGGCGCCCGCCGTGGCATAGGTGGGCAGCAGCCCGACGCCGATAGTGGCCACCCCCATCATGACGATGGTGATGAGGAAGGTATGTTTGCGGCCGACCAGGTCGCCCAGCCGGCCGAACACCAGCGAGCCGAAGGGCCGCAGCACCAGCCCTACGCCGAAGGTGGCCAGGCTGGCCAGGAAACTGGCCGTCTGGCCCATGCTGGGCGGGAAGAACAGCGGTGCCAGCACGGCGGCCAGTGCGCCGTAGACAAAAAAGTCGTACCACTCGAAAGCCGTGCCCAGCGATGCGCCCCATACGACTTTGCGCATTTCCCTGGAATTGACACCCTGGGCGGGCGCGTTCTGCAAACTACCTGCCGTCGTTTCCATTTTTTTCCCCTGGCTTGCGGAGTAACAGCCGGCTCAGGCCGGCAACAGGCCGCGTGCGTAGTCCGACAGGCTGCCGTCGTCGATCTGCTGCAGCACGTACGGAGCCGGATTCATGATGTAGGCGTTCTTGTGTTGGCGTGTCGCCTGGCCCGTGGGGCGATTGCCATCGCGGCTGTAGGCGAAGTACAGGTTGCGCCGGCCCTGGTCGGAATGGTTTTCTTTCGAGCTGTGCACCAGGTTGCCGCAGAACAGCACAACGGTGCCGGCGGGAAATACGCATTCGTAGATTGGCACATCCGCGAAGTGCTCTTCCATGTAGTCGTCCGGCACGATGTGCAAGGGGTAGCTGGTGGTCTTGGTGTCGTAATAGGCGTTGATCAAGCCATGCTTGTGCGAACCGGGTACGAATCGCAGCGGGCCGTTGTCCGGCGTGGAGTCATCCAGCGTGATCAGCACCGTGAGCATGTCGCGATGCCCGCCATGGATCAGGCCGTCGTGCACCCAGCTGGCGTAGTCCTGGTGCCATTGGAAAATATCGCCCTTGCCGGCCGCCTTGTAGTTCAGGCGCGACTGGTGCAGGTACGTGGCGCCCAGCAATTGCTGGACGGCGCCGAGTACCCGCGGCAGCCTGTATGTACGCGCGCAGGCCTCGGAGTCGAGTTCGACGGCCCAGGCGGCGCGTACGGTGGCGCCGTCTTTCTCCAGTACGTTCGCATCCGGATGGCCGCGCTGGTCGCTATGCAGCATCAGCGCGTCTTCCTGCAGCGCGCGCAGTTCGGCCGGCGTGAACAGGTCGCTCAGCACCAGAAAGCCGTTTTCGTCGTAGTCGTGGATTTGTTCAGCAGTCAACATGGCGAAGTGTCCTTCAAGAGAGAGGAATCAAAACTGCGTATATACGTAGGTTGGGGGCGGTTATAGGGCGCCGATAGTCACTTGCTTGGTTTCCAGGAATTCGTCGATGCCGTGGTGCGCGCCCTCGCGGCCGATGCCCGACTGCTTTACCCCGCCGATGGGCACGGCCTCGGAGGAAATGACGGCCTCGTTGATGCCCACGGCACCGAGTTCCAGCCGCTCGGCCAGGCGCAAGGCCCGATTGAGATCGCGCGTATAAAAGTAGCCGGCCAGGCCGTAGCTGGAATCATTGGCCAGCGCCAAGGCCTCTTCTTCCGTGTCGAAGGGAATCAGCGGCGCGACCGGGCCGAATGTTTCTTCGTGGCAAATGCGCATTTGCGGCGTGACGTCCAGCAGCACGGTGGGCTGAAAGAACAGGCCGCCGCGCGCATCGGGAGCGCCGCCGATGGCCGTGCGGGCGCCCTTGCCGACGGCGTCGGCCACGTGCTGCATTACTTTGTCGATGGCTTTGCTGTTGATCAGCGGGCCTTGCGTGACGCCGGCCTGCATGCCGGGCCCCACCCGCAGGCCGCGTACCCGTTCGACCAGTCTGGCCGCGAATGCCTCGTAGACGCCGCGCTGCACTAGGATGCGATTGGCGCAGGTGCAAGTCTGGCCCATGTTGCGGAACTTGCTGGCCAGGGCGCCATCCGCGGCGCGATCCAGGTCCGCGTCGTCGAACACGATCAGCGGCGCGTTGCCGCCGAGTTCCAGGCTTAGCTTGAGCACATTGTCGGCCGCCAGGCGCATCAGTTGCTTGCCCGTGGCGGTCGACCCGGTAAATGACAGCTTGCGCACCCGTTCGTCCGCGAGCAGGGTCTGGCCGGTTTCCGCCACATTGTCGCGGGTGCACAGTACAAGATTGATGACGCCGGGCGGGATGCCGGCCCGTTGCGCCAGTACGCACAGGGCAATGGCCGACAGCGGGGTTTCCTCTGAGGGCTTGAGCACGATGGTGCAGCCGGCCGCCAGGGCGGGGGCGCATTTGCGGGTGATCATGGCGCTGGGGAAGTTCCAGGGGGTAATCGCCACGACCACGCCCACCGGCTGGCGCAGAATGAGGACGCGGCGGTCCGCGTTGTAGGTCTGCAGGACTTCTCCATGCACGCGCTTGGCTTCTTCCGCGTACCAGGATACGAAGCTGGCGCCGAACAGGACTTCGCCGCGGGCTTCGGCCAGGGGCTTGCCCTGTTCGCGTGTCATCAAGAGCGCCAGGTCGTCGGCATGGGCCAGGATCTGGGCGTGCCAGGCCATCAGCAGCGCCGCCCGCTCGCTTGCCGAGCGGGCCGCCCACGCTTGCTGCGCCTGGGCCGCGGCATCGACGGCCTGGCGCGCCTGTTTGACGGAGGTTGCCGAGATGCTGGCCAGATGCTCGCCGTTGGCGGGGTCTGTCACGTGCAGCGCCGGGCCGTTGTTCGTCTCATCCCATTGTCCCCCCACATAGCCGCCCAGGCGCAGCAGGTCGGGATCGCGCAGTTGGCGCCGCAGGCTGGATACGGGCGGGGCGTCCGGGACGGAATCCAAGGCGTTCATGGCGGTGTTTTCCTTTCAGTTAAAGTGCATCACAGTCGGAATAATATGCTGTATACACTTTGGCTCAATGAGGGAAAACCCGACGCAGGCGCGCGAAACGTGCCTGCTCTGGCCGGTTTATGCCATGCGGCCGGAGGTATTTGGGGGAAGGGGAAGAGGCAGAGACCGATGGGCCGGGATGGCACAGGCCTTGGTTCGCGCGATGGACGGAACCGTCGGCCAGGTCTTGATGATGGGGGTGTGTCTGGAACGAAGGCCCGGCGTGCCCGCCCTTGCGGCGGGACGCCAGGTAAATGGACTTAGAACCGGTACGCCGCGCTCAGCGTCACCGTACGGCGCTGGCCATAGAAGCAGTCACCACGTTCCAGGCACGTGACTTCATAGCTCTTGTCGGCGATGTTGTTCACGTTCAGCGCGTAGCGCCAGGGGCCGCTGTCGTAGGCCAGCATGGCATCGAACAGCGTGACCGACGGCGTTTCGGGGGCGCTGCCGGTGGTGAAGGCGCCCAGGTAGCGCACGCCGGCCCCGGCCGAGAACCCCGACACGCCCGCCACCGCGAAGCGATACTTGCCCCACAGCGACGCCATGTGCTTGGGCACGCCTTCCAGGGCCGGGTCGATGTCGGTGTAGATGTAGTTGGCAATGACATCCATCTGCTTGGTCACGCGGCCCCGGAATTCCAGTTCCACGCCGCGCGTCTTGGTCTTGCCGGCCTGGATCTGGTTGTTGGGGTTGGACGGGTCGGGCACCTGGCGGTTCTTCTCGCGCAGGTCGTACACCGCCGCGGTCACTTGCAGATCCTGGTCGGGCGGCATGAACTTCAGGCCGGCTTCCCATTGCTCGCCGCGCATGGGCTTGTAGCGGTTGTTGTAGAAGTCGGTGCCGGCCACGGGCGTGAACGATTCGCTGTAGCTCAGGTAGGGCGACACGCCGTTGTCGAAAGCGTACAGCAGGCCGAAGCGCTTGGTGGTGGCGTTGTCGGTCTCGCGGTCGCTGCCCTCCACGTCGCTGCGCGCGCGGTCGTGGCGCAGGCCCGCCACGAAGATCCAGTTGCCATAGCGGATCTGGTCCTGTGCGTAGAAGCCCATCTGCTCTTGCTTGGTCTTGGGCGTGTCGCTCAGTTCGTATTCGGGGATGTTGCCGTATACGGGGTGGTATACGTTCAGCGGGCTGCCCATGCCCGACGCCGTCTGCCCGGTTTCGCGGTAGCGGCTGTAGTCGGCGCCTACCAGCACGGTGTGCTCGGTGGCGCCCCAGTTCAGCTTGCCTTCCAGGTTCTGGTCGGCCAACAGCGTGCGCATGCGGGGCTTGGTGACGTAAAAAATGCGGTTCAGCGTGGTCTGGTCGGCGTCCAGGAAGGGATTGTCCGGGTTGGAATAGACGTCCGGATACAGCGATTTGTAGTCGACCTTGCTAATGGTGTTGCGGAAGTTCTGGCGCACTGTCCAGCGGTCGTTGAACTTGTGTTCAAACAGCCAGCCCACGCTGAACTGCTCGGTATCGTAGGCGTCGAAACCCGGTTCGCTGACGAAGCGGCGCGTGGGGATGCGGCCGTTGGGGTTGTCCAGCACCGTGCCTTTCCAAGGCAGGAACGATTGGGTGGTGCCGGCCTTGTCTTTCTGGAAATAACCTTGCAGGGTCAGCGTGGTGGCGGCGCTGGGCTGCCAGGTGAGCGACGGCGCCAGCATCAGGCGGTCGTCGGGGGCATGCTGCACTTGCGTATCGCTGTCGCGCGCCACGGCCACCACGCGGTATAGCCATTGGCCGTCTTCCGTCAGCGGGCCGGTCAGGTCGGCCTGTACTTCCTTGCGGTTGTGGTTGCCCAGTACTACCCCGATTTCGCGCTGCGCCTCGGGCTGCGGACGCTTGCTGACCAGGTTCAGCACGCCGCCCGTACTGCCCTGGCCATACAGCATGGACGAAGGGCCGCGCAGCAGTTCGATGCGTTCCAGCGCGTAGACCTCGGTGCGCGGGTTGTTGTAGCTGAAGAACTGGCGCAGGCCGTCCAGGTACTGCACGGGTTCGACGCCGCGCACGCGCACATAATCGGCGCGGTTGTCCACGCCATAGGCATTGGGGCGCACGCCGGCCGCATAGTTCAGGGCGTCCTGCACGTTCTGGGCACCCTGGTCCACGATCTGGTCGCGCGGAATCACTGTAATGGCTTGCGGGGTTTCCCGCAGCGAGGTGTCGGTTTTCGTGCCGGTGGCGCTGCGCCGGGCGGCATAGCCGATGACGGGACTGGTGGCGGTTTCCTGGCTGCCGGTGACGCGCACGGCGGGCAGGGTGGCGGCGCTGTCGGCGGCGGCTTCCTGCGCCTGGGCGCCGAAGCTGGCCAGGCCCGCGGCCAGCAGGGCCAGGGTCAGGGCGGACGCCTTGTGGGCAGGTCGTGCGCGCGTATAAGTACTCAAGGGAATTTCCCCACAAAAATGGTGTAAATATTAATTTCAAGAATAAGAACTATTCTTGATTAAGCCGCGAATTATAGGGTCGGGCTGTACGGAATTTCCAGACTGCGGCGCGGCAGCCGCGGCTTCCCAGGCGGCGCCCCGGCAATGTGTTGCGCGTAAACGTCAGTCGTCACCCGCGGGCCTGGCGGGCGGGCGTCGCGTACCGCCGTCGCGCCGGCTGGCTTTGTCGGCAATGACGTTGTCGTTGGCCATGCGGGCGCCGCGCTCGGCCACCATCTGCAGCAGCCGCAGCAACTGCTGGCTTTCCTGGGGGGTGAGGTCGGACATCAGCAAGGTATTCAGCCTGGCGATCTCGGGCAGCATGGCCTGGTACAGCGCCCGCCCGGCATCGGTGGCCAGCACGTTCATGATGCGCTTGTCGCGCTGGTCGCGCACGCGCGCGGCCCAGCCTTTTTCGCATAGCGTGCCCAGCGCGCGCGACGTGCGCACCAAGTCCAGCCGGGCCGTGGCGGCCAGTTCGGCCGAGGTCAGCGGCCCGTATTCCACCACCGCGGCCAGCAGGCGCCATTCCCGCCGGGTAATGCCGAAACGGCCTTCGCATAGCCGCACGAATACCGGGCTGGCTTGCGACCAGGCCTGGTACAGGCAATACATGGGCATGTCCGCCAGATGGGCGGAGGCTTGGGCGGGCACGCGGGACATCAGGGGTCTCCTGGCGGGATCTTGTTTGTTTATGCTGATATTGGATTAGATCAAGAAACACGTCCGTTGCTACAGTCTTTTGCATTGACAACATCGCGTCGCAAGAACGCACAACAGGAGAGGAAGACATGATCAAGCGAATGCTGGCTGCCCTGGCGGCCTGTGCGATGGCCGCATCGGCCTGGGCCGCCGCGCCATTGGACGGCCCGCTGACCATTGTGGTGGGCTATCCGCCTGGCGGCAGTTCGGACCGCATCGCCCGGCTGGTGGCCGAACGCCTGAAAGACCGGGTGGGCGTGTCGGTCATCGTCGAGAACAAGACGGGCGCGGGCGGCCGGATTTCGGCGCAGCTGCTGCGCAATGCCGGCGCAAGCCAGAACGTGCTGCTGCTGGGCAACCCCGCCGTGATGGTGGTGGCCCCGCTGGTGTACGCCGACCCCGGCTATGACGCCCAGCGCGATTTCCAGCCGGTGTCGCTGGTCAGCAGCTACAAGTTCGCCCTGGCCGTGTCGGCCGATTCTCCTATGAAGAACATGCAGGCGCTGCGGGCCTGGCTGAAGGAAAACCCCGATCGCTACACCGTCGGTGTGCCGGCCACGGGCAGCCTGCCGCATTTCTTTGCCTTGATGCTGGGCGATGAAATCGGCCAGAAGACCGAGGTGGTGGGCTACCGCGGGTCGGCGCCGCTGATCAGCGAACTGATAGGCGGCATCCTGCCGCAGGCAATCGATACGCTGGATACCTTGCTGCCGCAGCACCAGGGCGGCCGCGTGCGCATCCTGGCCACTTCGGGCGCCGAGCGCGAGGCGGCGTTGAAAGACGTGCCCACTTTCCGCGAAGCCGGCATCGACCTGGCGGCCGATGGCTGGAACGCCTTCTTCGCGCCGGCGGCCATGCCGAAAGACAAGGCTGAACGCCTGGGCCGCGATATTGCCGAGGTGATGCGCGAGCCGGCCATGCAGCAGGCCGTGCGCGCGGCGAACCTGGAGCCTGTGTCCGCCGACGCGGCGCAGACGGCGCAGGCCCTGGCGGCGTACCGCAAGCAATGGGAGCCGGTGGTGCGCGAATCCGGCTTCAAGGCCACGCAGTAACACCGAGGCATCATGAGCAAGATCCAGAACCTGCTGTTCATCATGGCGGACCAGTTGCGGGCCGACCACCTGGGCTGTTATGGCCACCCGTACCTGCGCACGCCGAACCTGGACGCGCTGGCCCGCCGCGGTTTGCGGTTCGACCGGGCATTCGTGAATTCCGGGGTGTGCGGTCCGTCGCGCATGAGCTACTACACGGGGCGCTACCCCTCCAGCCACGGCACCACCTGGAACCGCGTGCCGCTGTCGGTGGGCGAAGTGACACTGGGCGAGTACCTGGCGCAGCACGAGCGCGACATGGTGCTGATCGGCAAAAGCCACGTCATTCCCGACCAGGCCGGCATGCAGCGGCTGGCCATCGACGGCGGCTCGGAACTCGGCACGCTGCTGGCGCGCGGCAGCTTCCGCGAGGCCGACCGCTACGACGGCCACCATGAACCTGGCGACGAAAGCGGCTACCCTGCGTTTCTGCGCCGCCATGGCTACGATTCGGCCGACCCGTGGTCGGACTATGTGATTTCGGCGGTGGACGGCAATGGGCAGGTGGTCAGTGGCTGGCACATGCGCAACACGCATCTGCCGTCGCGCGTGCGCGAAGCGCATTCCGAAACCGCCTACACCACCGACTGCGCGCTGGACTTCATGCGCAAGCGCGGGTCGCAGCCCTGGGCGTTGCACCTGAGCTATGTGAAGCCGCACTGGCCCTACATGGCGCCCGATCCCTACCACCGCATGTACCGCAGCGGCCAATGCCTGCCGGTGGTGCGCAACCAGCAGGAACTGGCGGGCGCGCATCCGGTGCTGCAGGCCTACCGCCAGCATGAAGAAAGCCAGAGCTTCGCGCGCGAAGATTGCGTGCGCACGGTGCGGCCGGCCTACCAGGGGCTGATCACGCAGTTGGACACACACTTGGGCCGCCTGTTCGACTACATGGAAGGCGCCGGCCTGATGGACAACACCTTGATCGTGTTCACCGCAGACCACGGCGACTTCCTGGGCGACCACTGGCTGGGCGAAAAAGAGTTGTTCTACGACACCGTGCAGCGCGTGCCGTTGATCGTGGCCGACCCCGGCGCCGCGGCCAACGCCACCCGCGGGCGGGTGTGCCAGGAACTGGTGGAAAGCGTGGACATTCTGCCGACCGTGCTGCAAGCCCTGGACATGCCGCTGGCCGGCCACCGCCTGGAAGGGCGCGCGCTGCAGCCGCTGCTGCATGGCGTTGCGGGCGATGCGCCTTGGCGCGACGCGGCCGTGTCGGAATTGGATTACAGTTTTCGCCAGGCCCGCGTCACGCTGGGCAAGACTCCGCAGCAATGCCGCGCCTGGTCGGTGCGCACAGACCGTTGGCGCTATGTGTACTGGCGCGACGAACCCGAGCAACTGTTCGACCTGGCCAGCGACCCCGACGAATTCCAGGACCTGGGCACCAGTGCATCCCACGCGGAGGCGCGGGCCCTGATGCGGCAGCACTTGCTGGACTGGTCGCTGCGCGCCAAGCGCCGCACCACCATGTCGGACGAGGCGGTGGAGCGGTCCACCAACGCCCACAAGCGCGCGGGGGTTTATTTCGGACAGTGGTAGCCAGGGTATCAGGCACTTAGCCATATAGGTGTCTGGCTCCCGTCAGGGTGCCAGACACCGTCTGACTGAGGCCGTCGTGGCACACAACGGTGTCCGGCACCTTCGGAGCCGGACACCTGGCAGCACCCGTGCAAGACGCCCGGTAGCGGACGCGGAATTGCTACCGCAGTATCACCACCCCGTCCGCCGCTTTCACGCCCTGTCCGGCGGGCAGCACGAACAGCGGATTGATCTCGGCTTCTTCCAGGCGATCGTCCAGCGCCGCCGCCATGGCGGCGAAGGCCATGATGGCATCGACCAGCGCCGGCACATCGGCGGGCGGCCGGCCGCGATAGCCGTCCAGCAGGGGCCAGGTTTTCAGCTGGCGCACCATGGCTTCGGCATCCGGCCGCGCCAGGGGCAGCAGCCGCAGCACCGTGTCATTGAAAAGCTCGGCGGCCACGCCGCCCATGCCCAGCAGGATGGACGGCCCCAATTGCGGGTCGCGGTGGAATCCCAGGATCATTTCGGTGCCGCCCGCCACCATTTCCTGCACCAGCAGGCCTTCGACCGGCGCGTCGGTGGCGGCCCGCACCGCGCGCAGCATGGCTTGGCCGCGCACCGCCGCGTCGGGGGCGGGCACGCCCACCACCACGCCGCCTATATCGCTTTTATGGGCCAGGTGGCGCGACAGGACTTTCAGCACCACTTTGCCGCCCATGGCGGCGGGCGCGTGCCCGGCTTCGTCGGGCGTGGCGGCCACGGTTTCGCGCACTGAGGCGATGCCGAAGCGGGTGAACAGGGCCTTGCTTTCGGCTTCGTTCAGCGGGCCGGCGGGCAGGCCTCGCGCTTCTTGGGCCGCGGCTTGCGGGGCGGCTGCCTCTGGCGCCGCGGCGTTCCGCACCAGCATGGCCGAGAAAGCCGCGGCGCAGCTTTCCGGCGCGGCGAACGCGGGAATGCCTTGGCGGTTCAGGTCGGCCAGTATGTGTGGCGCATGCGGGCTGACGTACACCAGCACGGGTTTGTCGCTCTTTTTCAGGCAGTCGCCGACGGCGCCGGACACCAGGGTAGGGTGCTGCAAGGATGACGAGCCGGCGATGACCACCGCGCCGTCGTATGACGGACTGGCCAGCAGCGTGTCGATGGCGCCGCGCAGCAGGTCGGGCTTCAGGCCGGCCAGAGTCAGGTCGATGGGGTTGCGGCTGAGCACGGCCTCGTCGCCGCTTTGCAGGGCGTCCAGGCGCGCGGCGGTATCGGCATCGGGGGCGGGCGTATCCAGCCCGGCCAGGCCGCAGCTGTCGGCCACCAGCGTGCCGGCGCCGCCAGTCGAGGTCAGGATGGCGATGCGCCCGCC
>NZ_JAJMLX010000006.1 GCF_020991325.1 Bordetella petrii | reverse complement strand
AGCCGCCCACCGTATTGCCGCCGGAAGTCAGGAAGCCGAAGCGCGCGCCGGCCAGGTCGGCCACGCTGCGCGCGTTGGCTGCCAGCAGCGACGCCTGCGGCGACGCCACGGCCATGTTACCCAACAGCACGGCCGCGTTGCTGCCCGAGGCCAGGCTGGCGGCAATGAGTTTGGCGCTTTCGTCAGGCGTGATGCTGGCGAATTCGCCCGGCACGGTTTGTTCCTTGGCCTGGGCCAGCGCGACGGCCACCTGGGCCAGTGCCGACGGCAGCCCGGACGGGGCCACGGTAATGCGCGCGGTAACCGGCATCAGCGGATCGTCGGCGGCGCTGTCCACCAGCAGGATCTGCGTGCCGCGCTTGGCCGCCTGCCGCAGGCGCTGGGCCATCAGGGGGTGGTCTTTGCGCAGGAACGAACCCACCACCAACACGCGGTCGACGGTGTCGAGATCGGCCACCGGCATGCCCAGCCACGGCGCGCCCGACAGGGCGGCGTCGAATGCGGCATCGGTCTGGCGCAGGCGGAAGTCGATGTTTTCGGAACCCAGGGCGCGCACCAGGCGGCCCAGCAAGGCGAATTCTTCGGTGGTGGCGTATTCGGCGGCCAGCGCGCCGATCTGGCCGGCGCCATGGCTGTCGCGCACGCGCGACAAGCCTTGGGCCACGGCTTGCAGCGCGTCGGCCCACGAGGCTTCCTGCCATTTGCCGTCGGCGCCCTTGATCATGGGTGCGGTCAGGCGGTCGGCGGTGTTCAGGCCTTCATACGAGAAGCGGTCGCGGTCGCTGATCCAGCATTCGTTGATGGCTTCGTCTTCGAAGGGCACCACGCGCATGGCGCGGTCGCCCTTGACCTGCACCACCAGGTTGGCGCCCAGGCTGTCGTGCGGGCTGACCGTGCGGCGGCGCGCCAGTTCCCAGGTGCGGGCCGTGTAGCGGAACGGCTTGGACGTCAGCGCGCCAACGGGACAGAGGTCGATCATGTTGCCCGACAGCTCGGATTCGACCGTGCGGCCCACGAAGGATGTGATCTCGGAATGTTCGCCACGGCCCAGCATGCCCAGTTCCATGACGCCGCCGATTTCCTGGCCGAAGCGCACACAGCGGGTGCAGTGGATGCAGCGGGCCATTTCCTCGGCCGAAACCAGCGGGCCCAGGTTCTTGTGGAAGACCACGCGCTTTTCTTCGCGATAGCGCGAAGCCGAGCCGCCGTAGCCCACCGCCAGATCCTGCAGCTGGCATTCACCGCCCTGGTCGCAGATGGGGCAATCGAGGGGGTGGTTGATAAGGAGAAATTCCATGACCGACTTTTGCGCGGCCTTGGCCTTCTCGGAGCAAGTGTGCACCACCATGCCATTGGTGGCCGGCGTGGCGCAGGCGGGCAGCGCCTTGGGCGCCTTTTCCACTTCAACCAGGCACATGCGGCAGTTGGCCGCGATGGACAGTTTCTTGTGGTAGCAGAAATGCGGCACGTACAGGCCGAGCTTCTGGGCCGCATGCATGACCATGCTGCCCTCGGGGACTTCGACCTGATTGCCGTCGACGGTTAATTCAACCATTGCTGTTCCTGAGACCTACAGATATTGCGGGACCACACACGACTTGTGTTCGATGTGGTGCGCGAATTCGTCGCGATAATGCTTGATGAAACCGCGTACCGGCATGGCGGCGGCATCGCCCAGGGCGCAGATCGTGCGGCCCATGATGTTGCTGGCCACGTTGTCGAGCAGATCCAGGTCTTCCTGGCGGCCCTGGCCGTGCTCGATGCGGTGAACCATGCGGTAGAGCCAGCCTGTGCCTTCGCGGCACGGCGTGCACTGGCCGCAGCTTTCTTCGAAATAGAAGTACGACAGCCGCAGCAGCGACTTCACCATGCAGCGGGTTTCGTCCATGACGATGACCGCGCCCGACCCCAGCATGGAACCCGCCTTGGCGATGGCGTCGTAGTCCATGGTGGTGTCCATCATGATGTCGGCGGGCAGCACCGGGGCGCTGGACCCGCCGGGGATCACGGCCTTCAGCTTCTTGCCGCCGCGCATGCCGCCTGCCAGCTCGAGCAGCGTGGAAAACGGCGTGCCCAGCGGGATTTCGTAGTTGCCGGGACGTTCGACGTCGCCCGAGATGGAGAACAGCTTGGTGCCGCCGTTGTTGGGCTTGCCCACTTCCAGGTAGGCCTGGCCGCTGTTACGGATGATCCAGGGCACCGCCGCGAAAGTTTCGGTGTTGTTGATGGTGGTGGGCTTGCCGTACAGGCCGAAACTGGCGGGAAACGGCGGCTTGAAGCGCGGCTGGCCCTTCTTGCCTTCGAGCGATTCGAGCAGCGCGGTTTCTTCGCCGCAAATATACGCACCATAGCCATGAAAGGCGTGCAGCTGGAAGCTGAATTCCGAACCCAGGATCTTGTCGCCCAGGAAGCCGGCGGCGCGCGCTTCTTCCAGGGCTTCCTCGAAGCGATCGTAGACTTCGAAGATTTCGCCGTGGATGTAGTTGTAGCCCACCGAGATGCCCATGGCATAGGCGGCAATGGCCATGCCCTCGATCACGATGTGCGGATTGAAGCGCAGGATGTCGCGGTCTTTGAACGTGCCCGGCTCGCCTTCGTCGGAGTTGCAGACCAGGTACTTCTGGCCCGGGAAGGCGCGCGGCATGAAGCTCCATTTCAGGCCGGTGGGAAAGCCCGCGCCGCCGCGGCCGCGCAGGCCCGAGGCCTTGACTTCGGCGATCACGTCTTCGGGTTTCATGCCGGTGGACAGGATCTTGCGCAGGGCCTCATAACCGCCACGCTTGACGTAGTCTTGCAGATGCCAGTTGCTGCCATCGACATCCGCCATGATCTGCGGCGAGATGTGGCGGCCGTGCAGGCACATGGAATTGGCCAGGTCGTTCAGGGGGTTGGGGTCCAGCCCCTGGGCCAGGTGCTTGTACAGATCGGGCGCGTTCATGCCGATTCTCCTTGGGCGCCTTGCGCCTTCAGGCCCTGCACCAGCGCGTCGAGCTTTTCTTCGGTCATGCGCACGCACATATGCTTGTTGTTGACGATGAGCACGGGTGAATCGCCGCAAGCGCCCATGCATTCGCCTTCGACCAGAGTGAACTGGCCGTCGGGCGTGGTTTCGCGGTAGTCGATACCCAACTTGCGCTTGAGGAAATCGCCGGCTTTCTCGCCATCGCGCAAGGCACAGGGCAGGTTCGTGCAAACCGCGATCTTGTGCTTGCCCACCGGCTTGGTATCGAACATGTTGTAGAACGTGGCGACTTCCTGCACCGCGATGGGGGGCACGCCGATATAGTTGGCCACGTCTTCGATGACTTCGGTGGGCAGCCAGCCCTTTTCTTCTTGCGCGATGGCAAGCGAAGCCATGATGGCCGACTGCCGCTGGTCGGCCGGGAACTTGGCAAGTTCCCGATCGATTTTCTGGTAGGCCTGTTCGGAAAGCAGCATAGTTTGAATCCGGGTTATGCGGGGCGTTCGCGCTGACGGATCAGCGGTCGATTTCGCCGAAAACGATATCCTGCGTGCCGATGATGGTGACGGCATCGGCGATCATGTGGCCGCGCGACATTTCATCGAGCGATTGCAAATGGGCAAAACCTGGCGCCCGAATTTTCAGGCGGTAAGGCTTGTTGGCGCCATCGGACACCAGATAGATGCCGAATTCGCCCTTGGGGTGTTCGACCGAGGCAAAAGCCTCGCCCGGAGGCACGTGGAAACCCTCGGTGAAGAGCTTGAAGTGGTGGATGAGCTCTTCCATGTTGGTTTTCATGCCGGTACGGCTGGGAGGCGCCACTTTGTGGTTCTCGACCATGACCGGACCGGGATTGTTGCGCAGCCATTCCACGCACTGGCGGATGATGCGGGTGCTTTCGCGCATTTCGGCGATACGCACCAGGTAGCGGTCGTAGCAGTCGCCGTTGACGCCCACCGGCACGTCGAAATCGACCAGGTCGTAGACTTCGTAGGGCTGCATCTTGCGCAGGTCCCAGGCCACGCCGGAACCGCGCAGCATGGGGCCGGTAAAACCCAGGGCCTTGGCGCGGTCGGGGTCGACCACCCCGATGCCCACCAGGCGCTGCTTCCAGATGCGGTTATCGGTAAGCAGGGTTTCGTATTCGTCGATGCAGGCCGGGAAGCGGTTGGTGAAGTCTTCGATGAAATCCAGCAACGAGCCCGAGCGCGCATCGTTCATCAGGCGCAGGTCTTTTTCGCCGCGGTACTTGCTGCTTTCGCCATACTGCGGCATGGCGTCGGGCAGGTCGCGGTAGACGCCGCCGGGGCGATAGTACGCCGCGTGCATGCGGGCACCCGAGACGGCTTCGTAGCAGTCCATCAGGTCTTCGCGTTCGCGGAAGGCATACAGGAACACCGCCATGGCGCCCACGTCGAGCGCGTGCGAACCCAGCGACATCAGGTGATTGAGCAGGCGGGTGATTTCATCGAACATCACGCGGATGTACTGCGCGCGCAACGGGGCTTCGATGCCCAGCAGCTTTTCGATGGCCATGACGTAGGCGTGCTCGTTGCACATCATGGACACGTAGTCCAGGCGGTCCATGTAGGGCAGCGCCTGGATAAAGGTTTTGTGTTCGGCCAGTTTTTCGGTGGCGCGGTGCAGCAGGCCGATGTGAGGATCGGCGCGCTGGATGACTTCGCCGTCAAGTTCGAGCACCAGGCGCAGCACGCCGTGCGCGGCCGGGTGCTGAGGACCGAAGTTCAGGGTGTAGTTCTTGATTTCTGCCATGATTTAACGCCCCATGCCGTAGGAATCTTCACGCACGACACGCGGAGTGATTTCGCGGGGATCGATGGTGACCGGCTGGTAGATGACGCGCTTCTGTTCGGGGTCGTAGCGCATTTCGACCGTGCCCGACAGGGGGAAGTCTTTGCGGAACGGGTGGCCGATAAAGCCGTAGTCGGTAAGGATGCGACGCAGGTCGGGGTGGCCTTCGAAGACGATGCCGTACAGGTCGAAGGCTTCGCGTTCGAACCAATTCACGCCGGGCCAGCATTCGATCAGCGAACCCACCATGGGGAAGTCGTCGTCGGGGCACCACGTGCGCACGCGCAGGCGCCAGTTATGGGCCACCGACAGCAGATGCACGACCACGGCGAAACGCGAGCGCTGGACGCCGGCCACCTTTTCTTCGGCGGCCTGGCGGGTGCCATTGCCCCAGGTCAGGTAGTCGACGCCGCACAAGTCGATACAGATTTCGAAGCTCAGGCCGGCCTCGGTGCGCAGCTTGTTGCAGACCGGCAGCCACTGGTCGGCCGGCACTTCCAGCGTAAGTTCGCCGAGCGCGTCGGTCAGGGCAATGTCGGCCCCGAGCGCGGCCTGCAGGTTGTGTTTCAGGGTTTCGAGCCTGGTCATCGTCATGGTCGATTGGGTAAACCGGTATGCTGACAGCTGTGGCCGGCGGAAGGCTCCGCGCGGCGAGCGCGATCAGCGGGCAATAGTGTTGGTCAGGCGAATCTTGTTCTGCATTTGCAGCAGCCCATAGACCAGCGCTTCGGCAGTGGGCGGACAGCCAGGTACGTAGACATCGACAGGCACGATGCGATCACAGCCGCGCACCACCGAGTACGAGTAGTGGTAATACCCCCCGCCGTTGGCGCACGACCCCATGGAAACCACCCAGCGCGGCTCGGGCATTTGGTCGTAGACCTTGCGCAGCGCGGGGGCCATTTTGTTGCACAGCGTGCCGGCCACGATCATCAGGTCGGACTGGCGCGGGCTGGGCCGGAAGATGATGCCGAATTGGTCCAGGTCGTAGCGCGCCGCGCCGGCGTGCATCATCTCGACCGCGCAACAGGCCAGGCCGAAGGTCATGGGCCACATCGACCCCGTTTTTGCCCAGTTCAGGAACTTGTCGGCGCTGGTAGTGATGAAGCCTTGCTTGAGGATGCCGTCTATAGCCATTTTCGTCTCTGATAGCGTGCGGGAAGACTTGGGTTATTCCCAGTCCAGCGCGCCCTTTTTCCATTCGTAGATGAAGCCCACCGTCAGCACGGCCAGGAAGACCATGACGGTCCAGAAGCCGACGAGGCCAACCGTGCCCTGGGCGATGGCCCACGGAAACAGGAAGGCGATTTCGAGGTCGAACAGGATGAAGAGGATGGCAACCAGGTAATAGCGCACATCGAACTTCATGCGGGCGTCTTCGAAGGCTTCGAAGCCGCATTCGTAGGCCGAAAGTTTTTCGGCATAGGGACGCCGCGGCCCAAGAAGGGAGCCTGCTGTAAGCAGCGCAAACCCGATAAGGGTGGCCACTACGATAAACAGCAGGACGGGAAAATACTGTTGCAAGTTCATTCTGGCGTCCGTCAAATGCGCAAACCTTCAGATTGTAGCATTTGCTAAGTGACTGCCCGCTGAACCCAGACACTCGAAAATGAGAAGCTATTGACTGTTTGCAGGCATAAAAAAGCCACCCCGAGGGGTGGCTTTTCGCAAGCGGGCCGAGGCCCGCCTGCACGCTTGGAATCGTGGCGAGGCTTGCGCCCCGCGGCCGATTAGAAGCGGTGACGGATACCGACGCCGACCGAGGTGCTCTTCAGCTCGTCGATGAAGGCGTAGCTGTCGGCGTACGAACCGTAGGCGTACAGGTTGGTGCGCTTGGACAGGTCGTAGGTGTAGCCCAGCGAGAAGACGTTCATCTTCTCGTCGTCGCCGGTCAGGCGGTCGTTGCTGGGATCAACCATTTGCCACGAACCGAACAGCTTGCTGGCGCCGCCGATGGGGGCCGACAGGCCGACCATGTACGAATTGGCCTTGAAGCCGTCAGCGAAGGCGTTCGAAACCAGGCTGTCGCCGCTGCTGATGCCGTTGATGCCTTGGCCGCCGAACCAGCCGTCGGTGGTGCGGGCGTAGGCCAGCGAGAGCTTCAGGATTTCGAAGTCGTACGAAGCGCCGATGCCGTACGAACGGGGGGTGGCGTCAACTTCGTCTTGCAGCTGGTTGTTCGAAGCGTTCAGCTGGTCGTACGTCAGGGCGACGTTCAGGGGGCCGTTCACGTAGCGCAGGCCGGTGGTGATGCCGCGGACGTTGTTGGCGGTTTGGAAGCCGACGCGGTCGGAACCGCCTTCGTCATCCACGCTGAACGAGTAGCCAACGCCAAACTGGAAGCCGCTGTAGGACGGGGTTTGGTACATGACCATGTTGTCCCAGCGAACCGTGTTGGCGGCGCTGATGCCCATACCGATGTTGGCTTGGCCGAAACCAGCGCCGAACGGATCGATCGAGCCGAAGTACTTCGAGGTGATGTTGGTTTGACGACCGAAGTCCAGACGGCCCCAGCTGTCGCTTTGCAGACCGATGGTGGCTTGGCGACCGAACAGGCGGCCACCTTGAGCCGAGTTACCGTTGCTGGAGCTGAAGCCGCTTTCCAGTTGGAACACGGCTTGCAGGCCGTCACCCAGATCTTCGGTGCCACGCAGGCCCCAGCGCGAACCGTTCTGCACGCCGTTGATCATGCCGATGCGGCTGGCGTCGAAACCGTCGCCCTTGACCTTGTTGTAGCCGATACCGGTGTCGATGATACCGTACAGCGTGACCGAGGTTTCTGCCTGGGCCACACCGGCGAAACCGGCGAGCAGGGCGGCAGCGAGCAGAGTCTTTTTCATTTAAGAAATCTCCGTTGATTTGAGTGACAAGAGCAGCAACGCTTGCGTCAGCCTGCCGCCCCCCTAACTCCGCGAAGGGAAGTTGACGCTATTGCATCAAAAAACCCCGGGACTGGCTACGGTAGGGCTCATAAAAGTGCAGGTTGCGGGCGGGCGCTGTGGGGATTTCGCAACATTGCCTGTATCTGGGCGGATACGTATCAGTGTTAACCCTGAACAAAGGCCGAAGCCAATATCCGCGCGCCTTTCTGGGCAGTTACCCGCATATTTCCAGCCGGGCGAGGATCGGGCCGGCGTAACGTTGCACAATAGTTGATACAGCCTGGTAGCGGATGGATACAGGCTCCGGGGGGTGATGACAGCGACTAATGCGTCCCTTATTGCGTTATCAATAACAACGTTATTTAATAAAACCGTTGATATATTTCTTACCTGACTGCCGCCATGCCCTCGCCCGCCGCCGACTCGCCGCGCGCCCAGCAATTGACCGCCCTGCGCCGCCAACTGGTCCTGGATGCGGCGCAGCGCGTATTCCAGCGCGACGGACTTGAAAAGACCACGGTGCGCGCCATTGCCAAGGAAGCCGGCTGCACCACCGGAGCCATCTACCCCTGGTTCGCGGGCAAGGAAGCCATTTATGCCGAATTGCTGGAAGCCTCGCTGGCGCGCCTGCACGAACATCTGGAAGGCGCGCTGCATGGCAGCGCGCCCGGCGCGGCCAGGCGCGTCATCGAAGCCTTTTTCCAGTACTACGCCAGGCGCGATACCGAATTCTCCCTGGGCATGTATCTTTTCCAGGGCCTGGGGCCGCGCGGCCTGGGCCGCGACATGGACGACCGCCTGAATGCCCGGTTGCGCGATTGCGTGGACCAATTGGGCAAGGGCCTGCGCAAGTCGAAATCATGGCCGGACGAGATTGTGGCCGTCGAGCAGATGCAAGCATTCACATACTTGATGGGTCTGCTGCTGCTGTTCCATACGCGCCGGCTGAAGTCGCTGGGCCAGCAGGCCAACGGGCTGCTGGAAGGTTTCTGCACCACCCTGGAGCAACGCTGATGCCCTCTTCGCCCCCTCAACCGCGCATGACCGTAGCGGAATTCCACCAGTTGCTGGCCGAACAGCACCCGTTTGCCGAAGTGCTGGGGGTGCAGGTAACCGACATCGGCTTCGGCACTGCACGCGCCGTGCTGCCGGCGCGCGCCGCCCACCAGCGGCTGGGCGGCATCGTGGCCGGCCCGATGCTGATGGGCCTGGCCGACCTGGCGCTGTATGCCGCCGTGGTGGGCGCAACCGGCCAGGCTGGCGCGGTAACCGCCAGCCTGACCATCAATTTCCTGCGCAAGAGCCCGGCGGGAGCTGTCGTCGCCGAGGCACGCCTGCTCAAGACCGGACGGCTGGCGGCGGGCGAGGTCATGCTGCGCGGCGAACACAGCCAGGATCCCGTCGCCCACATTGTCAGCACCTGGTCGGTACCCGCGCCATGAATACACTGATTATTTCGCGCATCGGCATCGTCGGCCTGGGCAGCGCCGGCGCCGCGGCCGCCCGCAAGCTGCTGGCCGACGGACCGGCGGACCTGGCCCTGACTGTATTCGACACGGCCGTTGCGCAATGCGAGGCCTTTCGCGGCGCGGCCACCCTGGCCGCCACGGCTGGCGAAGTCCTGCGCGAATCGGATCTGGTCTTGCTGGCCCTGCCATGCCAGCGTGAAATCGACCGCACGCTGGAGCGCTTCAGCGACGGCCAGGTGGGCGCCGACGTCCAGGGCAAACTGGTCTGGAACCTGGCTCCGCTGCCAGCCGCCCAGGATGCAGGCCTGCGCCGGGCCCTGGAGGCGGCGGGGGCCGGCTATATAGTGACGGACGCCCAGGACCCGGCCGCGCTGGCCCGGCTATTGCGCCGCTGTTTCGATGCCGGCGATGCGCAGGCGGTGGCGCGGGCTATGCAGGCCGCCTGAGCGCCTGCACGCGCTCGGCGCCGGCCAGGCAAAGCGCCAGCCACATCAGGCTGAGCGCAAAGCCGGCAACGACGTCACTAAGATAGTGCACCTGCAAAAGGATGCGGCTGACGCCGATCGCGGCGATCAGGATCGCGGCGCCAGCCAGGCAATGCGGGTGCCAGCGCGGCCGTGTCGCCCGCAGCAGCAGGTAGCAGCCGAATCCGTAGACAGCCAGCGCCGCCGACGCGTGGCCGCTGGGAAAACTCCATCCATCGGCGTTGACGAAACCGTGCACGTGCTCTGGCCGCACGCGCTGGAACAAGTGCTTGAGCAGTTGGTTGAGCGCCCCCGCCCCGCCCGTGGCAATGGCGCACGCCAGCGCCACGCCCCATTCGCGGCGCCACAGCAGGGCCAGGGTCATTCCCACCGCGATGACGGTCAGCAGATTGCGGTCGCCCAGATAGGTGAACCACGACAGCAGCCATAGCAGCGACGGCGGCATCGTCAGGCTTAGCGAGCCGGCCAGGGCGTTATCCAGGTTCACCAGTCCGGTATCCAGGCTCATGGCCAAAGCCAGGGCAAGAAACACCAGGCCTGCTGCCGCGGCCACCCCCCAGCACACCCAGGCCGGCCGCGCACTCCTGCCCGGCCCGAAACGGCGTCCCAGACGCCACGCGCACCAGCCTGCCATCGCGGGCACAGTGATGAATATCAATAAGGGATAGGCGGCGACCCAGTCGGCGAAGGCTTCCATCAGTACAAGAGCGCGCGCGCCTAGGCGCCGCGCTGCAGATCCAGGGTTTGGACGGACACTTGCTGGAACTCGCCGGCCTGGCCGGAGTAGTCCCACCGCTGGGCGGAACACTGATGCCGCCCCTGTTCGATCCGGTGGTCTATCACATTCACCGAATTGGTAATGCCGGCGCGCACCCGGTGCGACACCGCGGTTCCCGCCTGCATGGTCCAGGCCTGGCGCGGCACGGTGCCCGCCGCGCCATGAACGGGCAGGATATACGGCAAATGGATATGCCCGCCCAGAATTAGGTCGGCACCGGCGTCCACCCAGGCCGGCACGGCCAGTTCGCGTCCAAGCAGCAAGTTGCTCTGATCGCTTTCCACCGCCGCGCGTACCGGATGGTGCAGCACCACCACGCGCAGCACATCCGGGCCGGCCCCGCGCAGGCGCTGCGCCACGCGCTGCACCTGCGCGCGCGAGACCTGGCCATTCTTGTGGCGGCGCGGATGGGTGGAATTAACGCCTATGGCCAGCAGCGTGGAAGTTTCCACCACCGGTTCCAGATTGGCCCCCAAAGCGCGGCGATATGCGCCATAGGGGTTGAGCAGACGCGCCGCCAGATTGAACAACGGGATATCGTGGTTGCCCGGCACCGCCAGCACCGGGCGCTGCAGCGCCTGCACGAAGCGGCGGGCGGCGGCGAACTGGCCACGCCTGGCGCGTTGCGTGATATCCCCGCCCAACAGCACCAATTCGGGCTGCAGTTCAGCCGCCAGGGCCAGCAGCGCGTGCACGACCGGCTCGCGCTCGGTGCCGAAATGCGTGTCGGAAATATGCAGGATGCGCGTCATGCGCGTTCCATGCGTTGCGCCTCGGGCGGGACCAGCAAGTACAGGGGCTGCGGCGACACGGTAAACATCAGTGGCGTATTCAGCCACTGGATTTCGCCGTCCATGGCCACCTTGATGCGGCGCGGGCTGCGGCCCACGCGCACGGTCAGGCGGTCGAAGCCGAAGCTGAATACGTGGTCGGCATCGCCCAGGCGGCTGAGCCAGCCCCGCAGCACCAGACCGTACAAGGCCAACGTCCCGACAGGCTTTACCCCCATTGCCACCAGCCGGCCGCGAGCGAGTTCGCCGGCCTCGGCGATACCCACCTGCTCGAGCTGCAGGGCATTGTTGCCCACCACCACCGTGGGGGTGCGCAAGGAACGTGTATGGCCCTCGTGTTCGAGCTGCACGGCCAGCCGCCGGTGCGCCCGCGCCAGGGTAACCAAGGCCGACCACAGCGCGACGTAGCGGCTGCGCCCGTAGCGCTGCTTATAGGCCTCGCGGTCTTCCAGCAATTGCGGATACAGGCCCAGGCTGGCATTGATGAGAAAGACCTGGTCATTGAGCAGGCCCACTTGCACGGCCTGCGGCTGAGCCGCCAGCAGGCAGCGCGCGGCGATTTCGGTATCTTGCGCGATTCCGTAGGTGCGGCCGAAATAGTTGAATGTGCCCTGCGGCAGAATGCCGAACGGCAGCCCCGTGCCCAGCACCACCTGCGCTACGGCGCTGAGAGTGCCGTCGCCCCCGGCCGCGACCACGATGCCGCCCTGCTCGCGGGCACGCTCGACGGCGGCCTGCGCAGCGCTGGGCAACTGCCCGCCATCGTCGACGGGAAACAGTTCATGGCGGCGGCCCGCCGCATCCAGCACCTGCCGGATCGTGGCTTGCACGGCATTGGCATCGTCCCGGCCCGAGCCGGTGTTCTGGACAATGAAAAACGGCTCTTGGCCATTGAGGCGGGGGAGAGTCATGGGCACAAAGATAGCGTGCCGCCGCCCTCGACGGCAAGTCGCGCGGCCGCCTGCAGGCACACGGTGCAGAAGGAGCGCCGCGCGGCGCACGGGTAGAATATCGGGCTGGCCATTTTCCGCCCTTCATCGTGTCGAACCGCGACGCTTCCTTCAGCCTGAAAAAAATAGCCGTCCCGGCATTCGGCCCTTCGGTTCTTTACGGTGTCAGCAATGGCGCCATCCTGCCGGTAGTGGCGCTTACCGCTCGCGACCTGGGCGCCTCGGTGGCCGCGTCGGGCCTGATCGTGGCACTGATAGGCATAGGCTCGCTGGTCAGCAATATCCCCGCCGCGCTGTTCACCTCGCGCTATGGCGAGCGGCATTCCATGATGGGTGCCGCCCTGATCAGCGTGCTGGCCTTGCTGTTGTGCATTTTCGCCGGCCACGCCTGGATGCTGGCCGCGGGCGTTTTCCTGATAGGCATGGCTTCATCGGTGTTCATGCTGGCGCGCCAGACGTACATGATCGATGCCGTGCCCGTGTACATGCGGGCGCGCGCCTTGTCGACACTGGCGGGCACCATGCGCATAGGCGTATTTGTGGGGCCGTTCGCCGGCGCGGCCCTTATCCACTTCATGGGCCTGCAGGGCGCCTACTGGGTCGCCGCGGTAGCCATGGCGGGGGCCGGGCTGATCGCATACCTGGCACCCGACATGGCGCCGCCCGGCCGGGCCAGCGGCGCGGCCCAGCCCAGGCCCCGGCTGCTGGAAGTTGCCCGCGCACACCGCAACGTATTCGTGACCCTGGGCCTGGGCATCCTGCTTGTCAGCGCGGTACGCGCCTCGCGCCAGGTGGTCATTCCGCTGTGGGCCGACCACCTGGGCATCAACCCCACCACGACCTCCATCATCTACGGCCTGGTGGCCGCCATCGACATGTCGGTGTTCTACCCGGCCGGCACGCTGATGGACCGGCGCGGCCGCCTGTGGGTCGCCGTTCCCTCCACCCTGCTGATGGGTTTCGCGCTGCTGGGCACGTCCCTGACCACCGGTGTCATCGGCTTCGTGATCGTGTCGATGCTGCTGGGCATGGGCAACGGCATCGGTTCGGGCATTGTCATGACCCTGGGCGCGGATTCCGCCCCGGCATCGGGCCGCACCGAATTCCTGGGTATCTGGCGGCTGGTGTCCGACCTGGGCAGCAGCCTGGGCCCCGTCGTGCTGTCGGCCATTACCGCCCTGGTTTCACTGGCCGCGGCCGTGGCCGCCATGGGCACCTTCGGGCTGGCCGCGGCAGCGGTATTCTGGCACTGGCTGCCCCGCGGCAACCCATCGGCGGCCGAGAAAAAGACCTAGCGGGCGGGCCGCCTAGCTGTAGCGGCGGCCGGTTTCCATCAGGGCGGGCGTGCCGATCAGGTCGTTGAGCTGGTCGAAATCCAGCATGCGCTCGCGCCACGGCGCCGTGGTGCCGTGGCTGCGCAAGCTGCCGTAGTACGCCTGCAGCGTATGCGCCACCGCCCGCGCCGTGCCGCCTGGAAAGATCACGATCCGGAACCCCCGGCGCGCCAGGGCCTGGGCGCTTTCGATGGGGGTCTGGCCGCCTTCCACCATGTTGGCCAGCAAGGGGACACGGCCGGCAAACCGGGTACAGGCGGCGTCCAGTTGCTCGGGCGACCGCAGCGCCTCGATGAAAATCGCATCCACGCCGCATTCCAGGTAACGCTCGGCGCGCTCGAAAGCGGCGTCCAGGCCTTCGACCGCCACGGCGTCGGTGCGGGCCAGGATCAGTGTGCCCGCATCGGCGCGCGCATCGAGCGCGGCGCGCAGCTTGCCGCACATTTCTTCCACGGCTACCAGCGACTTGCCGGCCAGGTGGCCGCAGCGTTTGGGAAAACCCTGGTCTTCCAGCTGGATCATGGCGGCGCCGGCGCGCTCGAAGCCGCGGACCGTGCGCTGCACATTCAGGGCATTGCCGAAGCCCGTATCGCCGTCGACGATGACCGGGCAGCGCACGCGCTCGGTAATGCGGGCCAGGGTGTCCTCGACTTCCGTGTAGGTGGTCAGGCCCACGTCGGAGCGGCCTAGCCGCGAATAGGCGATGGACGCGCCCGACAGGTACAGGGCATCGAAACCGGCCTGTTCGGCGATCAACGCCGACAGCGCGTCGTAGACGCCAGGCGCCAGCACGGCCTGGCCGGCGGCCAGTTTCTGTTTCAGGGTATGGATATGCATCAGGCTTTCAGGGGATGGCGTGGCAGGGAGCCGTCGGCCAGGCGGCGCTTGAGCTGCATGAGCAGGCCACCGGCCTGCACCATGTCGAGCAGGAACCCCGGCACGGGCTCGCACGGCAAGGCGGTGCCATCGGCGCGCACTACCCATGGACCGTCCAGGTCGATACGCACTTGCTCGCCTTCGGCGATTTCATCCGCGCGCGCGCAGATCAGCAACAACAGCCCCACATTGAAGGCGTTGCGGAAGTACAGGCCGCTGAAGCTGGAAGCGATGACCGCCTTCACCCCCAGTTGCACCAGGGCGGAAGCGGCTTGCTCGCGCGACGAGCCGATGCCGAAATTGCGCCCGGCCACCAGCACGTCGCCGGGCCGCACACCGCCCGCGAAGTCGGGACGCACCCCTTCCAGGCAATGGCTTGCGATGTCGGCGATGCCGAACTTCATATAGGCGCCGGGCGCCAACTGGTCGGTATCGACATCGTCGCCGACGCGCCAGACAGTGTGGATGTCGCTCATGCGAGTACCTTGCGGGGGTCGGCAATGCGGCCGGCCAGTGCCGACGCCGCCACGGTGTAGGGAGACGCCAGGTACACCTGGGCGGTGGCGGCCCCCATGCGGCCCTTGAAATTACGCGCCGTCGTGGAAATGACATTGGCGCCTTCGGGAATCGAGCCGCCGTAACCCGAACAGGCCCCGCACGACGTCGGCAGCAGCGTGGCCCCGGCCTGCATCAGCGCGGGCAGCACGCCCTCGGCCTGGGCCGCGGCCTGGTCGCGCTGGCTGGCCGGCGCCACCATCAGGCTGACGCCCGGCGCGATATGCCGGCCCCGCAGGATGCTTGCGGCCGCCCGCAGATCGTCGAGCTTCGCCCCCGTACAGGCGCCTATATAAGCCACTTGCACCAGGGTATCGGGATAATCCTGCACAGGCGCGGAATTCGCCGGGCTGTGGGGTGCCGCCACGTGGGGATCCAGCGTGGCGGCGTCAAACTCGTGCCATTGCGCATCGGCGTCCGGGTCGGACTGCCAGCCGGCCAGGTCCACGTCGGCAACCCCGGCCTGGCGCAGATACTGCACCGTGGTTTCATCGGGCGCCACCAGGCCTGCCTGGGCCCCGAGCTCGGCCGCCATGTTCGACAGTGTCATGCGTTCCTGCATGGACAGCGCGCGCACCGCCTCGCCGCAGAACTCCACGGCCTGGTAGCGCCCGCCGTTCATGCCGTAGCGGCCGATCGTGTGCAGCATCATGTCCTTGGCGGTAACGCCAGCCTGCAGGCGGCCGTTCCAGCGCAGCATGAGCGTGTCGGGCACGCGCATCCAGATCTCGCCGCTGGCCACCGCCCCCAGCATCTCGGTGCTGCCCACCCCGAACATATAGGCGCCAAAGGCGCCCCCGGTGGGCGAATGCGAATCGCCGCCCACGCAGAACATGCCCGGGCGCACATGGCCGTGCTCGGGCACCACCACATGGCAGATGCCCACCGAATCATACACATGGGGCAGCGCCTGTTCGCGCGCCCAGTCGCGGGCTATTTTCACGATGCGGCGCGACTCGTCATCGGCTTCGGGCACGTAGTGGTCCATAACCAGCACCACCCTGGAACGGTCCCAGAGGCCCGTGCCGAGTTCTTCCAGCATGGGCTTCAAGCGGCGCGGCCCGCTGGAATCATGGAACATGGCGAGGTCGACCTTGCAGGTCACGATTTCGCCAATACGTACCGCGTCGCGGCCGGCCGCGGCGGCCAGCAGTTTCTGGGCCAGGGTCTGGGCAGGCATGGCTACGGGCCTTTTCAAGCGCTTGCCCGCGACGGCGTGCCGGCCGGCAGCCAGGTGGGCTGGCCGGGCATGTCGTGGGCTTGCATGTTCATACGGTATTCATAGCGGTCGGGCCGATACAGGGCGTGCAGCCACTCCACCGGCCGGTCGGCCTCGTCGCGCACCACGCGATGCAGGCTGAGCAGCGCCGACCCCGCCGGTACGTCCAGCGCCACCGCGGAGGCGGGCTCGGCCAGCACGGCCGATATCGATTGCTGGGCTCGCGCCACCCGCACGCCCAGTTCGCGAAAAATGGCCAGCAACGGCTTGGACCCGAGATCTTTGCGGCGTATGCGCTCGGCAATATCACCTGGCACGTAGGTGGTCAGGTACGAAAACGGCAGACCCTGGTGGCTGCGCACGCGCACCGCGCGCTGCACCGGCACGCCAACCTGCAACTCGAGCCGCGCCGCCACATGGGGCGCGGCGGGCAGGGTTTCGAGTTCCAGCAGGCGCACCTGGGTTTGCATGCCCATGTCGGCCAGGTGCGCCATCAGGGCGTCGATGTCCGAACTGTGCGGAGGGGCGGAGAGCGACGCCGGGGCGGCCGCATAGGTGCCCCGGCCCTGGCGGCGCTGCACCAGCCCTTCGGATTCCAGTGCATCGAGCGAGCGCCGGATGGTAAGGCGCGATACGCCATATTCCGCCGCCAGCGCGTTTTCACCCGGCATGGCCGCGTCCAGCGCGAAACCGCCCGCCAACAGCCGCTGCTTCAGCAACAAGTACACCTTGTGATACAGGGGCAGCGGACTATCAGGCACGGCGGGTCTCCGGTTGTGGGAAGGTCAATCGACCGTGGCGCCGGTGAACTTGACGATCTCGGCGTAGCGTTCGATGTCTTTGCGCACGAAGGCATCCAGTTCTTCGGGCGTGCTGCTTACCGCCGATGCCGCCTCGCGTTCGAGCAACTGGCGGAATTCGGGGGTGTCCACCGCCTTGCGCGCCGCGGCGTTCAGCATGGCCAGCGTTTCAGGCGGCAGCTTGGCCGGGCCAAACAGGGCAAACCATGCGTTGGATTCGAAACCCTTGATGGTATCGCTGATGGGCGGCGCGCCAGGAAATTGCGGCAGCGGCTTCGGACTGGTAACGCCCAGGGCCTTCAGCGCGCCGGTCTTGACCTGGGGCATGGCATTCAGGGAACTGGCGAACATCATGTCCACCTGCCCGCCCAGCAGATCATTGATGGCGGGCGCCGTGCCCTTGTAGGGCACGTTCAGGATGTCCATGCCCGTCATCATTTTCATGCGCTCGCCCGCCATGTGCAGCGACGAACCGATGGCGCCCAGGGCCATGGTGTACTTGCCCGGATTGGCCTTTACCAGCGACACGAACTCAGGCATGGACTGGGCCGGGAAATCCTTGCGGGTCACCAGTACGCTGGGCACATTGGCAAGCATGCTGATCGGAGTGAAATCCTTCACCGGATCGAACGGCAGGTTGCGGTACAGCGTGGCATTGATGGAAAAACTGGTGAACGTGACCAGCAACGTATTGCCGTCCGGGTTGCTTTTGGCGACGTAGTCGGCGGCGATGTTCCCGCCGGCACCCGGCTTGTTCTCGACCAGCACCGTGCGCTTCAGGTCCAGGGACATATGCTGGGCGATGCTGCGCGCCACGGTATCGGTAGTGCCTCCCGGCGGCGCGCCCACCACCAGCTTGATGGCATCGCCCTGTGCGGCGGCCGGGGCCAGCGGCAGCGCAAGCGCCCCAAACAGCGCGCAGCCCAAGGCCATGCGTTGCAATCCCTGCATGATGTGTCTCCTGGTATGTTGTATTGATGACAATACAAGTATACCGGAAGCACTTCCGGGGCCACAAGCAAGCGAAAGGATGGGTAATGAGGCCGGGTACGTCCGTACCCGCCCCGGAGGTTACTGGCCGCTATCTCGCGCGCGGTCGGCCTCGTGCATGGCCAGGCGGAACAGCAGCAGCACACAGGCCAGCAGTCCGGCTCCCGCCACGGCCCAGCCGGCGGGCTCGCCCAGCCACGGCACCGCATATAGCGGCGCGGCCAAGCCGGCCAGGGGCGCGAGCAGAAGACATGTCATGAAGGCGTACCGGCTGTCGCCGGCACGCCTGGGTGCCGGGCGCGCGCGGCGCTGCACCTTCTGGGCCGAACGCACCTTGCTGGCGCGCTCCCGTTCGAACTCCACATACACCACTGCCATAAGCCCCTCCTAGCTATCCGGCCTGGTGTCGCGGCATGGCCGGGCTGTTCCGCCCGGTCCGTCGCGAACGCCAGTGGGTTGTCTCGCGAACTATTGAACTGTTGTTAACTCAATGAATACTCCTATCCAGCGCTTGCCGCAATCGGGTATTGCGCGAATGCCACGCCTAATTGCAACGCAACCCTACCAAAGCGCTACTTGCGGGCCGTCACCTGCTGCTTGATGTCCCGCGCCATCTTGAGATGATCCTGCAGGGCCGGCAGATGCTCGGCGGCGAAGGCCTTGATCTGGGGATCCTTGGCGTTGGCCGAGGCGTCCTGGAACAGCTTCACCGCGTCTTCATGCGCCGACACGCCCAATTGGTCGGCATACATTTCATCGAAACCATCGTCGGTCAGGGTCAGGGTCTTGAGTTTGGCCTGCTGCAGCAGCGAGGGCTCCGCGGGCAGCGTATAGCCTTTGGCCTGGGCCAGCGTCTTCAACTCGTTGCCCACTTTGGTGTGGTCGTGGACCATTTTCTCGGCAAATGCCTTGACGTCCGGATTGGATGCTTTTTCCTGGGCCATGCGCGCGCCCTCGATCTCGGCGTGGCCGAGCTGGGCGGCGTTTTCCAGAAAGCCCTGGTCGGCATCATCGAGCTGCTGGGCGGCGGCGCCGGATGCCGGCGCGGCGGGCTGGGACTGGGCCATGCCGGCCGCCGCCGCCAACATTGCGGCTGCCATCAGCGCGCCTAGCGTCATATTCCGTAGCTTCATCGGGGCCTCCGTTGCGATGCGTCTGCACGTGGCAGAGATATGGACACACTGCCGGCCGGAACCGGCGAATCCACATTCCCGCAGCAAACCATGTGCCCGGCGGACCCTCAGCCCGCGGCACGGGCTGGGCGCATCTCATGCGCCAGCCATTGCAGGAACGCGCGCACTGGCGGGTGGCGCTCGCGGCCAGGGGCGCACAATGCCGTGTAGGCCGCGCCCGGCACGTCGACGTCTGGCCGGTACGGCACCAGCAGCCCGTTTGCCAACAAGCCGGACGCCATGATCGAACTTGCCAGCACCAGGCCCTGGCCGGCCACCGCAGCCTGCAAGGCGTAGGCCTCTTCTTCATACAGGCGGTCGGGGCCGCGGGCGCGCATCCAGCCCAGGCCGGCGCGCCGGCACCAGGTACGCCAGCCGCTTTCGTACAGGCGCGAATCTTGCCAATGCACGCTGATCAGCGGTGGACGCTTGCCCGGCCCGATGCCTGCCACACAGGACGGCGCGCCATACACGCCGAAGCGCTCCTGCATGGAGCACATGGCGGTCAGGTCTGGATACTGCTGCGTGCCATAGCGGATGGCCACGTCCACCGTGGCGTCCTGGCTCAAATCCACCACGGCGGGCGTGCTGGACAGGCGCACTTGGTACTGCGGCCAGGCTTCGTGAAAACGCCCCAGGCGCGGCACCAGCCACAAGGCAGTGAATGAATGGGTGGTGGACACGTTGAGCGCATTCGCGCTGAGCTGCGGCTGCAGGCGCTGCAGCGTTTGCGCGATATCCAGCCATGCGCCGTGCACACAGCGGAACAGCGCCTGCCCGCCCGGCGTCAGACTGACTCCGCGCGCGCGGCGCTCGAACAGCGGCATGCCCAGGCGGTGTTCCAGGTTTTTCATCTGGTGCGAGATGGCGGTGGGCGTCACGTGCAGCTCTGCAGCGGCTTGCTTGAAACTTTGCAGCCGGGCGGCCGACTCGAACGCGCGCAAAGCCGCAACGGGCAGGTGGGCAAACATCGCGTGCCTTTATTCAGATGAAATGAATTCATCCAGGGCAATCTTTATTCGATTGTTCCCTGGGCCGATGATGCATACATTCTATTCGTACCTAGACCCCTTCGATCCTTTCCCGGAAGATTAGATGAATTCACCTGAACCCCTCACCCCCGGCTCGCTGCTGATCCTGGTTGGCAGCCCACGGCGCAATGGCAACAGCGCCCTGCTGGCCCAGGCCGTGCAACGCGGCGCGCGGCAGGCCGGCAGTTCCGCGGCAATGCATTTCCTGGACGACTTCATCAATGGCTTCTTGCAGGACGAACGCAGCGGCGGCAAGGCCGCGCAGCCCGACGACCGCTACGCCGAACTGTTCCTGGACATGTTCCTGCCCGCCCAGGGCATTGTGTTCTGCACGCCTATCTACTGGTACGGAATGTCGGCGCAAACCAAGGCCTTCTTCGACCGGTCGTTCACGTACTATGCGGCCGCCCATCCCCGGTCCGAGGAAGTGCTGGCCCGCATGGCCGGCAAACGCCTGGGCCTGACGCTGGCATCGGAAGAAAGTTATCCGGGCGTGGGCATGGCCATTACCCACCAGGTCCAGGAATTTGCCCGCTACACCCATTCCCAATTCGTGGGCACGGTTCATGGCATAGGCAACAGCCGCGGCGAAGTTGCCCGCGACCCGCGCCGGCCACTCGAGGCGGCCGAGCAATTGGGCCGCGAATTTTTCTCCCTGCACTACACCGACTACCGCCTGGAGACGCCGCGCGAACACTATGTATGGGGCAAGACCGAATAACCACGGCACGCGCGGGGGAAAGAACGCCAATCGCCGCCATTAAGCAAAACAAATGGACGGCCCGCCAGCGGCGGGCGCACCATCAATGCCATCGCGGGGTGCACACACGCTGTATTCCCTTCCGTTTCATATATAAAGAAATTCAGGAGTTTGTCATGGCAGAATTTGTTGATGCCCTCGTGCACGCCGAACTGTTCTTGCTGGGTGTGAACGACACCCAGGAACCCGCCCCCGCCACGGTGTCGCCCCCGGCAACTCCGCCCGCGAGCACTACCATTTCTTTCAGCGCGGACGACTACCGCAGCGCCGCGGGCTGACGCGTCCCTATAAGCGGGCCGCGCCAGGCGGCGCATCGGGCCCGCTTCCCTACTGATGCGTAACCTTTGCTCCGCACCCGTTTTCGATACCTCTCGTTAATATCGGTGACACAGAAGCGGGCGACGAATCCGCCGGTCCTGGACCATACTTGCGTCCTTGAACAAAACCGAGGAGAGGAGCATGTCGAATCAAGACAGCACTGAGCACACCCCGTTGAAACGGGTAATGGGCCCAAAGCTGCTACTGCTGTTCATTATTGGTGACATCCTGGGCACCGGCGTCTATGCCCTGACCGGACAGGTGGCCGCCGAAGTGGGCGGCGCGGCGTGGGCTCCTTTCCTGGTGGCTTTCCTGGTGGCGCTGCTGACCGCCTTTTCCTATCTGGAACTAGTGACCAAATACCCCCGCGCCGCGGGGGCCGCGCTGTACGTGCACAAGGCGTTCGGCATCCACTTCCTGACATTCATCGTGTGCTTCACGGTAATGTGCTCGGGCCTGACCTCGGCCGCCACGGCCTCGCGCGCCTTCTCGGCCAACCTGTTCGTGGCCCTGGGCATGGAAGCCGACCCGGTGCTGGTGACCATGGGCGCACTGGGCTTCATGCTGCTGGTGATGATCATCAATTTCCGCGGCGTCTCGGAAAGCGTGAAGGCCAACGTGGTGCTTACCCTGATCGAGCTGACCGGCCTGCTGCTGGTCATCGGCCTGGGGTTCTATGCGATATCGGGCGGCCAGGCGGATTTCTCGCGCGTGGTGGCGTTTGAGACCCCCGAGAACAAAAGCGTGTTCCTGGCCATTACGTCGGCCACGGCGCTGGCGTTCTTCGCCATGGTGGGTTTCGAAGACTCGGTGAACATGGCCGAAGAAACTCATTCGCCGCACAAGATTTTCCCCAAGGTCATGCTGACCGGCCTGGGCATCACCGCGGTGATTTATGTGCTGGTTTCGATTTGCGCCGTGGCGCTGATTCCGGTGGGCGAACTGGCCGCCAGTTCCACTCCGCTGGTGCTGGTGGTGCAGCGGGCCGCGCCCAACCTGCCCATGGAAACCATCATGCCCATCATCTCGATGTTCGCCGTGGCGAACTCGGCGCTGATCAACATGATGATGGCCAGCCGCCTGCTGTACGGCATGTCGCGCCAAGGCGTGCTGCCCAAGTTCCTGTCGTACGTGCACACTCGCACGCGTACGCCCTGGTCGGCCATTCTGTTCACCACGGCGCTGGCATTGGGCCTGGTCATTCTGGTGTCGGCCAGCAATTCCAAGGCCATCAGTGCGCTGGGGGGCACCACGGCCCTGCTGCTGCTGGGCGTGTTCGCCTTCGTGAACGTGGCCGTACTGGTACTGCGCCGCGACCGCGTCGAACATGATCATTTCCGTGCCAACACCTTCCTGTCGGTGCTGGGCGCCGCGGCTTGCCTGTTCCTGGTTACGCCGCTGACGGGCCGCGACCCCATCCAGTACCAGGTGGCCGGCTGGCTGCTGGCGCTGGGGGTGGTCATGTGGGGCATTACCATGCTGGTGCACCGCAAAGACCCGCACCACATCGACCCGGAGCACCTGACCGAGGAATGATGCGCGATTGACCGTGTCCTGAACAGAGCCCTGCGGGGCTCTGTTCATTTGGCGGCAGGCCGGGAAGCCGTGCGGAACTGATGGTGGGCCCCCACCTTGCGCGCCGATTCGATCAAGGACCCGGCGCCCGGCAAACCCTCGCGCGCAAACGCATAGAAGCGGGCGGGCGGCAGCGCCGGCATTCGCTCGGCCTTGCCCATTTCCCGCAGGCCGTCGCAAAGCTGGCTGCGTGCAATCACGGTCACGGCGAAGCCCGCCATTGCCGCCGAGACACAGCCGGCCATGCTGCTGCTTTCGAATACCACTTGCCAAGGCCTGGATACCTTTTCCAGCGCGGCAATCGCCGATTCCCGGTACGTGCACGGCTCGGGGAAAAGCGCCAGCGGCAGCACCTGCTGCGGGTTCGGGCCCTGGCCGACGGCGCAGGCCCAGACCAATGGTTCTTCCCACAGCAATTCGCCTTCGCCTTCCACGCGGCGGCACTGCTTGCCAAACACGATATCAAGGCGACCCCGTTCCATCTGGCGCAGCAGATCGGCCGAGATGCCGACCTTCAATTCGATGGACGCCTGGGGATGCCAGCCACGGAAATGGTGAAGCACCCGCGGCAGCCAGGTGGCGGCGAAGTCTTCAGAGGCGCCTATCCGCAGGCGGCCCCGCACCAGCGAGCCCTGCAGCTTCGCGCGCGCCTCGCGCTCCAGGTCGAGGATGCTGCGCGCATAACCGTACAACGTTTCGCCCGCCTGGGTGAGTTCGAGCTGGCGCGTGGTGCGGGCCAACAATGTCGCGCCGGCCGTCTGCTCGAGGCGCTTGATATGTCCGCTGACGGCGGATGGCGTCAACGCCAGCCTGTCGGCGGCAACGGCAAAGCCGCGCCCGTCGACAACTTCGATAAAGGTACGCAGCAACAGCGTATCCAACGGCATTCCATGCAGCGATGCGCAGGTACTCGTCGTCATATATTCATCACAAATCATCATGAATCAGCCACGATTATTTGTGAATTCCGCCGCCTCGTCCAGGTACGCTACCCATGTTCCCCACTACTGGAGGCGCCCGCCATGGACTCATACCAGCTTGTCGCCACACCGAAACTGGACATTGCCTACCTGGAATGGAATCCGCATGGCAGGCAAACTTTCGTGCTGTTGCATGGCTGGCCCGACAGTCCCCTGGGCTGGGAAGCTGTCGCCAGCGCGCTGGCCGACGCCGGCCATCGCGTCGTGGCGCCCGCTCTCCGTGGATTCGCTCCCACCCGGTTCCGGCATCCGGCAACGCCGCGCAGCGGCCAGCTTTCCGCGCTGGGCCGCGACCTGCTGGAGTTCATCGACGCCCTGCGACTGCAGCGCCCTGTACTAGTGGGCCATGATTGGGGCGCCAGGGCGGCGGCCAATGCTTGCGGCCTGCGCGAAGACGCGGCGTCTCATCTCGTGATGCTGTCAGTGGGCTACGGAACCAATTCCGCCTCCCAGGCCTTGCCGTTGCACCAGGCGCGCAACTACTGGTACCACTGGTATATGGCAACCCCGCGCGGCGAACGCACTCTGCGGGAAGACCGGAACGCCTTTGCCCGCCAGATGTGGGACACCTGGGCGCCGGAAGGCTGGTATTCCCCAACCGACTTCGACCAAGCTGCACAGGCATTCCAGGGCGAGGATTGGGCGGACGTCGTCCTGCACTCGTACCGCCATCGCTGGGGGTTCGTCGAAGGAGACCCCGAATATGCGGACGATGAAGCCCGCCTGAGTCCTCCGCCGGTGCTGACGGTGCCCACCCTGGTGCTGCATGGCGGCGCGGATACCTGCAATCATCCAGACAGCTCGCTCGGCCGCGACCATTTCTTCCGGGAACGTTATGAACGGCTGGTCATCGACGGCGTGGGCCACTTCCCGCAGCGGGAATCGCCCCAACGGGTCAGCCGTGCCATCCTGCAGTTCTGCCACCCACGCTAGCGGCCGGCAGCCCGCTGTCCGCTACGGCGGCCGCAGTGTGTACGGTGGGAAGCCGGCGCCGCCACGGGCGCTTAGCCTGGCGTCGAAGCGGTGTCACATTCGGCAACCTCGGAAAAACTTGGCACCGATAATCTGCTTGCCCAGTTACCGCCGGGGCCTACACTTGCATCGCATTCCAATAACAGGAGCCCATCATGCGCACCTTCGCTCGCAAACTGATTCTGGTCGCGGCCTGTAGCAGCCTGTTGGCAGGCCCATTGCATGCCGCCCCCCCCGAGGGCAAAGGCAAACCCGCGAATGCCGGCCAGGGGCAAGGCAACGGCAAGAACAACGGCAATGGCAACAACAATGGCAAGGGCAATGGCGGCGGCAACCAGGGCAAGGGTAATTCCGGCGGGGCTTATCGCAGCGACGACGTCAATGTCAACGTCTCGCTGGTGACTGCGGGCATCAGCGTCGCCACTGCCCGGGGCTATGCCAGCGATTACGGCATGACCGGCTATTCATCGTTGCCTCCCGGCATCCGCAAGAATCTGGCGCGCGGCAAACCCTTGCCACCGGGAATCGCCAAGAAAATGGTCCCTGGCCCCATGCTGGGCCATTTGCCGGTGTACCCCGGCTATGAGTGGCGCGTGGCCGGCAGCGATCTTATTCTGGTAGCCATCGGCACCGCCATCATCGCGGATGTATTGTTCGACGTGTTCGACTGAACGGGCGCGCAAGAATTTCAAGCCTTTGATTTTGCTTGCGCTTTTTCCTCGCTTAGGGCCGATTTTGAAAATCAAATTTGCCCCGCCATAGGGTGCGGTGTCAGTCTTGATGGATGAGGAGACCATCAAGATGACCTGGCAACCCGAAGTCGATGAACTGCTGCATCGCAAGCAATTAGCCCGCCACATGGGCGGCGAAGAAAAAGTGCGCCGCCACAAAGACGCCGGCAAGCTCACGGTGCGCGAACGGATAGAGGCCATCGCCGACCCCGATTCGTTCCACGAAGTGGGCAGCCTGACCGGCTTCGCCGACTACGACGAAGACGGCAAGCTGGTGTCTCACATGCCGTCGAACATGATCATGGGCCGGGCGCGCGTCGACGGCCGCCCCGTGGTGCTGGTGGGCGATGACTTCACCATCCGCGGCGGCGCCAACGACGGGGCGGTATCGGAAAAGCTGGCGCATGCCGAACGCATGGCGCACGACCTGGAACTGCCCATGATCCGGCTGGTGGACGGCACCGGCGGCGGAGGCTCGGTCAAGAACATCGAAACCAAGGGCCATACGCTGCTGCCGGTAATGCGTGATTGGCAGCTTGTGGCGGAAAACCTGACGCTGGTGCCCGTGGTGGGCCTGGCGCTGGGCTCGGTGGCCGGCAAGGGCGCGGCGCGCGTGGCGGCCAGCCATTACTCGGTCATGGTGAAAGACACGGCGCAGTTGTTCAACGCCGGCCCGCCGGTGGTGGCGCGCGTGGGCGCGCCCATCGGCAAGAATGAACTGGGCGGCAGCCACATCCACACTCGCAACGGCGTGGTGGACGACGAGGCTTCGTCGGAAGCCGAGGCCTTCGACAGGGCGCGGCGCTTTCTGTCGTACCTGCCCAAATCGGTATTCGAACTGCCGGCACGCGCCGAGCGCACCGACGCGCCGGACCGCCGCGACGAAGCCCTGATCAGCGCCATTCCGCGCGACCCGCGCAAGGTGTACAAGATCCGCCCCATTCTGCAGAGCGTGTTCGACCAAGAGTCGTTCTTCGAAATAGGCCGCCACTGGGGCAAGGGCATCGTCACCGGCCTGGCGCGGCTGGACGGCTGGCCCGTGGCCGTGATCGCCAGCGACCCCTATCACTACGGCGGCGTGTGGGACCGCCTTACCACCGACAAGTTCACCCGTTTCGTGGACTTGGCCCAGCTATTCCATTTGCCGGTGGTGAACTTCGTGGATGTGCCGGGCTTCCAGATCGGCCTGGAAGCCGAGCAGTCCGGCGTGATGCGGTCGGGGGTGCGGGCCCTGTCGGCCATTTACCAGACCACTGTGCCGTGGTGCACGATGATTTTGCGCAAGGCCTACGGCGTGGCCGCGGCCGGCCACCAGCATCAGGGCCGTTACGCGCTGCGCTATGCCTGGCCTTCCGCCAACTGGGGATCGCTGCCCATCGAAGGAGGCCTAGAAGCGGCTTACAAGAACGACATCGCCAGCAGCCCCGACCCCGACGCGCGGCGCGCGGAGATCGAACAGCGGCTGCGCCGCCTGTCGTCGCCGCAGCGCAGCGCCGAAGCCTTCGTCATCGAAGAAATCATCGACCCGCGCGACACCCGCGCGATTCTGTGCGACTTCGCCAGCCTGGCGGCGCCATTGCGCAAGCCAGGCATGACGACGTTGCGCTATCGGCCCTGAACGCAAGGCGTCACGCAATACGGGCTTTTCTTGCTGCATACATACCCATACCACCAAGGAGACAAGCGTGCAGAAAAGGACTTTCATCAAGACACTGGGCGTGGCGGCCCTGGCCGGGTGCATCCTGGCGGCCGTGGCGCCGCGGGCGCAGGCCGCGTATCCCGACAAGCAGATCACCGTCGTGGTGCCCTTCCCGCCCGGCGGCCTGACCGACCTGGTCGGCCGGCGCTTCGCGGCCTACCTGGAAAAACAAACCGGCCAGACCGTGGTAGTGCAGAACAAGGCTGGTGCCAGCGGCCAGGTGGGCGCCCAGCAGGTATCGCGCGCCGCGCCCGACGGCTACACGCTGCTGGTCACCGCGACGCACTTCGGCATCAGCGCCGCCATACGCCGCGACCTGCCGTACGACCCGGTGCGCGACTTCAGCCCTGTGGCCCTGTTCCTGACCACCCCGAACATCCTGGTGGTGAACAGCAAGGTGCCGGTGAAGAACCTTCAAGAATACCTGCAGTATGCCAACAACGAATCCGGCGGCATGTCGTTCGGATCTTCGGGCGCGGGCGGATCCACGCACCTGTCAGGCGAACTGCTGAAGCTCAAGACCAAGGCCAATATGCAGCACATTCCCTACAAAGGCATGGTGCTGCAGGTGAACGACCTGGTGGGCGGCCAGTTGGAGTCCGGATTCGTCGACCCCAGCTCGGTCATGCAGTTCATAGAAGCCGGCCAGTTGCGGCCCATTGGCGTCACGGGCAAGGAACGCTTCGACATCCTGCCCGATGTTCCCACCATTGCCGAACAGGGCGTGCCCGGCTACGAAGCCACCACCTGGATCGCCGTCGTGGCACCAGCCAACACGCCGGCGGACATCCAGCAGTACCTGAACAAGATGGCGATCGACAGCATGCAGACACCCGACTCGCGGGAATTCCTGAAGCAGATCTCGGCCACGCGCTCTACCCTTACGCCGGCCGAAATGTCCGACTACCTGCGCAGTGAAATCGCCAAATGGACGGAAGTCGCGAAGGCGGCGAATCTGCAGACGGGAACGCCCAAGTGAACCATTCCTTGTCTCGCCTGCTGGCGCCCGAATCCATTGCGGTGCTGGGCGCATCCGACGACCCGCTGAAGCCGGGCGGCCGCGTCATCGACTACACCTTGCGCAGCGGCTTTGCCGGAAAGCTGTATCCCGTGTCGCTCAACCGCGACCGGGTCCAGGACATCCGTGCGTACCGCCGGCTGGAAGACGTGCCCGGCGCGCCCGACCTGGTGGTGATCGCCCTGCCCGAAGCGCAGATTGCCGAGGCGCTGCGCTCGGCCATAGGCAAGGGGGCGGGCGCCGCCATCATCTTCGCGTCAGGCTATGCGGAACTGGGCCAGCACGGACGAGAACAGCAGGAAGAAATCGCCGCCATCGCCCGCGCCGGCCAACTGCGGCTGATCGGGCCTAACACCCAGGGCGTGGCCAATTTCGGCAGCGGCGCCATTGCGCATTTCGGCACCATCATCGACCAGGTGCAGGCTCGTTCGACACCCATCGGCATCGTCAGCCAGAGCGGCGCCGGCTCGCAGATCGTGTATGCGCGCCTGGACGAGCTGGGGCTGGGCGCCAAGTACATGGTGGCTACCGGCAACGAGGCCGACGTAGACGTGGCCGACCTGATCGACGCCTATGCGGCCGACGACGAAATCAAAGTGATCCTGGCCTATGCCGAATCGATTCCCAACCCGGCGAAACTGGCGCATGCCGCGCTGCGGGCCAGGGAGAAAGGCGTGCCGGTATTGCTGGCCAAGGCCGGGCGCACGCAAAGCGGCCAACGCACCGCCGCCTCGCATACGGGCGCGCTGGCATCGGAAGACCGGGTCGTCGACGCCTTCCTGGAAAAGTACGGGATCCTGCGCGTCGCGGATTTCGAAGAACTGGCGCAACTGAGCCAGCTGTTCCTGGAGCAGCGCGGCCGCCCCGGGCGCCGCATCGTGTCCATCAGCAACTCGGGCGCCAGTTGCGTGCTGTCGGCGGATGCCGCCGAAGCGGCCGGCTTGGAACTGGCGCCCTTTGACGACGCCTTCAAGGCCCGCCTGTCCGAGGTGCTGCCGACGTATATCGCGCCCGGCAACCCCATCGACATGACAACCGCCACCTTGCGCAACCCTGCCCTGTTCAGCCAGATCCTGGAAAGGATCGCGCAGGCCCGCAATACCGACCTGGTGTTCGCCGGTTTCCCTATCGGCGGCAAGGGCTACGACTTCGACCGCTTTGCCCGCGAACTGCGCGAATTCTCGGACGCCTCGCACATCCCGGTGGCGGCCGGCATCAACCAGGGTTGGGCCGCGGAATGCTTCAGGCGGCACCGCATACCGGTATTCAGCAGCGAACGCCGCGCCATCCAGGCCCTGGGCATGCTGGCCAATTACCATGACCGCAACACCGCTCCACCGCCTAGCCCCCCCGTCTTTGCCGTAGATCCGGCCGCGCCGCAAGCCGGGCGCCCCCTGGACGAGCCGGCAAGTTTTGCGCTGCTGGCCCGGGCGGGCCTGCCGGTGGTGCGCCACCGGACATGCGACAGCCTGGACGCGGTGCTGGGCGCCTGGGAAGCATGGGGCCGTCCGCCCGTGGTGTTGAAGGGCGTCAGCGCCGCCATCAACCACAAGTCGGAATTCGGCCTGGTGAAGGTCGGCATCGCGGACGACGCGGCCCTGCGCGCCGCCGCCCGCGAACTGCTGGACACCCTGGCCAGGCATGGCGAGGCACGGCCACGCCTGATGCTGGCCGACATGGCGCCGGCGGATTTCGAGATCATGGTGGGCGCCCACTACGACGCCGCCTTCGGGCCCATGGTGGCCGTCGGACATGGCGGCGTACTGGTCGAAGCGTTGAACGATGTCCAGTTCATGGCCGCCCCCGTGACACCGGACGAGGCCCGCGCCGCGATCGGCAGGCTGCACATCGCGCGCGCCTTCCAGGCCGCGCGCGGCCTGCCTGCCGTGGATACCGGTGCCCTGGCGCAATTGCTGGTGCAAGTGGGCGGCCTGCTTGCCGATTCCAGCCTGGGCATCCATTCGCTGGACATCAACCCCGTGCGGGTGCGGCGCGGCGCGCATGCGCCAGCCATCGTGGACGCACTGGCCGTAACCAAGGAGACGCGCGCATGAAGAAAGTTCTGGTCGCCAATCGCGGCGCGGTGGCGTCGCGCGTCATCCGCGCCCTGGACAAACTGGGCATGCAATCGGTAGCCATCTATTCCGATGCGGACGCCGGCCTGCCTTACGTCGGCCAGGCCACGCAGGCTTTGCGCATCGGCGGGCCCAGCGCGCAGGAAAGCTATCTGGACCAGGACGCCATTCTGCGCGCCGCCATTGACCAGGGCTGCGATGGCATTCACCCCGGCTATGGGTTCCTGTCGGAGAACGCCGCGTTCGCGCGCAGCGTGGAAGCGTCGGGACTGGTATTCGTGGGCCCCTCGGCCCACTGGATCGCCCTGCTGGGCGACAAGATCCGCGCGCGCGAATACCTGCAACCGCATGGCATGCCCATGCTGCGCAGCAGCGAGGAACTGAACAGCCTGCAAGACCTGGAGCAAGCGGTCGAGCAGATCGGGCTGCCGCTGCTGCTGAAGCCCTCGGGCGGCGGCGGCGGCATCGGCATGGCCCCCATCCATGCGCGCGACCAATTGGCCGCCGCCTGGGAGCGCAGCAGCAGCATATCGGCCAAGGCCTTCGGCGCCAGCAGCCTGTACGCCGAACAACTGGCGGTGCACCCGCGCCATATCGAGTTCCAGTTCCTGGCCGACCGCCACGGCAACGTGCGCTGCCTGTTCGAGCGCGACTGCAGTGTGCAGCGGCGCCACCAGAAGGTCATTGAAGAGGCGCCGGCGGCCGCCATTCCCGCCGACACGCTGCAGGCCATCACGACGCGGCTGGAGCAGATCATGGCCGAGGTCGGCTACGACGTCATCGGCACGGTGGAAATGCTGTACGACGGCGAGCATGGTTTCAACTTCCTGGAGGTGAACACCCGCCTGCAAGTGGAGCACGCGGTAACCGAGGAAATCACCGGCATCGATATCGTGGCCGCGCAAATCCGGCTGGCCTACGGGCAGCGGCTGGACCAGGTACTACCCGCCGACGTAGCACGGCAGGGCCACGCCATCGAGGCCCGCGTGTATGCCGAGGACCCGGTACGGTTCTTCCCGTCGTGCGGGGTGCTGGAAGCCTTCGAGTTTCCCGTCCGGCCGGACATCCGCGTGGAACCGAGCTACGGTCCGGGCAACCGCGTCACCCCTTACTACGACCCCCTGCTGGCGAAGGTGATCGCCCGCGGACCGGACCGCGCCGCCTGCATCGCCAGCCTGCGCGAAGCCCTGTCGGGCGCGCAGGTCCAGGGGGTCAAGACGAATATCCCGTTCGTGCTGCAGGTGCTGGACGACCCGGATTTTCTTGCCAACCGCTATTCCACCGACAAACACTGAGAACCCTCATGGCCAGTTCCCCTATCTCCGTTCCCTCGCCTGTTGCGGGTACCGTGTTGCGCATTGAAGTGTCCGCCGGGCAGGCCGTGCAGGCTGGCGACCTGCTGGCCACGATCGAGTCCATGAAAATGGAAATCCCCGTGGAGGCCGAACAGGCCGGCACCATCGTCGACATCGCCGTGCAAGCCTCGGCCAGGGTCGACGAAGACCAGGCCCTGTTCAGGCTGCAGCCGGCCTGATTCCGGGCGGCGCCTGCAATGGCCCCGCGCCCGCGCGCACCTGTTCATCCAGCCCTAGCCAGTTATCCACGACATACGACAAGAAGTCGTTGACGCAGTGGCTGGCCCGGGCACCCTCGGTTACCAGCGCGTAACGCCGGTGCTGCGCCCAGGCCGCATCCAGCGGAATGGCGCGGATCTGCGCGTTACCGTAGCGGCGCGCCAGCGAAGCGTGGATCAGTCCCACGCCGATGTTCGATGCCACCATGTCGTGCATGGTTTTGTAGTCTGCCACGTTGACGCGCACATTCAGCTTCAGGCCATGTTCGGCCAGGCGCTCGCGCAGGTAGGCGGTCAGGGTGCATTGCTCGCCCAGCATGACGTGCTGGCAGGCCGCGAAGCGCTGCAGATCGATGGACGGCAAAGCGGCCAGGTCGGAATCGGCCGAGGTGATCACCACCATGGGATCGGCCCCGAAATCGATGGGATCCACCGCGAAAACCGGGTTGTGCGACGACAGGAAACCGATGTCATAGCGGTCTTCCTGCAGGCCGGCTTCGATGTCTTCGCGCCGGGCCGACTGGATATCGATGCCTACCCCCGAGTGCGCGGACAGGTATGTCTTGACCAGGGGCGGCAGGAACACCGTGACATAAGACGTATTGGCCGCCACCCGCAGGAAGCGCCGGCTTTTGTCTTTGTAGCCTTGCAGGTGGGCGTGCAGATTGCTGACGTTGCCGAGAATGGTGCGGGCATGCTGGACAAAACCCAGCCCCGCCTCGGTCAGTTCCATGCCGTGATGGCGCCTGTGGAACAGGCGCAGGCCCAGCTCGCTTTCCAGCGATTTCAGCCGCAGGCTGGCCGCCGGCAGCGACAGGAAGGTGTCTCGTCCCCCCTGGGTAAGGCTTTTCGACTGGGCGATGTTGACGACCAGCCTGCAATCAACCAGATCCATTGGAATGTTCTCCGTCTGCGCCGCCGGGCTCGGGCGGCGAATGACGCTCCCTATCGTAAGGCCAGGCCGCCGGCCTGACCAGCGCGCCGGGGTGTAGCCCCTGTTAACCCCAGCAAAAGCCCCCCTAAGCAAATCAAGATTGGCGGGTGGGCGGCGATCGTCGCAAAATTGCTTGACTCATCACTGAAGGAAGCGCCCACCATGTCACAGCCCACGGCCGCGCCGCCTGTCGGCCCGGAAAAGCATTACCAGGACCAGCTATCGCAGGGCCTGTTCCAGATTCAACGCTGCCAGGCCTGCTCCCAGGCGGTGTTCTACCCCCGGGTAATCTGCCCCCACTGCGGGGCAGGCGACCTGGCCTGGTTTACGCCTTCGGGCAAGGGCACGGTTTATTCCACCACAGTGGTGCGGCGCAAGGCCGAACATGGCGGCGACTACAACGTTGCGCTGGTAGACCTGGAAGAAGGCGTGCGCATGATGTCGCGCGTGGATGACGTGGCGCCGGCCGCGGTGGCCATCGGCATGGCCGTGCAAGCCAGCATCATCGATACCGACAGCGGCAAGGTGGTGGTATTCAAGCAAACCGGAGGGCAGGCATGATAGACCCCAAATTGCGCGGCGCCGCCGCCATCGTAGGCGTGGGCCATGCCGGGCTGGGCGAAGCCCACGGCTACACCGAAATGGAGATCCTGGTGCAGGCCGCGCATCGCGCCGTGACCGACGCCGGGCTGACGATGCGGGATATCGACGGCATCGCCACGGCCAGCGTGGCGTCCACCATGTGGGCCATGCCGGTGATCGAACACCTGGGCATCCGCCCCACTTTCATCGACAACACGATGATCGGCGGATCCAGCTTCGTGGCCCACCTGATGCCGGCCCTGCAGGCGCTGGCCAGCGGGCAATGCAATGCGGTGCTGGTGTGCTATGGCAGCACCCAGCGCACGTCCACGCTGAACCGCGCCGAGATCGGCAGCGCGCGCCGCAAGCTGGACCCGCAACCCTACGAAAACCCCTATAACCCCCTGAGCCCGCTCAGTTCGTATGCGCTGGCCGCCGCCCGCCACATGCATCAATATGGCACGACGCGCGAGCAACTGGCCGAAGTGGCCGTGGCGGCGCGCAAGTGGGCGCAACTGAATCCCGAAGCATTCTCGCGCGATCCGCTCAGCATCGACGACGTGCTGTCGTCGCGCATGGTGTCGGACCCGCTGACCGTGCGCGACAGCTGCCTGGTTACCGATGGCGCGGGCGCCTACGTGCTGGTGCGCGCCGACCGCGCGCGCGACCTGCCGAACAAGCCGGTATACGTGCTGGGCAGTTCCACGGCATGCTGGAACCGCCAGATTTCGTCGATGGACGACCTGACGGTCACGTCGGCCAGCCAGTCCGGCCCCATCGCTTTCGAGATGGCCGGCCTGCAGCCCAAGGACATCGACGTCCTGGAACTGTACGACGCCTTCACCATCAACCCCATCCTGTTCCTGGAAGACCTGGGCTTCTGCAAGAAGGGCGAAGGCGGCCCCTTCGTCAGCAACGGCGCCCTGGCCCCCGGCGGACGGCTGGCAGTGAACACCAATGGCGGCGGGCTGTCGTGCGTGCACCCAGGCATGTACGGCATGTTCATCACCATCGAGGCGGTGCGGCAGTTGCGCGGCGAATGCGGCGAGCGCCAGGTAGCAGGTGCCAAGACGGCCCTGGTGCATGGCAATGGCGGCACGCTGTCCAGCCAGTCCACGGCTATCCTGGGTACCGGGGCCGTGCTGTAACCCCCGCCCGCCAGCCGGCCACTAAGGAGACAAGATGCACCCCACAAGAACCAGGCGGCCACGATGATCAACAAGATCCAGGCCTCGCACGCCGAGGCGCTGTCGATTATTCCCGACGGCGCCAGCGTGATGATCGGCGGGTTTGGCGATGCGGGCATTCCATTCGAACTGATCGACTCGCTGCTGGCGATGGGCACCACCGGGCTCACGCTCATCAGCAACAACGCCGGCGCCGGCGAGCGGGGCATTGCCGCCCTGATCGCGGCCGGCCGCGTGCGCAAAGTGATCTGCTCGCACCCGCGCCCGCCCCGGTCCGAGATATTCGCCGACGCGTTCCGCGCCGGCAAGGTGGACCTGGAATGTGTCCCCCAGGGCACCCTGGCCGAACGCATGCGCGCGGCCGGCGCAGGGCTGGGCCCCTTCTATACGCCCACGGGCTATGGCACCTGGGTGGCGAAGGACAAGCAAACCTGCGTCATCGATGGCAAGGGCTATGTGCTGGAGCAGCCCCTGCCCGCCGACTTCGCCCTGGTGCGGGCGCACCGGGGCGACCGGCTGGGCAACCTGACCTACCGGCTGGCGGCGCGCAATTTCAACCCTGTCATGTGCATGGCCGCGCGCCATGCCATCGCCCAGGTGGATGAGATCGTGCAGGCTGGCGATATTCCCCCCGAGCAAGTGATGACGCAAGCCATCTTCGTCAAATCCGTCGTCCTGGCGAGCCCCCTGTCATGAGCGAAACGCTATCCCTTACCCGCCAGCAGATCGCCCAGCTGGTGGCGCGCGACATCCCGGAAGGTGCCACGGTGAACCTGGGCATAGGCATGCCCACGCTGGTGTCCGACTACCTGCCCGAAGAACGCGAGATCTTGCTGCACAGCGAGAACGGCATCCTGGGCATGGGCGCGGCCGCCGTCGGCGACGCCATCGATCCCGACCTGATCAACGCCAGCCGCGTGCCCACCACGCTGATTCCCGGCGCGTCCATCACCGAGCACACCATTTCCTTTGCCATGATGCGCGGCGGGCACCTGGATTATTCGATACTGGGCGGCTTCCAGGTCGCCGCCAGCGGCGATCTGGCCAACTGGATGACCGACGCGCCCGATGCCATTCCCGCCATCGGCGGCGCCATGGACCTGGCCGTGGGCGCGCGCAATGTGCTGGTCATGATGGAACACACCAACAAGGCGGGCCAGCCCAAGCTGCTGGAAGCCTGCACGTATCCGCTGACGGCCGCGGGCGTGGTGGACGCGGTGTACACCAACTGGGCCATCGTGGACGTCAAGGACGGCCTCTTTGTGCTGCGGGCCATGGTGGACGGCATGGATATCGACACGCTGCAGCGCCATACCGGCGCTCGCCTGTCGGTGGCCGGCCAGGTCGGGACGATTGCGCTGGACCCGGCCGGACGCACCGTCGTCAAGTAAGGGCCCGGGCGGGCCTGCCCGCCTGGCGCGGAATTCAGGTGTAATGGGGGCCTGTTTCCTCCGGCCCTTTCCATGCCCAGCCTGTACGCGCAACCCATTACCGCCGATGCCTTCGCCCCCTATGGCGAAATGCTGGGCAAGCCCTTTCCCGCCCGGCCTGGGGTTCCCGCGTTTACCAACGCGGCCACTGATTTCTGGCGCGAGCATCTGTTCGACCCCGGCCAGGACGGCGTACCGGAAATCCTGTGGGTGAACTACCGCGCCAGCGGCCCGGTAACCCACCTGGAAAAGCACTTGCTGACGCAGCAGGCCATCGTGCCGCTGACGGGCAGCATTGTTCATGTGGTGGCGCGCAGCCTGCCGGACGGCCGCCCCGACCTGGCCACGCTGGCCGCCTTTGCCATACCACCGGGCCAGGGCCTGTGCATGGCGCCCCACTGCTGGCATGCCACCCGCGTCGCCGCGCAGGAAGTGGCCTGCCTGATGCTGACGCGGCAGTCCACCACGCTGGACCTGGTGACGCACCTGCAAGACGGCCGGGACGCAACCGAGAGTGCCATCGAGGCCGTGCCGGAAATCGCATGGCAACTGCCAGGGCGCTGAATTCAGACCTCGCCCAGACGCATCAGGCGGCGGATTTCGTCGCGCTTCTGGCGCAACACGGGCAGCAGTTCAGTTTCCAGGCGCTGCCGGGAGTATTCGTCATCGTTCACCGAAAGCCCCAGCGACAGGCTGCGCACCGGGCCGGTAAATAACGATATTCCCACCGTGGTGACCTTGCGGTCGGGGTAGACCGCGATCGACCATTCGTCTTCCGGCAGATCCAGCGCCGAACACAGCGCCGTGTTGGCGGCCAATGCGTTGCCCACCCGTAGGTTCACCACCAGGATCTTGCGGCGTTCGGATTCAGAACTGGCGCGCGCGATGATGATGGCCTCGTCCTTGCTTTTTTCGCCGATGTTGACGGTGCCCGAACAATGGTCGGCCAGCGCCTGCAGCGACGCCTGGATCAAGTCATTCACCCCGGTGTTGGCCAAGGCCGCGAAACCGATTTCAAGCAACTGCGGCGTCAGCGACCACAGCGTGCCCTCTTTGCGCACATAGCCTTCGCTTTGTAGCGTGTTCAACAGGCGCAAGACCGTGGAATGCGGAAGATCTACCGCCCTGGACAGCGAGGTTAGGGATTGCCCGGGGCCGGCGCGAAAACAGCGCAGAACGGCTAGACACCTCTGGACCGACCTATTATCATTCATTTGACCACTGTATGAAATGTTTGTTCATCTAGTGAACATCATAACCTGGTTCAGCAGGGCAAGGCAAGCACCTTGCACCTTCCGCGACACAGATTTGGGAGCACTCATGGGGTACAGAGTTGGCGTCGACATCGGCGGATCGTTCACGGACTTCGCCGTCTTCGATGAAGACAGCGGCGAAATCAAGAGCCTCAAGGTTTTCTCGCGCCCGGACCAGCCCGGCGAAGAAGTGATTGCCGGCGTGCGCATGCTGGGCGAACGCTACGGCATCGAACCACGGCAAATCAGTTATTTCACGCACGGCACCACCGTGGGCATCAACACCGTCATCCAGCGCAAGGGTTTGAAGCTGGCGCTGTTCACCACGGAGAACTTCTGCGACGTGCTGGAACTGGCGCGGCTGAAGACGCCCGACATGTACCACCTGCTGTCCCGGCGGCCCGACCCGCTGGTCAAGCGCAGCATGGTGTTCGGCATTGCCGAGCGCATGGGCCCCGATGGCGCTGTGCGCAGCCCCCTGGATGAAGCCAGCGTGCGGCACGCCCTGCAACAGGCCCGCGACGCCGGCGCCGAAGGCATCGTGATTTCGCTGCTGCATGCCTACCGCAATCCGGCCCATGAACTGCGCGCGAAGGAAATCATAGAATCGCTGGCGCCCGGCCTGCCGGTGTCCTGCTCCAGCGAAACCTGGCCCATCATCCGTGAATACGAACGCACTATTACCGCCGTCATCGGCGGCTACGTGCAGCCGCGCGTGGCCCATTACCTGGGGTCGCTGCAAAGCGCCCTGAAGAACGCCGGCGTGCAGCCCGAGCCCCGCCTGACGAAATCGAATGGCGGCGTCATGACCGCCGAGCAAGGCAAGCGCGACTGCGTGCAGATGATCCTGTCGGGCACCGCGGCGGGCGTGATCGGCGCCAGCCACGTCGCGGCCACGTCGGGCATTGCCCGCTGCCTGAGCCTGGACATCGGCGGCACCAGCGCCGATATCGCCGTCATCATCGACGGCAAGCCCACGTATGGCGTGGGCGAACTGATCGGCGATTTCCAGATCCATATCCCGTCGGTGGCGGTGTCGTCGGTGGGCGAAGGCGGCGGGTCCATCGCCTGGGTAGACCCGCTGGGCGTGCTGAAAGTGGGCCCGGAAAGCGCCGGTAGCAGGCCCGGCCCGGCCTGCTACCGGCGCGGCGGCACGCGCGCCACCATTACCGACGCCTTTGTATGCTGCGGCCTGGTCGGCCATTCAGACCTGGGTTACCAGGCCGTGGAAGTGGATGCCGAGGCATCGCGCCAGGCCGTGGGCGAACTGGCCGCCAGGCTGGGCCGCGGCGTGGAAGAAACCGCCGAGGCCATCATCCAGATCGCGGTATCGGGCATGTATTCCGAAGTCAGCGGCCTGGTGTCGCGCTACGGCATCGACCCGCGCGAGTACGCCGTGCTGGCCTTCGGCGGCGCGGGGCCCATGCTGGGCTGCTTCCTGGCGCGCGAAATCAAGGTCAAGGAAATCGTGGTTCCGCCTTCGCCCGGCACGCTCAGCGCGCTGGGCGGCCTGATCGCCGACCTGAAAAGCGATTTCCTGAAAACCGTCTATACCGAGCTGACCCCAGGCAACCTGGACCTGGTGCGCGACGAGTTCGCCATTCTGCGCCAGCGCGCCGAAGAATGGCTGGCGCACGAGCAGGGCCACATCGACCACGCCGAACTGGTCTATTCGGCCGAGATGCGCTATCGCGGCCAGTCGTACGAGATCGACACCGTGCTGGATCCGGCGCATCTGCAGGCCGGAGACATCGCCGCCGTCGGCCAGGCGTTCCACGACGCGCACCGCCGCCTGTACGGGCATGCCGACGAACGCGCACCCGTGCAGGTGGTAAGCCTGCGCGTCGTCATATCGGGCAATAACGACAAGCCCAGCTTCCCGCGCTACGACCCGCGCCCCGCCACACCCAGCCCGGAACGCGCGCTGCGGGTATGGCTGGACGGCGGGTTCCGCGACGTGGACTTGTACAGCCGCGCCGCGCTGGCCGCCGGCCACCGCTTCCACGGCCCGGCCATCGTGACCCAGGACGACTGCACCACCGTGATCCCCTGCGACTACACCTGCCAGGTCGACGAATACGCCAACCTGCGCATCACTTCCGAAGGAGCCGCGTGACCATGACCGTGGACAATTTCCGCCTGCAGGTGCTGGCCAACCATTGCACCGCCGCCGCCGAAGCCATGGGCTATACGCTGATGCGCACGGCCTATTCCACCTTCGTGAAGGAAACCGAAGACTTCTCGGCCCAGTTGATGACGCCCGCGGGCAAGACCTTCGCGTCCCCCAAGACCTTCGGCGCCACTTGGTACACCGGGCTGGATTACGGCCGCGTCATCGACATGTTCGACGACTACCGCGAAGGCGACATCTACCTGACCAACGACCCCTACAGCGGCTATGTTTCCACGCACACGCCCGACATGCATGTATGGAAGCCGGTGTTCCGCGACGGCAGGCTGGTGTGCTTCGTGGGCACGCACATCCATAACACCGACATGGGCGGCGCCGTGCCGGCGTCGCTGTCGCGCACGCTGACCGAAGTGCACCAGGAAGGGCTGCGCATCCCGCCCATGCTGCTGATGCGCGACGGCGTCATGGACGAGAAGCTGCTGCGCATCATGCAGGTGAATGTGCGCATGCCCGACCAGAACCAGGGCGACCTGAACGCGCAGATCGCCGCCCTGAATGTGGGCGAGCGCAAGGTGCATGAAATTATCGACCGCTTCGGCGTGGAAGAATTCATGCAGGGCGCCGAGGCCATCCTGGACTACGCCGAGCAGCAGACGCGTGCCCTGATCAGTGAAATTCCCGACGGCGAGTACGCGTTCTCGGAATACGCCGACGAGGATTCCGTGGCAGGCTACCCCTGCCGCATCCACATCACCCTGCGCGTGCGCGGCGACGAACTGGAACTGGACTTCACCGGCAGCGATCCGCAGGTGGCCTCGTCGCTGAACGTGCCCACCGGCGGCGACGGGCACCATTCCGTCATTACCGTGGGCCTGATCTACGTCATGCACTCGCTGGCGCCCCGCAATGTGCTGAATGCCGGATCGGTGCGCCCCATGAGCGCGGTGCTGCCCGAGGGCTCGGTGGTCAATCCGCACGCCCCCGCGGCGGTGGGCATGCGCAGCCTGATGGCGGCCGTGATCCAGGCCTGCACGTTCGGGGTGTTCAACCGCGCCTTGCCCAACCGCCTGCCCGCCTGCCCGGCCGGCGGATCCACACTGCTGAACGTGAAGACCGCCACCCGCGAGGGCCGGCAGGTACTGTCATCCATCGGCCCCTGCGGCGGCGGCGCCGGCGGCGGGCCAGAATACGACGGCGTGGAAGGCTGCGGCGCGAACAACGCCTTCCTGAAAAACACCCCCGTTGAAATCAACGAGGCCGAGGTGCCCATCGAGATCATCCGCTACGGGCTGGTGCCGGACACGGGCGGCGCCGGCCGGCAGCGCGGCGGCAACGCGGCCACCATGGAATTCAAGCTGCTGGCCCCCAACGGCGTGGTCACCGCGCGCAACCGCAACCGCTCGGAACTGGCGGCCTGGGGCGTGGTGGGCGGCAAGGCCGGCGCCAATTCCCGCTTCATCAAGAACCCCGATTCCGACGCGCCCGAAGAGCTGCGCAACAGCGACCTGGTGCACTGCGCGCCGGGCGACATCATCCGCCTGCAAGGCCCGGCCGGCGGCGGCTACGGCCACCCGTACGAACGCCCGGCCGAGAACGTGCTGGAGGATGTGCGCTGCGGCTTCGTATCGCCGCGCCGCGCTCGCGAAGCCTACGGCGTGGTACTGCGCGACGACATGACGGTAGACGAGGCCGCCACCCAGCGCCTGCGGGCCGACCGCCCCCCCGGACAGCAGGAACACTTCGATTACGGCCCAGGCCGCGCGCGCTTCGAAAGCGTGTGGACCCCGGCCCGCTACGACGCCATGACGCGCATCATGGCGGCCCTGCCGGTCAGCTGGCGGCATTTCGTCAAGCACCAAATGTTCGCGGCACTGGCCGACAGCCCGCCGCCCGGCGACGGCGGCGGCGCCGACATAGACCGCATCTATGCACGGCTTAGCGAGCGGTATGCGGATTTGCCCGCGCCGCAAGCCATCGCCGCCCAGTCCACGGCGCGCGCCTGAAAACCTCGCCTCCAGCCACCAGGAACCTTGTATGGCTTCTTCAGCGGACATCTACGCAGCAGACTTCCAGCGGCGCCCCTACTGGTGGGAGGCCTATGAACCGCCCGAACCCGGCGAGGACACCCTGCCCGCCAGCGTCGACGTGCTGATCGTGGGCGCCGGCTACGCGGGCGTGTGCTGCGCGCTGACCCTGCGGCAGGCTGGCATCGACGCGCTGGTGGTCGAGGCGGGCCGGCCCGGCCAGGGTGCCAGCACCCGCTCGGGCGGCCAGGTATCAGGCGGCGTGAATGTGCAGAAGAAGGCGCTGGCCGCCGTGGGAGAAAGCCCGCAACAGCGCGAGCGCCTGCTGGCCGCGCGGCTGCGCGACGCCGCGGATTCCATGAGTTATGTCGAATCGCTGATCGAGGCTCACGATATCCAGTGCGGCTGGCACAAGACCGGCCGATTGACCACCATGTGGGTGCCCCAGCATTACGAAGCCTGGAAAGACCGCATCGACCAGTTGAATGCCTGCACGGGATCGCACGCGCGCATGATTCCCCGTGAAGACCTGGCTTCGGAGATCGGCTCGTCCGTCTATCACGGGGCGGCGCTGATAGAGCGCGCCGGGCACCTGCACCCCGCCCAGCTGTATGGCGGCATGCTGCGCGCCGCGCGCGAAGCCGGCGCGCGCGTGCAGGGCAATACCTCGGTCGAGCGCATTACCCGCGTGCCCGGCGGCTACGAGGTAGCCACCTCGCGCGGCACCGTGCGTGCGACGCAGGTGGTCATCGCCACCAACGGCTACACCGGGCCCAACCTGGCCAGGCTGGAACGCAAGGTGGTGCCCATCGCCACCTACATGATCGCCACCGAGCCCCTGAGCCCGGACCTGGCGGCCAGCCTGCTGCCCACCAATCGCGCCGTGTCCGAATCGCGGCGCGTGGTCAACCATTACCGCCTTTCGCCCGACGGCAGGCGCCTGCTGTTCGGCGGGCGGGCCCGCTTCACGCCCGCCAGCGAAGAAACCACCGCCCGGCTGCTGCACCGTGCCATGGCCAAGCGGTTTCCCCAACTGGCGGGTACGCGCATTACCCACAGCTGGGGCGGCAAGGTGGCCATGACACTGGATTCCATGCCCCACATCGGCGGGGCCGACGGGCTGCACTACGCACTGGGTTGCAATGGCAGCGGTGTTGCCATGATGAGCTACCTGGGACACAGCGTGGGGCGCAAGATCGCCGCCCAGTCCCGTGATCCGATCAATGCTTTCGACATGGGGGAAATTCCCGGCCATCCTTTTTACTTCGGCAATACGTGGTTTCTGTTCGCCATAGGCAGTTGGTACCAGGCGAGAGATGCCTACGACCACTGGAGGGCTCGCTGAACCGCGCGCCAGAGGCAGACTCTGCATCATAAGCTGTCCACCGCAACGGCCTGGCCATGCGTACGCGCGCGGCCAGGCCGGCGCCAGCCTCGCACCGTCCGATGCGGATCCCGGCAACATGCCGGGGCCGCGAATAAGGGATCGGATGAGATCTAACTATAGGAGCAGTCCATGAACAACCTGCGTCGCAATGCATTGAAAGCCCTGGCGGGCCTGTGCGGGGCCGCCGCCCTGCCCCGCCATGTCCTGGCGAAATCGGGCGCCTATCCTTCCGGGCCGGTGTCCGTCATCGTGCCTTACGGGTCCGGCGGCAGCACCGACGTCATCGCCCGCCTGCTGGTCGCCGACGTGGCCGAGCGGCTGGGCAACTTCGTCGTCGAGAACAAGCCCGGCGCGGCTGGCAACATCGGCACCCGGCAGGTGGCGATTTCTCCCGCGGACGGCAGCACCCTGCTGTATTCCACCGCCACGCCTTTCTGCATCAACCCCTACGTGTACAGCAGCCTGCCCTTCGACCCCGACAACGATTTCGCCGCCGTGTCGCGCACCGCCAAGCTGCCGCTGGTGCTGGTGGCCCATGCCGGCCTGGGCGTGAAAACGGCGGAAGAACTGATCGCGCACATCCGCAAAGACCCCGGCAAATGCAGCTTCAGTTCGTACGGCGTGGGTACGTCCAGCCATATCGCGGGCACCATTTTCTGCAAGAAAATCGGCGAACCCGGTGTGCTGCATGTACCCTACAAGGATATGACGGCCATGTCCGACCTGGCCGCCGGCCGCAACACTTTCCACATCGACGCATGGTCGGTGGTGGACCCGCTGGTCAAGTCCGGCAAGCTGGTGCCCCTGGCGGTGTCCAGCACCGAAACCCTGCCCTGGGCGCCGCAACTGCCCACCATCGCCAGCGTGGTCGACAGCGACTACGAAGTCGTCACCTGGCACGCGCTGTTCGCGCCCCGCAAGACCCCCGCCAGCGTCATCGACGTGTTGCACAAGGAATTCCAGGCCACCATCGACAAACCCTCGGTGCAGAAAACCTATACCCAGCAAGGGTTCCTGACCTTCCCGCCCGCCTCGCCCCAGGAGATCGACGCTTTCGTCAAGGCCGACAAGCTGCGCTGGAAAGGCTACGTGGAAGCCGCCGGCATCAAGCCATCCTGAAACCGCGTCTACCCACGCGCGGGTTCCGCACGGGGCCCGCTGCCGCAACCCTTGAACGGAAACGATATTCGTGAATACGTACGACGTAGTGGTCATAGGCGCTGGCGTCATGGGAAGTTCGGTGGCGTTCCACCTTGCCCGGCTGGGCACGGCGAACGTACTGCTGCTAGACCGCGGCACCATCGGGGCCGGTACTACCGCCCAGTCGTCGGGCATTCTGCGCACCCACTATTCGATCCGCGAGAACGCCGACCTGGCGCGGCATTCCTGGCAGATATTCAGCCGTTTCACCGACTACCTGGGCGACGATGATGCATCGTGCGGGCTGGTGAAGTGCGGCTACCTGATAGCCGCCCCCGAAGGCGACAAACTGGATGCGCTGCGCGCCACGCTGCAGCAGCAGCGCGAACAAGGAATCGCCGTCGAAACCCTGGACCCGCCGCAAGCCCGCCGACTTCTGCCGATTGCCCAGTTCGACGACGCCGCGCTGATAGGCTACGAACCCGAGGCGGGCTTCGCCGACGCCTACATGACCGCCGCCAGCTTCGCCCGCGCCGCGCGCCGCGCCGGCGTCACCGTGCGCGAGCACGTACAGGTGGAAAACCTGCTGATCGACCGGGGCAGGGTCACGGGCGTCTCCACATCCACCGGCGACTTCCACGCCGCCACCGTCATCAGCACGCAGAACGTCTGGACACCGGAACTGGCAACCTGGACAGGCCACGGCCTGCCCCTGGCGCCGGAACGGCACGCCGTGCTGGCCCTGGAATGCCAGGCCGCCAGGTACGCGTATTCCATGCCCGTTTTCAAAGACCTGGCCTCGCCCGGCATGCTGTACTGCCGCAGCTACGGCGGCAGCCAGATGATGGTGGCCGAAGGCGTGGCAGGCGAAAAACTGGACACCCTGGAACTGGAGCAAGGCGACGTCTCGATGGACTACATCGCCGACATCGGCGGCCAGGTGGCCGCGCGCTTTCCCGCCTACGAAGCCGCCGGCATCGCCTCGTCATGGACAGGCGTGTACGACGTCACGCCCGACTGGAACCCGGTGCTGGGCCGGCTGCCCGGCATCGAGGGTCTGGTGGTCGGGTATGGGTTTTCGGGACACGGATTCAAGCTGTCGCCCATGGTGGGGCGCATCCTGGCCCAGGAAGCCCTGGGCCTGCCCACCGACGTGTCCCTGGCCCCGTACTCCATCCAGCGCTTCAGTACCGGGGCATTGCTTGCCGGCAGATACGGCGCGGGCGCGGTGTCCTGACGGCGTGCGCGCGAGTGGCGCGGCCGCGGCTCAGCCGCCGCCTGCCGCCTGGCGCAGCGCCTGTTCGAAGACCTCGGGCGGCTGCCCGCCGGACACCAGGTACTTGTCGTTGATGATCACCGACGGCACCGACGAAATGCCCAGGCCGCGCCATTTGTCCTGGTCGGCGCGCACCTCGGCGGCGTAGCGTCCAGACGCCACCACCTCCCGCGCCGCCTCGGCGTCCAGCCCCGCATCGCGCGCGGCCTGCACCAGCACGTCGGCCTCGCTGGTATCCCGGTTATCGAAATGGTAGGTTTTCAGCAGGCTGCGCTTCAGCGCCACCTGCTGTGCCTGGCCAACCGTGCCCGCCCAGTGCAGCAGCCGGTGCGCATCGAACGTGTTGTACGAACGGCTGTCGTCGGTCTGGTGCATGGGCATGCCCACCGCCTCGGCACGCTCGGCGATCACCCGGCGGTTCTCCTGCAGCCGGGGCTTGTCGAAACCATACTTTTTCATCAACCGTTCGCCCGTGTTCTGCCCGCCCTTGGGCATGTCGGGATTCAACTCGAACGGCTGCATGTGGATCTGGAATTCGGCCGCCGGCCCGATGCGGTCGATGGCCTCCAGCAGGCCGCCCAGCCCCACGGCGCACCAGGGGCAGGCCACGTCGGACACAAAATCGATTTTGACTTTATTCATGGGTTACTCCGGAAAGCGCGGCGGGCCTGCGCAGGCGTGCGGCGGCGAGCAGCCGGCATTTCAATCAGTGTACGCCTGGCGGGCTGTCACCTTGACGGGCTATTGCCCTGCGTCCAGGCCGCGGCGAACCAGCGCCCGCGCCCTGCCCGGGCTTAAACTGTGTGCCAAATCAGGCAATGCGGCGCTTCCCGTGGAACGGCCCGGATGGCGGCGCACACCAGGGAGAGCATGAAGATGGGGTCGACGGATGCGGATCACCACGTACCTGCCGCAACAGATGGACAGGCACCAGACCGCGCCGACGGTGCGCCCCCGCGATGGCGCGAGGCCCTGCAAGATTTGTCTCCCGCTTATTTCGGCCTGGTCATGGCAACCGGCATCGTGTCGCTGGCCTCCGACATGATGAGCTACCCCCGCCTGGCCCGCGCGCTGTTCGTGCTGAACATCGTGCAGTACGCCGCATTGTGGCTGGCCTATCTGCTGCGCGCCTGGCATTTCCCGCGCCGCTTCTTCGGCGACATGATCGACCATGCCAAGGGGCCGGGCTATTTCACGCTGGTGGCGGGCACCGGCATCCTGGCCAGCCAGTTCATCCTGTTGCGCGATGACCTGGTCACCGGCTTCGCGCTGTGGACCTTGGCGGTGGCGTTGTGGGTCGGGCTGACCTACAGCATTTTCACCGCATTCACGGTCAAGGCCCACAAGCCGCCATTGGACCGCAGCATCAGCGGCGCCTGGCTGCTTGCCGTGGTGGCGACCCAGGCGCTGGCCGTGTCCAGCGCGCTGCTGGCGGCACGTATCGGGCAGCCCTTCCGGCTGGAGATGAATCTGGTGGCGCTGTCGATGTGGCTGTGGGGCGGCATGCTGTACATCTGGATGATGTCGCTGATCTTCTACCGCTACACGTTCTTTCCGTTCTCGCCAGGCGACCTGTCGCCGCCCTACTGGATCAACATGGGCGCCATGGCCATATCCACCCTGGCCGGTTCGCTGCTGATCCTGAATGCGCCGCAGGCACCGTACCTGGTGTCGTTGCTGCCATTCCTGAAGGGCTTCACGGTGCTGTACTGGGCCACGGGCACCTGGTGGATTCCGATGCTGCTGTGCCTGGGCGCGTGGCGCTACGGTTTCCAGCGCTTCCCGTTTCGCTATGACCCCTTGTACTGGGGCGCGATTTTTCCGCTGGGCATGTACGCAGCCAGCACCTGGCAGATGAACCGGGCCATGGGCTTCGACTTCCTGGAGTTCCTGCCGCCGGTATTCCTGGGCATGGCCTTGCTGGGCTGGCTGCTGGCCTTCACCGCCATGGTGCGCCGTCTGCTGCGCCTGGCGCGCCATGCCGCGCTATCGTTGCTGATGTTCTATTGGGTGCCGCCGCGCCCCGTGGTAGAAGCGGCCCAGTTGCTGGTGTAGTGGTCACCCCCCGGAACTGCGCAGCCTTTGAAGCTGGGCCCGGTTCAGCCGCTGCGCTTCCTCTTCCGCATATTCGCGCTCGCCTTCCTCGTACGAACCTTCGTACATGCACCCGCTGCGGTACCACGTGCACTCGTTGAACAAGCGGCCCACGGGGCTGGAACTGCTGCCCGAAGAACACGCCGAGGTCATCATCACCAGCATCAGCACCACACCGCAACGGCTCGCCATTTGAATAGACACTTTTCCCCACCCTACAGAAACAGATGCCATGGCCGCTGAAGCAGCCCGGAAACGGACAATGCCCGCAGTCTGACAGGGATATGGGGGGAGTACAAATACTAGTCGATGCTCCGATCGAGCAGCTCCTGCCGCCCTTACATTGCCATCTACCCTTTCAAGGTAAGGAGCCCTCAGTAGCCGGCCCTCACCGTCAGGCACCATGGCCCCGCGCTACCCCAAGGACTGGGTCTGCTCCATCGTATCCAGCAATTGCGCTAGCACACGCTGAAATTCCAACCTCTTTGCGCAGGAAGCGGGCCTCGTCGCCTGTCAGCGTGGGCTTCTCGACTAGCGTGCCACCAATTACCCGATGCGATTCGTAGGCGTCATTAAAAGAACCGTAGCCTCCCCATTGATCTCTTCAACGTGAAAACCGTTAACCAACCGCACATTGCCGAGACCGCATTCAGGTAGTCATACATAGAGGCCCCTTAAGAGCAGTGATCACGGCAATTCAATTGCCGATATTCAACGCATTACGTATTTTTTGATATAGTTACTTTTTGTTTTATTAAACAAGAAGATGAGCGTTACTCCTCCGGTCAGCAAGCCATAACTTCCCCGGATCCTATAACAAACCTGAGACACATGTAACTAAATGAGACTTTATATTCTTTTTGCAGCAGGAACCCTGCTGTTGCTGAGTGGATGTGCCTATAAATCCAACGTCCCTAGCGCGAGCGGCGCTTCAGAGATCATGCCGAATCGGAGAATTGAGGCCCCTGCATATGTACGCGTAGACCCTGAGCTGTCTGGCATGATGAGAAAAGCGTCTACTGGCTTCGTCTGTAGCGCCCATACGTATACCGTAGATATCGGGCCTGCGGTAACGGAGTCGATCATGCAAACGCTAGAAGGTGCCTTCACCCAAGTGCTACGCGTTGATGCTCAATCAGAGGCCAAGCCCGACGGGTATTTTCTCGATTTTTATCTATCGGACTTCTCTCCCAGACTTCGATTTGACCAAGGTTTTTGGAGTGTTAACGCCGAAGCGACCACGGAACTGTCGATTCGAGCAAAGGCCTATGGCGGCAATGGAAGCCTTCTATTCCAGACGACAGCCCGAGGCGAAGCACGCTCCGACAATTCGAGTGGCGGATGCCAAGATGGTGATGAGCGTTTAGCAGAAGCGGGAAAAAAGAGTCTTCAGCGGGCCATGGAAGACTTGGCTCAGAAGATGATCAACTCTCGAGTTCTGACAGAAAATCTGGCCAACATAGCCTCTTCGAAAGAGTCACAACGCAATGGAGGGAACTCCATCTCCTCGAAAAACTGATAACAGCGTTGTTCACTAGCTCCCCTCGTTTAGTAGACAGGGGGGCGATTCTAGGCGCCCCAAGAAATATGTCGATTTCTTTGAGAAATTCGTACATATCAATGGATAGTGTTTACGTCATCGACATGTCCCCAGTTCATGTCGATAAAATCGGATTTGGTAAACACGTTTGCCCCACACGCCGATGCCTTCGACATGAGCCACAAGATGCTAAATATTCATACAGCCTGACCGGGCTCTAGGCGCAAAGCCAGGTATTCAGCGATACAACGGGCAAACGCACAGGCAACAAAAAACCCGCGCTCTCGGTGAGATTCGCGGGCTTGATGTGCTTGTGTGCACTACCTGATACTGCAACTTGGTGCCGACGGCGAGACTCGAACTCGCACAGCTTTCGCCACTACCCCCTCAAGATAGCGTGTCTACCAATTCCACCACGTCGGCCGGGTTGGCCAGGAACGCTTGACGCGCCCCCTGCCTTCGAAGCCGCGCCGCCTGGGCAGGCAGCCCCGAAAAGTCCAATATTCTATCACGTTTGCCCTGGCCATTACCCGCGCACAGCAAAGCGCGCGGGCCTCGCCCCGCTACACTGGCCAGTCTGTCACTTTTTCGCCTTCTTCTTCATGACTGCTTTTCCTTTCGATGCCGTGCTGTTCGACTGCGACGGCGTGCTGGTGGATTCGGAACCCATTACGGCGCGTGTGCTGTCCACCATGCTGGGCGAGCTGGGCTGGCCCATTACGCAGGACGAGACGCTGCGGGTTTTTGTGGGCAAGACCGTGAAGGACGAAGCCGCGCTGATCCAGTCACGCACCGGCTTTGCCCTGACGCCCGAATGGCTGGCTGATTTCCGGGCCCGGCGCAACCAGGCGCTGGAACAAGACCTGCAGGCCATTGCCGGCGCAGCGCAGGCGGTACAGGCGCTGCACGGCACGCTGGCCGGCCGGATCGCCGTGGGCTCGGGTGCGGATGTACCGAAGATAGAGCTGCAGTTGCGCAAGGTCGGCGTGCATGAGTACTTCGAAGGGCGGATTTTCAGTGGCCAGGAGCAAGCGCGCAACAAGCCGGCGCCCGATGTCTACCTGGCGGCTGCCCACACGCTGGGTGTGGCGCCGCAACGATGCGCCGTGATAGAAGACACAGTAACGGGCACCGCGGCCGGGGTGGCGGCAGGCGCCACGGTGGTCGGCTATAGCCCGGGTGGACCGGGCCACCATGGCACCGCGGCCCTGTTGCGGGCAGGCGCGGCGCAGGTATTCCACGATATGCAGGCTTTGCCGGCACTGCTGGCGCGGGCAGGCGCCGCAGCGGCCTGACAGGCAGGCTTGCCATCCTGTCAGGAACGGGCCATCAACAACCGCCCATGAAAAAACCCGCAGGCCGCCAGGCTTGCGGGTTTTTTGCGCCGGGCGCGCAAACGCGAGCTTACTGCGCCGGCTTGGCGCCTTCGGGCTGGCCAGGCACGGGCTGTTCGGCAGGCTGCTCGGCGGGTTTTTCCGCCGGCGGCGTGGCCGCGGCGGGTTGTTCGGCGGACGGCTGGGCCGGGGCAGCCG
>NZ_JAJMLX010000059.1 GCF_020991325.1 Bordetella petrii | reverse complement strand
GCCACGGTATCGCGGCCCAGCGGCGCGAGCGCGCCAGCGCGCGCGTTTATCCAGCGCAGCGTATTGAACAGGTCGTAGGCAAAGGGCTCTTTTTCCAGGGCCTGCCAGAACTGCGGCGACAGGCCGGCAAAGCCGCCGCCGGGCGTAGGCGCGACCGGCGCGTGGTCCGCCGGCCCGGACTCGGGCCCGGCCTGCACCGGTTCGGTCACGACACTGGCCACGCTTACCCCATGTGAATCTGCTTGGCGTCCACCTTCACCAGGTTATCGCCGGTAATCATGGTGTACGACGCGTGCACGCGCGCGCTTTTGTCGGCGCGGTAGTCCAGCGACCCGGCCCGCACATGCTCGACCTCTTCGGCGGCGCGGAACGTCACCCGCGACAGGAACGACAGGCGGTCCATGACCGCTTCGTATACCTTGCCCACCAGGCGCGTGGTGCCGATGGTGGCGGTTACCTCGGCGCCCAGGTACTTCATCTGTTCGGTGACGAAGTGCGCGTCCTTGGCCTGCACCTTCAGCGAACCCGCATCCACCTGCACCGACTCCTGGCCCGCCAGCCGCACCGCGCGCGCGCCCTCGAGCGACACACTGCCGGTGCGCGAACGCAGCACCATGTCGCCGCTGGTTTCCAGCTGCGCGCGGTCCGGATCGGCCTGCTCGACGACGGCAATCAGATATACGCGCGCAACGTCCGGGCCGCTGATCAGCACCTGGTCGCCCTGCTGCGGCGTCAGCAAGCAGCTGGCGGCCTGGCGCGCATGCCAGCTGCGGCCGTCGCAGTCGACGATGTAGCGGCCGTCGTCCTCACGATGCGTAACGGTGCCGATCAGGTGGACGGGATCGTAGGCGGGGTACTGGCGGTTTGCGGCGGCGGTTTTCATGACTGGATTCCTTTCGATCTTGCGGCCCTAGACGGCGGGCCGCGCCCCCATGCGGGGCTTCCAGCGGGCGATTTCGCCGCGCTGCAACGTGGACAGCACCAATTCCGACATCATGTTGATAGATACGTGGCGCGCGAAGAATTGTTCCAGCACCGCGCCAAACAAATAAGGGCTGATACCCGAAAATGCGGCTTCGTCCACCTGCAGGCCGATACGCACGCCGCGCCCGTACACAATGGGGCCGGGCACCGGCAGCCGGTGGTGCATGGGTTCCGCCAGTACATGGCGCACACCCGCGATATGCTTGCGCACCACCGGGTCGGCCAGATTGCCGTACACATGCAGCATTTCGCGCAAGGTCTGCGCGCCCTGCTCCGCGTCCAGGTCGATGAGGCTCAGGTAATTCAGGCCCAGGTGGCTGATCAGGTGCCAGGTGGCGGCATTCTCGGCCAGCGCCGTATGCGGACGCGTCGGCCCATGCAGCACTTTCACCGCGCCCACCGGCGCCGACACGCGCAAGGTCATGTCGGTATCGGTGCCCAGCGGCAGCAGCATGGCCAGGTCGCGGTTGGTGCACAGCGTTTCCAGCGTCAGGTGGCGCAACTGGCCGGAAAACGGCGCTTCATGGCGGTCGACCAGCGACACGAACACTTCGCTGCCCGTGTAGCCGGTGCGGGTGCCATTGCGCTGCGCCTGGTCGGACAGCAGCCTGGGCTCGCGGCGCAGCGAATAATAGGCGCCGTAGTCGTCCGGGTCGGTGCCCAGCGTTCCGTAGAATGGCCGGAACTCCTGCTCCGGGCGCTCGGCCGAGGCATGGCCCAGCACCCTTGTCACGCCGAACACCTCGTAGTCCAGCGGACGGGTACGGTCCACCACCATGTGGTATTCGTTGGTGCGCGGCGTCACGGCAATGCGATCGGCCCGCTTGGGAAACAGATTGATCACCGGCGCGCAGTGCAAGGCCAGGTGCTCGGCCGCGATCGCGCCTTCCAGCTCGGGCGCCGCCACCGAGAACAGCAGGGTCAGGTCGAAGCTGCGCGTCTCGCGCCGCGCGCCGCCCGGCAGGGGCGGCGTGCGCAGGCCGCGCTTCAGGTCGTTCAGGCTGAAGAACAGGTAGCGGCGGGGAAAGGCAAAGTACTCCTGCAGCAGCCGATAACCCTGGAATACGCGCCCGTCGGCCGGCAGCAGCGCCTGCTCGTCGTCGAAGCCTTCATGGTGGATGGTGGACGGCGACAGCTTGTTGATCCAGGTGACCGGGCGGGCCGTGTCGTGGCCCAGCACCGCCACGGTATGCCCCATGATCACTTCCAGCAGCCGCTGCATCTGCAGGTCCTGGCCGGCCAGGTGAAACACCAACTGGTCCAGGTCCATGTCTTCCAGGCGCACCCCGCCGCATACTTCCACGCGGATGCGCAGGGCGCTCAGCACCCGGCCGTTGCGCCCGCCAAAGCCCAGCCGGGTCAGCGGCAGGTCGGGCGGCGTGCCGGTGAATTCCGCCTGCACCACGCGCAGCGGCCACAGGCGCACCGGATGCCCGGTCATGAATTCGCAGGGCGTCTGCTCGCCGCGCGGCACGCGGCCACGCAACAAAGTGCCGCGCGGCAGGTCAAAGCCGCGCGCCAGCGTGCCTTCATTCATGCTGGGCGCAAACTGCACCACCGCCATGGCCGGCGTCGGCGCCAGGTAATTCGGATACACCACTTCCAGCAAACGCTGCGAGAAGCGGGGAAATTCCGCGTCCATCTTCAAATGGATGCGGGCAGTCAGGAAGCTGAAGCCCTCGAGCAGGCGCTCGACATAGGGGTCCGCCACTTCCGTGCCGTTCACGCCCAGGCGGCCCGCCACCTTGGGGTACATCTGGGCGAATTCCGCGCCCATCTCGCGCATGTACACCAGCTCGCGGTTGTAATAGTCGAGCAGGCGCGCGTCCATCAGGCAGCCCCCCCGAGATCGCGCAGGTCCATGTGGCCGCTTTCCAGGTCGATATCGGTGCGGAACAGGAATTCCATCGGGTGCGGTACGCACCACAGCATGCCCTTGATTTCCAGGCTGAGCACGTTGTGGTGTTCCAGCGTGCCGGTATCGGTCACGCAACGCACCTCGACCGAAGAATCCAGGATGCGCGGCTCGAACGAGGCAATCGCATTGCGTATGGAGTCTTCGACATCGACCCAGTCGATCTCGGACATGCGCTTGCCCGCCATGGCCCGCACCCCGAAATTCAAGGTGGAATCCGGTACATGGCGATACGGCGACAGGTCGTCCGTGGTTTGCAGATTCACGGTATTCAACAGCCAGCGCAGGTCACGCAACACCGCCATGCGCAGTTCGGCATGCGTCAGCATGGCCGATTCCCGCGGCTCCTGCCGCTTGGACGGATCGTCGTCCATCAGGCGATCCAGCAGCGACGGCTGCAGGCGGTCGCGCGCCACGCGGGCACTGCGCGGCAGTTGCTCCCAGGGGCGCAGGCTGGCCGTCTCGGATTGCGCCATCAGTCCAGCTCCAGCGCCCGCACGTCGAGCAAGGCGTACTCGCCCTGGTCGGTCATCCACATTTTCTGGCCCACGCCGGCATAGTGGTCGCCATGCAGCGGCTGCCAGTCTGTCATGCGCCCCAGCTTCGCGCCGTCGGCCAGGTCGGCCAAGCGCTGCCCGGCGGGCGCGGGGTAGCGCGCCGGCACCAGGCCATGCTGGGTGCGCCCGTCGTCCAGCGTGATCTCGGCCTGTGCCCACACTACATCGCACAAGCCTTCCGGGGCCAGCAGGCGCACGCTGCTCAGGCTGCTGAATGGCAGCCAGCCATAGCGCCCCCCGGAAATGAACTCGAATACCGGCCCCAGCCGGCTGTCGCCATCGCTGATCCACTCAAACGCCACGGGCGCGGCGTCGGCGGTGTGCTCCAGCCGGCCAGCGCGCGCCTGGGCTGCCTGGTAGGCCTGCGCGCGCAGGTCTTCGGCCTGTTGCGGCTCGCCGGCATCGCAGCGCAACGCCTGCACCAGGGGAGCAAACCAGTCGGGCGGCGCCACCAGGAAGGCAGGTTCGCCCTGCCCGGCCAGCACGGCCTCGCGCTGCCGCTCGGCGGCAATCGCATGTTCATACAGCACAGCGGTGGGCTGCGCCTGGGTATTGAGTTGCGCACACAGCTTCAACTGTTCGGACGCGCGCGTCCAATCTCCCTGAATCACCATCAGCTGGAACAACTGCGCGCGCAGATCGGCATCGGCCGGCTGGCGGCGGATCTGCGCCTGGATGGCATCCAGGTGTTCGGACAAGCTGCTTTCGCGCAGCGCAACTGCGGGTTTGGTCATGACGGGGCACCGCGGAAAGAAACGAAAAGCCGGCGGGCGGCCCGAAGGCCGCTCGCCGCCTGGAGAGAAGGCAGGCTAGCCTTAGCCCACTTCCTTGTTCTGCTTGATATCCCAAGCGACCAGGCTTTCCGCGCCCTTGCCGCCCTGCTCCGTTTGCTCCCAGTACTGCTGCTTGACCCTGGCGGCCTGGAATGCGTAGTTCACCGCCACGGATTCCGAGTTCAACTCGCCCGACAGCTGCACCGACGAAACCAGCACATCTTCCAGCGTGATCTTCGAATACTCGACCTGCTGGCCACCTGCCTTGCACACCGAGAGCTCGACTTTGCTCAGGTGCTTGCCGCTGGCGCAGTGCTTCATGACAGCCGGAGCCGCCTTGTCGATGCGCGCAACAACATGCAGGTCATTGAAGCTGGCTTTGCCGGCGCCCAGGCCGCCGCCGCTGGCCATATTGCCGGGTTGAGTGGCACCCCACGAGAACGAAATAATGTCCGACCAGTTTTTGTGGTTGGAATCTTTCGACTCGCCATTGGCGCCGTCGATCTTCATGAACATGTCAACAGCCACTTCTCTCTCCCTAGATTACAGTCACGGCACGATGTGCCCTGAGAAAAAAGTCCATCAACCGTCGTTTTTCTTCAGCGACGGAAGCTTGGACACAAGGCGCAGCGACACCGTCAGCCCTTCGAGCTGATAATGCGGCCGCAGGAAAAACTTGGCGGAGTAATAGCCGGGGTTGTCCTCGATTTCCTGCACCTGGACCTCGGCGGCGGCCAGCGGTTTGCGGGCCTTGGTTTCCTGAGACGAGTTGACGGGGTCGCCGTCCACGTAATTCATGATCCAGTCGTTCAGCCAGCGCTCCATGTCGTCGCGCTCGCGGAACGAGCCGATCTTGTCGCGCACGATGCACTTCAGGTAGTGGGCGAAGCGGCAGCACGCAAACAGGTACGGCAGGCGGGCCGACAGCTTGGCGTTGGCCGACGCATCGGCGTCGTAGTATTCATGCGGCTTCTGCAGCGACTGCGCGCCGATGAAGGCGGCAAAGTCGGAGTTCTTGCGATGCACCAGCGGCATGAAGCCGTTCTTGGCCAGCTCGGCCTCGCGGCGGTCGCTGATGGCGATTTCGGTGGGGCACTTCATGTCCACGCCGCCATCGTCGGTGGGGAAGGTGTGGCAGGGCAGGTTCTCCACCGCGCCGCCCGACTCCACGCCGCGGATCGACGTGCACCAGCCGTACAGCTTGAACGAACGGTTGACGTTGGCCGCCATGGCATAGGCCGAGTTGGCCCAGGCGTAGCGGTCGTGGTTGGCGCCGTCGGTGTCTTCCTCGAAATCGAATTCGTCCACCGGATTGGTGCGTGCGCCATAGGGCAGGCGAGCCAGGAAGCGCGGCATGGCCAGCCCGATGTAGCGTGAATCCTCGGACTCGCGCAGGCTGCGCCAGGCGGCGTATTCGGTATTGGTGAAGATCTTGGTCAGGTCGCGCGGGTTGGCCAGTTCCTGCCAGGAATCCATCTGCATCACATTCGGCGACGCGCCGGCGATGAACGGGCAATGCGCGGCGGCCGAGACGCGCGCGATCTCGGTCAGCAACTCCACGTCGGGCGGGCTGTGGTCGAAGTGGTAGTCGCCCACCAGGCAGCCGATGGGCTCGCCGCCGAACTGGCCGTATTCCTCTTCGTACACGCGCTTGAAGATGGGGCTCTGGTCCCAGCCCACGCCCTTGTGGCGCTTGAGCGTGCGGCCCAGTTCCTTCTTCGAGATGCACATCACGCGGATCTTCAGCAGCTCGTCGGTTTCGGTGTTGGTCACCAGGTAATGCAGGCCGCGCCACGCGCCTTCCAGTTGCTGGAAGTCGGGGTGGTGCATCACCAGGTTGATCTGGTCCGAGAGCTTGCGGTCGATCTCGGCGATGATCGCCTGGATGGTCCGATAGGCATCCGCCGAAACGGCCACGCCGCTGTTTTCCAGCGCCTGGTGCGCCAGCGTGCGCACGGCATGCTCAACCGCCTCGCGGGCCTGTTCGGTCTTGGGTTTGAACTCTTTCTTCAGCAGGGCCGACAGGCCGTCGGCTTCCAGTGCTTCGGTAGTGCGGGCATCCGCGCGTTTAGCCACAGCAGTCATCGCGATCTCCGTTATGGTTTACTTCGCGGCCGGGTCGGCGTCGGAAGTGTCCGCCTTGGGCGCGGGCGCGTCCGGATTGGGCGCCGCGGCCAGCGCGTTCATCAGCGCCGGGTTTTTCAGCACTTTGCCGATCAGTTCTTCGGCGCCGGTCTTGCCGTCCATGTAGGTCAGCAGGTTCGCCAGCTGCGTGCGGGCGTCCAGCAGTTCGTTCAGCGCGCCAACCTTGCGCGCCACGGTGGCGGGCGAGAAGTCGTCGATGCTTTCGAAGGTGACATCCACATTCAGGTTGCCTTCGCCCGTCAACGTATTGGGCACCTGGAACGCCGCGCGCGGCTGAATGGATTTCATGCGCTCGTCGAAGTTGTCGATGTCGATGTCCAGGAACTTGCGCTCGGCCACCTCGGGCTGGGGCTCGACCGACTTGCCGGCCAGGTCGGCCAGCACGCCCATGACGAACGGCAGTTGGATCTTGCGCTCCGCCCCGTAGATTTCCACGTCGTATTCGATCTGCACGCGCGGGGCGCGGTTGCGTGCAATGAATTTCTGCCCGCTGCCTTTCAGTGTCGTTGCCATGTTGTGCTCTCCTGTCCTGAATGGGTGCTAATCATGTGGGCCGTGCCGGGTACCCGGACCGCCGTCGGCGTCCCTGGGCAACCAGGACTCGAACTGTTCGAGCCCCTGCGGCGCCAGATTTTTCATTATGTCGTGAAAGCTCAGCGAAATCAGTTGCTGGGCCCGACGGATCAGATACGGTGCCGGATGACTGGGTTCGTGCACCTCGAAGTAGGCGCATACCTTGGCCAGCATCGCGGCCGCCTCTTCGCGCGACTGGATCTGCGCGTCCTGCCAGCGCAGCGCGGGCGCCTGGGCAGGCGCGGACGCCGCCGCCGTGGCGGGAGCACTGGCCGCCGGGGTTGCGTCCCCCACTGCGGGTTCCGCCACGGGGACAGTGCCCGTATCACCCAAGGCCTGCGCCACCACGTCCAGCGTGCGCAGGATGCCGGCATAATCCGGCACCCATTCCTGGCCCAGCTTGTCCGACACCTGCTGCTGGATACGGCCCAGCGCCTGCCGCGCCGTCAGTAGTGCGCCCAGGTCGCTGTCTTGCTGCAGGGATGCCTGGCGCAAATGCTCGACCAGGCGCGCCCGGCCGCCGGGATAAAAATCGGGATCGGAACGGCTGCCGTCCAGCAGCGATTCGGCATCGCGCAGCGACAACTGGCCATGCACGCCATTCACCAGCCGGCTGGAACGCGCGCTGCGTGCGCAACCCGCATGGTCGCCCAGCGAAGCCAGGGCATTGATGCGCGGCATGGGATCTTCATCGCCCACGCTGTCCAGGCGCGGATGCACGGCATCCCAGTAGCGATCCAGGGTGTCGGCCACCAGGGCCAGGCCGTCGGCATAGCCCGGCAACCCCCGCACTTCCGTCCAGGCCTGCGTCAGGTAACCCATGATGCGCACGTCGCGGGTGCGCTCCAGCAACCCGCGCGCCAGTTTTTCAACTTCGCGCCAGTCGGGAGGCTGGGCCGGAATAATCGTCGACCCGAACTGTTGTTCGCTACGCTCGACCGCCGCCTGCTGTAATTGCAGGAACTCAGCGTCGTATTCCAGGTCTTCTCCACATGGCAGACGAGAATCGAGAGCGGTCAGGATATCGGCAAATTCCATAATCGTCGGTCGTATCCGGGATAACCCGGAGCCTAAAACAGCTTATCTCCGCGCAACTCTCGCAGAAATCCGAATTCTAGGCAGAGCGGGTATTGTTTCCGGTGACGCTTAACAGCTACTGTTTCTTCTTACGTTTCATTAACAAATACGAAAAAAATTGCACATTTACTGCACTAGTAAATTGAAACTTTGAAACAAAATCGGCTGCGCACGATGGCCCCGATTTCCGCGCGGGCGCCCCGCCAATACACTCTTATATATAAGTAAGCGGCCCCATAGGGCGACGGTTTTGCTAGCATGCACCCGATCACGACTCGCAAGGAGCAGCGGTGATCGGCGCAGCAAGTTTCGTACTCGTCGTGCTTGCGGCTACGCTGTGGGGCAGCATGGCCCTGTGGGTGCAGCGTCCGCTAGGTGTCCCCTTTACTTACCTGTTGATCGTCATTTGGGTACTGTTGGCGCTGGCCGCCTGCGTGCTGGCAGGCACGGGGCACTGGCGCGGTGCGCTGTGGTTCCTGGCGCCCGCCGCCTTGATGGCCGCGTGGTGGCTGACGATGCAGCCCGCCCAGCACCGCGACTGGGAACCCAGCGTGGCGCGCCTGCTGCAGGGTAGCGTGGACGGCGACACCGCCACCCTGCACAACGTGCGCAACTTCCACTGGCGCGGCCCGCAGGATTTCGACGAACGCTGGGAAACGCGCCAATATTCGCTTGCCGCCATTCGTTCCGTGGACATGGTGCTGTCGTACTGGTCGCGCACGGCCATTGCGCACACCCTGGTGTCATTCGGCTTCGCCGACGGCGATTACCTGGTGTTCTCGGTGGAGATCCGCCGCAAGCGCAACGACAAGTTCTCTGAACTGGGCGGCTTTTTCCGCCAGTACGAACTCAGCATCGTCGCCGCCGACGAACAGGACATCCTGCGCGTGCGCACCAACATCCGCAAAGAAGACGGCTACCTGTACCGCGTCAATATGGCGCCCGACGACATGCGCGCCCTGTTCGTCGAATACATCAACCAGGCCAACAAGCTGGCCGAAACACCCCGCTTCTACAACACCCTGACCGCCAACTGCACGACGCTGGTGTACCGCATGGTGAACCGCATCGTCACCGGTCTGCCGCTGGACTACCGCCTGCTGGCGTCGGGCTATCTGCCGGAATACCTGTATGAACTGGGCGCGCTGCGCGGCGCCGCAAACATGGCGGAATACCGGGAGAAAGGGCGCTACACCGACCGCGCGCGCGACGAAGCCTCGGGGCTGGAATTTTCAAGACGGATCCGCCTGGGCGTGCCGGGGGTGGCGGCGGAGACCCTGGCGCGGGGCATGCCGCTTGCTGCGCCGGCAGCGCCCCCGGATGCTCCGGCCACTGAAACCTCGAGGACGCCCGCCCCATGAACCCGCGCAACACACAACTGCAGCTTTGCATCGATGAATGCCTGAACTGCTACCAGACCTGCCTGGGCATGGCCATGAGCCATTGCCTGGAAACCGGCGGCCCGCACGTCGACCCGGCACATTTCCGCCTGATGATGGCCTGCTCGGAAAGCTGCCGCATGGCGGCACATTTCATGCTGATCGGCGTGCCGCACCATCAGCACATATGTGCCGACTGCGCATCGATATGCCGCCAGTGCGCCGACAGCTGCGACGCCCTGGACGGCATGGACGACTGCGCCGCCATGTGCCGGCGCTGCGCCGATGCCTGCGAACGCATCGCCGGATAATGCCCGGCGTATCTGTGGGACAGCACATTAGGCCCCGCCCTGCCGGCGCAGCACCTCGCCCGGCCGCGCGCCGCTGGCCTTGCCGTCGCGCCACACCACGGTGCCGTTGACCAGTACGGTGTCGATGCCGATGGACGGGGCGATGGGGCGGTCGAACGTGGCCGCCTCGTTTACCGTATCTGCGTCGAAGATGGCCAGGTCGGCATGCGCGCCTTCGCGGATCACGCCGCGGCCGGCCAGGCCGAAGCGGGCCGCGGTCAGGCCGGTCATCTTGTGCACGGCCTTTTCCAGCGGGAACAACCCCAGGCCGCGCCCGTAATGGCCCAGCACGCGCGGGAAAGTACCCCACAGGCGCGGGTGCGGCTGCTCGTCGTGCGGCAGGCCGTCGGAACCGATCATCGTTTCGTCGAACTGCAGTATGCGCTGCACATCGGCGTCGTCCATGCGGAAATAAATGGCTCCGGCCGGCAGCAGGCGCGTCACGGCCTCTTCCTGCGAGCAGCCCAGTTCGCGCACGATGTCGTCCAGGTCGCGCCCGGCGTACTGCGGCAGGCTCCTGGACCAGGTCACGATGGTGCGCGAGGACCCGGCGGCGTGCTTGTGGGTAAGAATGGTGGACGATGCCGAATACGGGTAGCAGTCCAGGCACACCGGCTGCTGCGCCATCGCTTCGCGGATGCGCTGCAGCGTCTGCACCGAGCGGCCATAATTGTTCACTCCCGCCAGTTTATGGTGCGATATCACCACCGGCACCCCCAGCTCGCGGCCGATGCGGAAGGTTTCTTCCAGCGAGTCCATGATGTTGTCGCTTTCATCCCGCATGTGGGTGCAATACAGCCCGTCATGCGCCGGCAGGGGCCGGCAGACCTCGATGACTTCTTCGGTAGACGCCGCCATGGCCGGCGCGTATGCCAGGCCGGTGGACACCCCGATGGCGCCCGATTCCATGGCCTCTTCCACGTAGCCGCGCATGGCGGCGATCTCGCCCGGCGTGGCCGTGCGGCCCAGATCGTCCATGGTGATCACGCGCAGGGTCGAATGCCCCACCAGCATGGCGCAGTTGGTGGCGGCGGGCTGCTCGCGCAAGGCCTGGATATAGTCGCCGAAGCGCGCATAGCGGTACCACTGGCCCGTGTTGTCCAGCAGATCCAGCGGCGGCGTCATGGTGGCCGGTGCCGGCTGCGGCATGGGCGCCAGCGAGATGCCGCAATTGCCGCCCACCACGGTGGTCACGCCCTGGCTGACCTTGGGCGCCATATCGCCATGAGAAAGCATGACACGGTCGTCGTGCGTATGCGCATCGATGAAGCCGGGCGACACCACCTGGCCGCGGGCATCGATTTCCTGGCGGCCGCGCGCGCCAGCCAGGTCCCCCACCCGCTCGATGCGGCCGCCATTGATGCCGATATCGCCGTCGTAACGAGGCGCGCCAGTGCCGTCGACGATTTCGGCATGGCGGATGAGGACGTCGTAAGTGGATGACATGATGGGATCCTGTGGTTGAAGACCGGGGCGCATGGCGGCTAGGCCGCGGCGCCCTGCACCGGCCTGAAATGGCGGAAATCCCAGTTCCGGCCCGGGGCGGCGTCGAGCAAAGCCCGAGTGTACGGCTGGCTGGGCTGGGTCAGCACCTGGGCGGCCGGGCCGCGCTCGACCATGCGGCCGCGCTGCATCACCATGATCGAATCGCAGATCTGCGCCGCCACCCGCAGATCATGGGTAATGAACAGCACCGCGACCCCCGTGCGTGCGCGGATGTCATCCAGTAGCGCCAGCACCTGCGCCTGCACGGACACGTCCAGCGCCGACACGGCCTCGTCCGCCACCAGAATATCGGGCTCCAGCGCCAGCGCGCGGGCAATGCAGATGCGCTGCCGCTGGCCGCCCGAGAACTGGTGCGGGAAGCGCTGCAAGGCGGCCGCATCCAGGCCTACCAGCCCCATCAGCGTACGCGCGCGTTCCAGGGCCTGCGGCCGGGGCATGCCGTAGTTGAGCAGCCCCTCGATAATCGATTCACCCACCTTGATGCGGGGGTTCAGCGAGCGGTAGGGATCCTGGAACACGATCTGCACGCGTTGGCGCAGCGGCCGCAAGCGGCTGCCGTCGGCGCGGGCGATATCGTCGCCGTGAATGTGGATCTGCCCGGATGTGGGGTCCTGCAGCCGCACGATGCAGCGGGCCACGGTCGATTTACCCGAACCCGATTCCCCCACGATGCCCAGGATCTCGCCACGCCGCAGGGTCAGTTCGATATCGACCGCCGCATCCACCACGCGCGAACGGCCGAACAGGCGCCGCTCTGCATAGGTCTTGTGCAGGCCCGACACCTGCAGCACCACGGCCTGCCGATTGGGCGCGCGCGCCTCGGGGACCAGGCTGGGCACCGACGAAACCAGCATGCGCGTGTAGTCTTGGGAGGGCGCCGCCAATACCTGGCGGCAGGCGCCCACCTCGACCACCTGGCCGCGGTTCATCACCACCACGCGGTCGGCAATCTCGGCCACCACGCCGAAATCGTGCGTGATGAACAGCACGGCCGTATTGTGCTTGAACTGCAATTCGCGGATCAGGGCCAGGATCTGCTTCTGCGTGGTAACGTCCAGCGCCGTGGTGGGCTCGTCGGCGATCAACAGCTTGGGCTCCAGGATCAGCGCGATGCAGATCACCACCCGCTGGCGTTGCCCGCCCGACAGCTGATGGGGATAGCTGTCGTAGATGCGTTCGGGTTCCGGCAGGTGCACCGAGGCCAGCATGTCCAGCACGCGGCGGCGGCGCTCGCGCTTGCCGTAATCGCGGTGAATACACAGCACCTCGTCGATCTGGCGGCCCACGGTTTCCACCGGGTTCAAGGCCGTCATCGGCTCCTGGAAGATCATGGCCATGCGCGTGGCCCGCAGTTCGCGCAGGCGCTCCGGGCTGGCCTGCAGCACGTCCTCGCCTTCCAGCAGAATGCGCCCGGCCGTGCAGCGCAGGCTGTCGGGGGGCAGCAGGCCCATCACCGAGAAAGCGGTCACCGACTTGCCGGAACCTGATTCGCCAACCACGCAGACAGTTTCTCCGGGCCGCACATCGAAATCCAGGCCGCTCACCACCTGGCGGCCGTCGCCGTCGGCCAGGCCTACCGACAGCGCTTCGATACGCAGCACGGGCTCGGCGTGGGCGTCCGGCACTGCGGCGTTCGATACTTGGACGTCGTTCATGATTTTTTCGCCATCTTGGGATCCAGCACGTCGCGCAGCACGTCGCCCAGGACATTCACGCTAAGCAGCGTCAGCGCCAGCACTACACCGGGGTACAGCACGAGTCCGGGCTGCAATTGAAAGTACATGCGGCCGTCGGCCATCATGTTGCCCCACGAAGGGATCTCGGTAGGCAGCCCCGCGCCCAGGAAGCTCAGGGTGGCTTCGGTAAGAATCGCCGAAGCGAAAATGAATGTGCCTTGCACGATCAAGGGCGCGACGGTGTTGGGCACCATGTGCCGCAGCAGCAGGCGGTGCAGGCGCGAACCCAGCGACACCGCCGCCTCGACATAGGGCTCCGACCGCACGTTGAGGATGACCCCGCGCACCAGGCGCACCACGCGCGGGATCTCGGGCACCGTTATCGCCACCAGCACCGTCGCCAGCGTGCCGCCCGTCAGGGCCACCAGCGCAATGGCCAGCAGGATGCTGGGAATCGCCATGATGCCGTCCATGACGCGCATGATGATGGCGTCGGCCGCGCGGAAATAGCCGGCGATGACGCCAATGACCAGGCCCAGCGCAATGCTGGCCACCATCGCGCCCAGGCCCACGATCAGCGACACCCGGGCGCCGTACAGCACGCGCGAATAGGTATCCCGCCCAAAGGCATCGGTACCCAGCCAGTGTTCGGCCGTCATACCGGCAAAGCGGCTGGCAGGATCGATGGCGATGGGGTCCACGGTGCCCAGCACCGGGGCCAGCACCGACAGCACGACAACGATGGCGAAGATGGCAAAGGCGATGAAGACCGGCGGGCTTTTCAGCGCCAGCGCCAGTTGCGCCGCCAGCGTGCTGCGGGCTGGCATGGGCAGGTCGGCCGGGTCCCCGGCCAGCAGCCCGGGGCGTACGGGGTCGATATTCATGGTGCGCCTCAGTATCGGATGCGGGGGTCGAACACGGTGTACAGCACGTCCACCACCAGGTTGATCAGGATGTAGGTCAGCGAAAACAGCAGGATCAGCCCCTGGATCACGGGGTAGTCGCGCGCCAGCACCGCCTCGACCACCAGCCGGCCCAGGCCGGGCAGGTTGAACACCGACTCGGTCACCACCACGCCGGTGATGAGCGACGCCACCCCGATGCCGATGATGGTGACAATGGGCACGGCGGCGTTGCGCAAGGCGTGGCGTAGCAGAATGGCGCTTTCCCTGGCGCCCTTGGCGCGCGCGGTGCGGATGAAGTCTTCATTCATGACCTCGATGATGCTGCTGCGTGTGATGCGCGCCACCAGGGCAATATAGATGCCGCTGAGCGCCAGCGTGGGCAGCACCAGCCGGTGCGCGAACGGCCAGAAGCCATCCGCCGCCGGCTTGTAGCCCTGCACCGGAAACCAGCCCATTTTCAGCGCCAGCAGGTAGATGAGCAGGTAGCCGATCACGAAGGTGGGCACCGAGAACCCGAACACCGACAGGCTCATCACCGCGCGGTCCAGCAGCCTGCCGCGCTGCCGGGCCGCGATGATGCCCATGGGCACCGCCACCAGCACCGTCACCACGATGGTGGCCAGCGCCAGGGCCGCCGTGGGGCCGACCCGGTTGCCTATCATGTCCAGCACCGGCGTGCCCGACAGCAGCGACACGCCCAGGTCACCCTGCGCCAGTTGCCCCATCCACACGCCGAACTGCGCAAGAATGGGTTTATCCAGGCCCATGCTGGTGCGGATCTGCTCCAGCTGTTCCCCCGTGGCATCGTCGCCGGCAAGAATGGCAGCCGGATCGCCAGGAGTCAGCCTCAGCATGGCGAACACCACCACCGCCACCATCACCATGACGGGCAGCGTGGCCAGCAGCCGGCGGGCAATATAGGCAAGCATGCGAGTTCCTTACTTGTCTGATTTCTGGATATTCCAGAACACCGTCACCGGCGATTCCATGACGCCGCTGAGCTTGACGCTGTATGCCGCCGGGATGGAGAACTGCCCCAGCGGTGCCACCACCCCCTCGTCGATGGCCAGCTTCTGGATCTGCGACGTAATCTGCTTGCGTTCAGCCGGGTCGGTAGAACGCGCGAACTTCAGGCGCAGCGCCTCGATTTCCGGCACATCCGGCCAGCCGGCCCACGACTTGCGGCCTGCCGAGGCCAGCGTGGTATTGCCGAACGGGTCGCCGCTGGTGGCCAGAATGCTGTAGGTCGAGAAGATGTTCCAGCCGCCCTCCGACGGCGGCTTCTGGTTGCCCTGCTGGGTGACCACCGTTTGCCAGTCCATGGTCTTCATGTCGACCTTGAAACCGGCCTTGCGCAACGCGGACCCGATCACAATGGGCTGGGCGGCCAGCATGGCGATATCGGTGGGCTGCAGGATCACCACGGGGGTACCGTCGTACTTGGCTTCTTTCAGCAGCGCCTTGGCTTTCTCAATGTCCGACGGAATGACCCAGTCGGCCCCATAAGAATCCTCATACGGATTCCCGCAGCCCATGACCGCGGCGCAGGTTTTGTAATACTTCGGGTTGCCCACCAGCGCCTTCAGCACGTCTTCCTGGCCCACGGCCGCGATGGCTGCCTGGCGCACCAGCTTGTTGTCGAACGGCGGGTACAGATGATTGAAGCGGTAATACGTCCACGCGCCCAGTTTGTCCAGCACCTTCACGGTCAGGTCGTCGCGGCTTTCCACGATGGGCAGCAGGTCGAAAGGCACTTGCTGCATGAAGTCGATCTCGCCATTCTGCAGGGCATTCAAGGCCGTCATCTGGTCGGGCATGGCCACCCATTCAACGCGGTCCACTTTCACCACCTTGCCGCCGGCCGTCCAGCTGGCGGGCTCGGCGCGCGGCACATAATCGGTGTTCTTCTCGTACACCACTTTCAGGCCGGGCTTGAACTCGGAAGCCAGGAACTTGAACGGCCCCGAGCCTATGTATTCGGTGATCGGCGTGGACGCAGGTGTCTCGGCGATGCGCTTGGGCATCATGAAGGCAGGCCGCGAACTCAGCTTGGACAGGCCTTCCAGTAACAGCGTGGTGGGTTCTTTCAACTGCACCTGGAAAGTCTGGTCGCCGGTAACCTTGATCTGCTCGACCATGGGCATCAGCACCTGGCCGGTGGAATCCACCTGGGCCCAGCGCTTGATCGAGGCGACGCAGTCTTCGGCCCTGACGGGCGCGCCGTCGTGCCACTTCAGGCCGTCACGCAGGGTGAAGATGTACGTCTTGCCGTCTTCCGACGCCGTCCAGCTGGCCATCTGCGGCTGGATCTTGAAGTTGGCATCCACGCCCAGCAGCGTGTCGTAGATCATGTAGCCATGGTCGCGCGTCATGAACGCGGTGCTCAGGATGGGGTCCATGACCCGCAATCCCGACTGCATGACCGCGGTCACGGTGGCGGCCTGCACGGGCGCCGCCAGCAGCGCGCCCGCCAGGGCCGCGGCCCCGCACAGCGCGCGCAGAGACTGCGGCAGATTGGTCTTCGCTTTCATGATGTTTACCCCCTTGATTCAGTCGTTGATGCGATCCCCGTCCGGCGCGGTGTACAGCGCAGTGCCGGCAGGTCCGTACTACAAGGTGAAACTGTGCGGCCCCATGGCGGCGGGCCGTCCGTCGATCCGGTCTGCCAGCAGGCCTGCGCTGCCGGCGGCCAAGGTGAAACCCAGCCCGCCGTGGCCGGCGTTGATCCAGAGATTCCGGCACGGCGTGGCGCCGATGACAGGCTTGCTGTCGGGCCGCGCCGGCCGCAGGCCGGCCCAGGCCTGCGGCTCGCCGTCAGGTTCCAGGCCGGGCAGGTAGTCCGCCACCTGGCGTTTCAGGCTGGCGATGCGCCGTGCGTCGATCGCGGCGGAACGGTCGCCGATATCCACCATGCCCGCCACCCGCAGGCGATCGCCCAGGCGCGCATACACCACTTTGTTGTGCACATCGCTCAGGCTGGTCATGGGCGCGCGGCTGCGCGGGCTCAGTTTGTAGGTCAGGCTGTAGCCCTTCAGCGGGTAGATCAGCGGATTCATGCCCGCCTGCCGGGCCAGCCGTTGCGCTTCTACCCCGTTGGCTATGACGTAGCCGTCGGCCTCGATGCGGCCCGCCGGCGTGTCCAGCCCCACCACGCGTTCGCCGCGAATCGCCAGGCGCCGCACCTCGGTATTGAACTGGAACCGTACCGGCCCGGTGCATGCGGCCAGCACGCGGTGCAGTTCGCTGCACAGCTTCAGGCAATCACCCGCGTCTTCGGTGGGGGTGAAGATACCGCCCACCACCTTGTCGGATATACCTTCCAGCGCGGGCTCCAGCGCCAGGCATTCACCGGGGTCCAACGCGCGCTGTACGCATCCCAGCCCGGCCTGGTAGCGCATCAGCCCAAGCGCTTGGGTGTAGGCCGCGGCGTCCTGGTAAACCAGCAATTTGCCCGATGAAGCAAAGTCGAAATCCAGCCGCTCGCGCTCCACCAACCGGTGCATGAGGTCGCGGCTGTACATGCCCAGCTGCAGCAATTCGGCGGTGGTGCGCTGCGCGATGCCATGGCGGCACGCGCGCAGGAAGGCCAGGCCCCAGCGCCAGAACGCCGGATCGGCCCGCAACCGCATGCGCAGGGGGCCATCGCGGCTGGCCAGCCAGGCTGGCAGCCTGGGCAGCACCGATGGGTCGGCCAGCGGCGCCACGAAGCTGTAGCTGAGTTGCGCGCCATTGGCCTGGCTGGTCTGCATGCCCGGACGCGGGCCGGCATCCAGCACGCTGACCGCGTGGCCCGCTTCCTTTAGAAAATAGGCCGTGGTCATGCCCACGATACCCGCGCCGATCACGACAATATGCATGGCGGCCTCAACGCACCGCGGCCGCATGGGCCCGCAGCTGCTCGATGGTGGCCGCCGCCGAAATATGCTGCAGGCTGGTCCGCACCGCGATGATCGCCGGGCGCCCTGCCTGCAACGCCTGCCGCAGCGCTTCGTCGATATCTGTACTGCGGTTCACCTGGAAGCCCAGCGCGCCATAGGTGCGGGCCAGGGCGGCGAAGTCCGGGTTGTGCAGCGCCGTGGCGCTTGTCCGGGCCGGAAACTGCTTTTCCTGGTGCATGCGTATCGTGCCGTAAGACCCATTGTCGGCCACGATCAGTACCGGGCGGGCCCCGCTGTGCATTGCGGTGGCCAGTTCATTGCCCGTCATCAGGAAGCCGCCATCGCCCACGAAACACACCACCTGCCGCCCCGGGCACCGCAGGCTGGCGGCTACTGCCGCGGGCACGCCATAACCCATGGCCCCGGAGGACGGTGCCAGCATGGCGCGGCCGCCGCCGAAGCGCATCAGCCTTTGCACCCAGCCCCCGAAGTTGCCGGAATCGATGGTGACGATGGCGTCGTCGGCCAGGATTCGGTCGGCCGCCTGCACAACCGCCCCGAATACCGTACCGTCATCGGCGTCCGCCGGGCCGGTCCAGGTGCGCAACCCCGACGCCACGCGGTGCAGGCCCGCGCTCCAGGCGCGGTGGGCCTCGGCGGGCCGCTCTGGCGCCAGGGCCAGCAGATCGGCCAGGAACACCGTGGGGTCGGCCACCAGCCCCAATGCCAGGCGGCGCACGTGCCCCACCGCGGCCGCATCCGGCCATACCTGGATCACAGCCTGCGCGGGTTGCGGCGCCGCCGGAAACGCATAGCCCTGCGTCGTCACATCGCCCAGGCGGGTGCCCACGCCCAATACCAGGTCGGCCTGCTGCACCGCCCGCGCCAGTTCGGCGGGCGCCCCATAGGCCAGGTGCCCGGCATACTGTGGATGGTCATTGGACAGTATGTCGGCATGACGCACCGCGGCCGCCACCGGCACGCCATAGGCTTCGGCCACGGCCTGCAGCGCCGCGCGGCCGGCGTCGTGCTTCAACAGGCCGCCCGCGATGATCAATGGCTTCTGCGCGGCTGCCAGCATGGCCGCCACGCGGCGCAGGTCGTCCTGGCTGGCGGCCGCGCGCGGTGCCGCCAGCGGCATTGCCGCCACGCCATCAACCGGGTCTTCCAGCATGTCTTCGGGCAGGGCCACCACCACCGGACCGGGCGTGCCGCTGTACGCGGCATGCATTGCGGTAGCCACCGTGTCCGCCAGCCGCGCGGCATCGCGCACCTCGACCACCCACTTGGCCATCGAGCCGAATACCCGTTCGTAGTCCACTTCCTGGAAGGCCCCCATGTGGCGGTGGGCGCGCTCTACCTGCCCCACGAACAGCACCAGCGGCACGGCATCCTGCTGCGAAGAATGCACCGCGATGGCTGCGTTCATGGCGCCCGGGCCCCGGCTGACGAACGCGATGCCGGGCCGGCCGGTCAGGCGCGCGTCGGCCAGGGCCATGAAGCCCGCGCCGCTTTCATGCCGCGCGGTCACCGCCGCGATGTCTTCACGCCCGCTCAGCCCGTCCAGCACGCTCAGGTAACTTTCTCCCGGCACGCAGAACACACGGTCCACTCCGTGCGCGACCAGAGTATCAATCAACAGATCGGCGGCGCGTTTCATGGCTTGTCGTCCTTGATGGCGCCGGCGCCAAGGCGGGATATCGCCTCCAGCGCGCTGAGCGGTTCGTTGCGCAGGTTGCCGGGCAGGCTTTCCGTCAGGGTTTCCAACGCCGCGTACAGGCGGGTCCAGCCTTCGTTGGTGCGCAAAGGCACGCCCAGGAAATGACTTTCGGTTTTCGAACGCAGCATCAGGTACAGCACGCCGGCCAGCATGATGCTGACCATGGCGGGCACGTCGGCTTCGCCCGTCAGGCCATCGACGCGGTCGATGAACTCGCGGGCGGCACGTTCGCGCCTTTCAGCCAGTTGCGCGGTCACTTCGTTGCGCTCGATCAGTTCCCAGCGCCGCACCTCGCGTAGCGGCTCGTTGCCGGCCAGCGCCTCGATCTGCGCACGCAGCATCGCCAGGATCAGGTCGGCCGGCGTGCGCTGGCTGGACTCGCCGTCCTTCAGCAAGCCGGAACGCCCGGTCCAGAAGTCCTGCTCTTGCATCCAGGCCAGCATCAGGCCCGGCATGCCGTCGAAGTAGCGGTAGATAAGCTCTTTGCTCACCCCGGCGCGCTTGGCGATCACATTGATGCCCACGCCCGCCATGCCGCTTTCGCAGATCTGTTCTTCCAGCGCGCGCAGAATCTGGCGCTCGGTCTGTTCACGCCGCGACATCGTCGGCCCTCATGACTATGGTTTGCGAAACCGTCCCGGCGATGGGGCGGGCAATTCCTTCGGCCAGGTCGGCATAAAGCTCGCTGATGGCGTGCCCCAGCTTGCATGCGCCCTGCCAGACTTCAGTGCCCAAATACACGGCCGTGCCGCGCCGCGCCAGGGCCGGCAGGTGCGGGTCGGCGGTTTCCAGCGCGGCGATGGCGCCATACTCGTCGAGCAGCACCCGGTCGCGCGGCGCCGGCAGCACCGGAACCGGTGCCGCCAGTGTCAGGAAACGCCAGCCGGCGGGTTTGCCGCGCATCTGCGCCCAAGCCAGCTCGGCCACAGCCTGGGCCAACCCGCCAGGTACATCGGCCTGGATGGAGTTGTGCAGCAAGGCCAGGCGCCCATGCGCATCGTCGCGCTGCGCCGCGCCGCGGTCGGT
>NZ_JAJMLX010000058.1 GCF_020991325.1 Bordetella petrii | reverse complement strand
GCGTGGTGCTGCACAACAAAGACACCTGTATCGGCTGCGGCTACTGTTCGTATGCCTGTCCGTTCGGTGCGCCGCAGTTTCCGTCGCAAGGCACGTTCGGCGTGCGCGGCAAGATGGACAAGTGCACCTTCTGTGCCGGCGGCCCCGAAGAACACGGCAGCGCCGAGGAATTCGAGAAGTACGGCCGCAACCGCCTGGCCGAAGGCAAGCTGCCGTCGTGCGCCGAAATGTGTTCCACCAAGGCCCTGCTGGCGGGCGATGGCGATGTCATCGCCGATATTTTCCGCACCCGCGTACTGCACCGGGGCAAGGGCGCGGAAGTGTGGGGCTGGGGCACCGCCTACGGTTCGCAACAGGCCGGGCAGCCGCCCCAGAACCAGCCGGCCGCCGACCCCAAGGGCAAATCATGAGCGCGCGCATTGCTGTCCTGGCCGCCGTGGTGCTGGGCCTGGCCGCCTGTTCCGAGCCCTCGCAGGACTTGGTCACGGGCAAGAATACGGGCGAACCCGCATTCAAGGGCACCGGCAGCAATTTCACGGCGGCCGGCTGGACTCCCGGCGACCACGCCAGCTGGGTGCGCGAGCTCAAGGTGCGCGCCCAGCGCGGGCAGAATGAATACACCAGGATCAACTGACCGGAGACTGCCATGGTACGGTCACTTCTTGCGGCTTTACTGATCGGCGCGTCATTGCTGGCGACGGCCGCGGCGCAGAACGCGGCGCCGGCAGACGGCAGCCTGGCCGGCATCAAGAACGCGAATATCCTCGAAGTGCGGCCCGACGCCGACCAGCAGCCAGGCTACGCCGAGCAGACCAACGCCCAGCGCGGCCAGGTACAGCCGGGCAATAACGCGCCCGTCTGGCGGCAGGTGAATTCCGGCCAGCCGGGCTACAGCAGCCTGCCGCCCAGCCAGGCGCCCGAGGCGGGCGTGCTGATCCAGCGCTTCGTGCAGTACCCGGGTTCCATGTACACCACGGCCGGCGAGGCCTGGCGGCAGGTGCGCAATCACTGGCTGATTCCGTACGGCGGCGGCCTGATGCTGATCGTGCTGGTGGCCATTCTGCTGTTCTTCGCGGCCAAGGGGCCCATCAAGGTGCACAGCCCGGAAACCGGCCGCAAGATCGAGCGCTTCACTTATTTCGAACGGGCGGCGCATTGGGTTAACGCGGCGGCGTTTGTCATCCTGGCCGTGTCGGGCATTGTCATGGCGTTCGGCAAGTTCTTCCTGCTACCCATCATGGGCAGTGCGTTGTTCGGATGGATGACGTGGCTGCTGAAAACGGTGCATAACTTCGTGGGCCCGGTGTTCGCCGTGTCGCTGGTGGTGATACTGATCACCTTTGCTAAAGACAATCTGCTCAGGCGTTACGACCTGGAATGGATGCGCAAGGGCGGGGGGCTGCTGCGCGCCCAGCATGTGTCGTCGGGCCGTTTCAATGCCGGCGAAAAAATCATGTTCTGGGTAGGCATGCTGGGGCTGGGCCTGATCGCCGTGGCCTCGGGCCTGTTCCTGGACCGCGTGGTGCCGGCCACCATGGTCTATACGCGCGGCAATATGCAGATCGCCCACATGATCCACGCCGTGTCCGTCATTCTGATGATGTGCATGCTGATGGGCCACATCTACCTGGGCACCATCGGCATGCGCGGCGCCTTCAAGGCCATGAAGACGGGCTATGTGGACGAAAACTGGGCGCGCGAGCACCACGACATCTGGTACGAAGACATCCAGTCGGGCAAGGTGCCGGCGCAGCGCACGCCCGACAAGGCCGCCAAGGGGCGCGCCGCGCGTCCCGCCGGCGCCTCGCCGGCACGCTAGGAGCACGCCATGAAGAAAATCGCCGCGTTATTGCTGGTACTGGTCGCGGGGGCCGCGCAGGCGGCCTTGCCCGAACCCAGCGCCGAGGCACAAGCCAAGGCCGCCGAAGCCAAGGCCAAGGCGGCATGGTCCACCAAGGTGGCGGCGTTCCAGCTGTGCCAGGTGCAAGACCAGGTGGCCGCGCAGTTCTTCGCCAGCGCCAAGGCGGCGGGCAAAATGCCCGCGCCGCCGGTGCCCACGCCGGAATGCAGTGACCCCGGGCCGTTCGTGTATGCCGCGCCCACCCAGGGGCGCGAAGGGTCTGGGGCGCATTCGCCCGCCGAAACCGCCACCCAGCCGCCCAGCTCGCCACAGCCCGATTCGTCGGGCAAGCCGGCCGCCCAGTGAGCACGTTCCGCACCCATTTGCCGCGCCTGACGCAGGCCCGCGCGCCATTGACACGGGAAGTCACCGTCGTCAATGAGCACGGCATGGCGGAAACCGTATCCATTCCCGCCGAGCGGCCATTGACCATCTATGTCGACCGGCGCGAGCTGGTCACCCTGATGACGCTGGGCGCCATGCCGGAACTGCTGGTGCTGGGCTACCTGCGCAACCAACGCCTGATCCGCGACGTGGGCGACGTGCTGTCCATCATGGTGGACTGGGAAGTCAATGCGGCTTCGGTGGTTACGCGCGACGGTATTGCCGACATCGAGTCGCGCACGGCGCAGCGCGTGGTCACCACGGGTTGCGGGCAGGGCAGCGTTTTCGGCGGCCTGATGGAAGAGCTGGACGACATCCGGCTGGCGCCGCGGGCGCGCGTGACGCAGGCCGAGCTGTATGGCTTGCTGAACGCCATCAGGCTGCAGGAAACCACGTACAAATCGGCCGGTTCGGTGCATGGCTGCGCCCTGTTCCGCGGCGCGGACATGCTGATGTTCGTGGAAGACGTGGGCCGCCACAATGCCATCGACACGCTGGCGGGCTGGATGTGGCTGCAGCCCGCCGCCGAACAGGGCGGTTCGGACAAGATTTTCTACACCACGGGCCGGCTTACCAGCGAGATGATCATCAAGTCGGCTCAAATGGGCGTGCCTATTGTGGTGTCGCGCAGCGGCATGACCCAGATGGGCTACGAAATCGCCCGCGGCCTGGGGTTGTGCGCCATAGGGCGCGCCGTCAATAAGCATTTCGTGTGCTACAGCGCGCCCGAGCGCCTGGTGCTGCAACCGGAACTGGCGGCCTCGCGCGTGGCAGAGGCCGCGCGCACCGTGTCTTCCTAGCCCTTCCTGGCGCCAGGGCGCTGCCGCTTCTTGGTGGGGAAGCTCCACCATGGCAGGACGCGCCGCATCGACAGCACTTCGCCGCTGTGCGCCGGCACATAGCCCGGCATGGCCGACAGCAGGGCCTGCCATGCGCCACTGCGCAGAATGGCCAGCAGGGCCTGGGTAGAGGGCAGGTCCAGCGTGGATTTCAGGCACACCAGAAAGTAGTTTTCCTGCACCAGGGGCACGAAATCGAGTTGGTGGCCGCGCGCGGCCGCTTCGATGCCCATGCCCGCATTCGCGCTGCCCGAGGCGATGGCGTGCGCCACGGCGGCATGCGAGGGCTCGGTGCGCGCGTAGCCGCTGACGCTGGAGCTGGCCATGCCGGCCTGCTCCAGCAATTCATCGAACAGCACCCGCGTGCCGCTGCCCAGCGCGCGGTTCACGTAGTGCACGCCCGGCCGGGCCAGGTCGCGTACCGAGGCCAGGCCCAGGGGGTTGCCGGGCGCCACCATCAAGCCCTGGCTGCGCCGGGCAAAGCCGATGATCTTGTGCAGGCCGGGTTTCAGCAGGGGCTTGTAGGTGCGCTCGGTCAGCGAGCCCGGCACCGGGTCATGGCGGGTGTGGAAGCCGGCGATGACGCAACGGCCTTCGTTCAGCCCGCGTATGGCGTCCACGCTGCCGGTGTACAGGATGTCCAGGTACAGCTTGTCGCTGGCGACCGCGTGGCCGCGCAGGGCGCCCAGCGCGTCGTCGTGGCTGGCGTGCAGGGGAACCACATGCGCGGCGTCGTCGAACGCCACCGCCAGGGCGCGTTCCAGGTCGGCGCGCAGGGCGTTGATCTGCGGTGCCAGCCGCGCCTGGGCCTGGCGTTCGGCCCACAGCAGTTTTTCGCCGAATTCATTCAGCCGCGCGGGCTGGCCCTTGTCCCAGACGATCAGGGTGCGGCCCAGTGTCTGTTCCCATTTTTTCAGTTCGCCCCACACGTGGCGGTACGACAGCCCCAGTGCCTTGGCGGCGGACGAAATGGACCCATGCTGGCGCACGGCGAACAGCATGTCCATCAGCGCATTGCCGATGGTGGCGGGCGCGGCGTCGGTGCCGCCCAACTGGTAGGAAAGGTCGATACGATGCACGCCCGCGAGTATGCCTTAAATGCCGGCGGCCGGCCCGCCGGATTCACCCTATGAACAGTTGTTCATATGGTTCCCATCATACTGCTGCGATACCCTCGTTTCAGTCCGGGGATCTTCGATATGAACACGTTGTCCGATAGCGTCGGCACGGCCATCCAGTTGATTGTTTCCGCCGATCCCATGCTGGTGGCGATTGTGCTGCGCTCGCTCGCCGTCAGCGCCTGCGCCTGCCTGCTGGCCTGTACCCTGGGCATGCTGGCCGGCGCCTGGCTGGCGGTGGCCCGGTTCCGCGGCCGCGGCATCGTGCTTACCTTGCTGAATACCTCGCTGGCGCTGCCATCGGTGGTGGTGGGCCTGGTGGTTTATCTGCTGCTGTCGCATTCCGGGCCGCTGGGCTTCCTGGGCTGGCTGTTCTCGTTCCAGGCCATGGTGCTGGCGCAGGCGGTGCTGGTGTCTCCGGTGGTTACTGCCCTGGTGCGTCAGACGGTCGAAGACGCCGACCGCCATCATGGCGAGCAGCTGCGTTCGCTGCGCGCGCGCACCCTGGTGCGCGGCCTGCTGCTGGTATGGGACGAACGCTTCACCCTGCTGACCATCGTCATCACCGCTTTCGGCCGCGCCATTTCCGAAGTGGGCGCGGTCATGGTGGTGGGCGGCAATATCGAGGGCTTTACGCGCGTCATGACCACGGCCATCGCCCTGGAAACCAGCAAGGGCGACCTGCCGCTGGCCTTGGCGCTGGGCTTGCTGCTGTTGCTGGTGGTGCTGCTGCTGAATATCCTGGCCGCCATCGTGCGGCGTTGGCGCGAACGGCGCGACGCGGGGCTGGCGGGGCTGTTCGGCCAGGCGGGGGCCGTGCCATGAGGGGCCCCCTGGCCGACGCCGGGCTGCCCGCGGCGGGTGCCACCGAAAGCCGCCAGGCAGCCGACGCCGCGGGCAGCCTGTTCGATTTGCGCGATGTCTGCGTGAATTACGGCGCCGTCAGCGCGCTGCGCGGGGTGACGCTGTCCATTGGCGCGGGCGAATGCGTGGCCCTGGTAGGGTCGAACGGCAGCGGCAAGAGCACCTTGTTGCGCCTGATGCACTGCCTGATACAGCCCAGCAGCGGCCAGGCCAGCTGTATTGCGCGCCGCCGCCAGGCCATGCTGTTCCAGCATCCGTACATGCTGCGAACATCCGTGCTGAACAACGTGGCGCTGGGCATGTGGCTGCGCGGCGTGCGCTGGGGCGTGGCGCGCCGGCAGGCGCAACAGGCCTTGCAGCGCGCCGGCATGGACGGCCTGGCCGGGCGCAATGCCAAGACCCTGTCGGGCGGCCAGCAACAGCGCCTGGCCATGGTGCGCGCCTGGGCGCTGGCGCCCGATGTGCTGCTGCTGGACGAGCCCACCGCCAGCCTGGATCCCTACGCCAAGCGCGAAGTCGAGCAGATGATGCACGACTTTACCCACGACGGCGCGGCCCGCGCGCCCGCCATGGTGTTCAGCAGCCACAACCTGGGCCAGGTCAAGCGCCTGGCCCGGCGCGTGGTGTACCTGGAACGCGGCCGCATCCTGGCCGACCTGCCCGTGCACGATTTTTTCAACGGCCCGCTGCCTGAAGAGGCCAGCCAGTTTGTCAAAGGAGAACGCATATCATGAATCTGTCGACCTTATTGCGCCGCACCGCGGTATCTGCCTTGCTGGCGGCCGCCACGCTGGCCGCGTCGGCCGCGCGCGCCGAAACCATTGTCATGGCCTCCACCACGTCCACCGAGCAGTCCGGCCTGTTCTCGCACCTGCTGCCGGCCTTCAAGAAGGCCAGCGGCATCGATATCAAGGTGGTGGCGCAAGGCACCGGCCAGGCGCTGGACATGGCGCGGCGCGGCGATGCCGATGTATTGTTCGTGCACGACCAGGTGGCCGAAGAAAAATTCGTGGCCGAAGGGTATGCGGACAAGCGCTACCCCGTGATGTACAACGATTTCGTGCTGATCGGCCCGGCCGCCGATCCGGCGGGCGTGAAGGGGCAGGACATCGTCAAGGCCCTGGCCACCCTCGCCAGCCAGAACGCCCCCTTCGTGTCGCGTGGCGACAAAAGCGGCACGCACTCGGCTGAACTCCGCTTCTGGAAAGCCGCGGGCGTCGAAGACAAGGGGCAGGGCTACAAGGCCTGCGGCTGTGGCATGGGGCCGGCCTTGAACATGGCCTCGTCCATGAACGCCTACGTGTTGTCCGACCGCGGCACCTGGCTCAGCTTCAAGAACCCCGGCGACCTGAAGGTGCTGGTGGAAGGAGACAAGCGCCTGTTCAACCAGTACGGCGTCATGGTGGTCAGCCCCGCCAAGTTTCCGCACGTGAAGGCCAAGCCGGCGCAGCAGTTCGTGGACTGGATAACGTCGACGGCCGGCCAGGATGCGATCGCCAGCTACAAGGTCAACGGCCAGCAGTTGTTTTTTCCTAACGCCAACCGGTAGCCAGGCATGGCAGGCCCGGGCGGGGGCAGGCCACCCGCCCGCTACCAATGCAGGTAGAACATGGCCTTGGCCAGCAACAAAATCAGTACCACATGGCAGAACACGCTGATATGAATGCGCCGTGAGCGCAGCGTGTTCAGCCGGCCGCGCCGATGCAGCGCCATGGCTGCCAGGAAGTGGCCGAACACACTGATGGCCAGCAGAATCTTCAGCCCCAGCAGAAGTCCGAAACTGCTGGCCAGGGGCTGGGCCAGCGCGCCGCGGTGCTGCCAGGCCATGCCCAGGCCGGCGCCGTACAGCGCCAGGAACACCCAGGGCATCAGGCGCCGCGCCCGCGCGCCGATGGCGGTTTCCAGCACCCGCATCGCGTCGCGCGGCACGTGCCTGCGCACGCCTTCCAGCATCACGACTTCAAAAAACACCGTGCCGGCAAAGGCCACCGCGGCCAGCAGGTGCAGGGTCAGCAGCAAGGGGTAGGACATGGCCCGGGCTATTTCCCTTCCTGGGCGCTTTCCACCACCATGTCCAGCACGTACACATAGCGCGAGGCGTCCGCCGGTGCGTTGGCGCGCAGGTAGCGCTTCACGCGCAGCACATTGCGCACGCCGGATTCATGCGTATAGCCCTCGATCTCGCTGTAGAACGCCTGCCATTCACCGTGGCCGGTTTTCAAGCCTTTTTCGTCGTACTGCACGTCGCGCGCCCACAGGCACTGCTTGTTGGGTATCAGCGGGTGAGAGCACGCCACGCGCCGCGGCGCCACCTCCAGGAACATGATCAGCCCCTTCGAGCCGAAGCGCGTTTCGTCGGTGGGGGTGCCCGCCAATGTCCAGCGCGCGCCGTCCTCGAAACCCAGCGTCAGGGTGGGGCTGTCCTGGTCCGCGTCGATGCGCCAGGTGCGCGCCCGCGGCAACAATTCGGCCACGGCGCGTTCGTACTGCATGACGCCGGGCTCGGGGCAGGCCATCATGGTGCTGACCACCTGCGATATCGTCAGCTTGCCGCCCTGCGTTTCGTAGCTGGCGCCCAGGCGGTTGCATAGCCCGCTGACCGACAGGCGCTGGTCGGCAAAGCTCAGGCGCAGCGGAGCGCCATCGCGGGTCTTGGGTGGCGCCCAGCGGGGCTGGGCCGTGCCGCCGGCGTCGACGGCCTGTTTCAGGTCCCAGTGGTAGGCCGACAGGGTGGGGCCGGCCTGGTTGGAGGGCGAGGAATCGGCCGGCTGGGCGGCCGGCGAGGGTGGACGGTCAGGGTTCATGGTGCAGGCAGCCAGCACGGCCAGCGTCGTGGTGAGTAAGCAGCGAATCATCAGGCTTGTCATGGTGCGTATTCCGCGTGATGCCCCAGGGGCCGATGCCCGATTATGGCGCGAATACTGTCCACGCGGGGAAGGACGCAGATCAAGAACGCGGCCAGACACCCGAACTGCCCCGGCGATGGCTGCCTACCAGGTGCGTGTCGACCATGCCGGTGGCTTCCATTAGCGCATGCATGGTGGTGGGCCCCACGAACGAGAACCCGCGCTGGCGCAGCGCCTTGCTCAGGGCCGTGGACGCCTCTGAGACGGTGGGAATTTCGGCAACGGTGCGAGGGGCGGGCGTGGAGGCCGGCTGGAACGACCAGATGAAATCCGCCAGCCCGCCGTCGGCGCGCAGCGCGATCGTCGCGCTGGCGTTGTTGATGGTGGCCAGGATCTTGGCGCGATTGCGCACGATGCCGCTGTCGGCCAGCAGGCGCTCTATATCGGCCGCGGTGAACGCCGCCACGGTGTCCGGGTCGAACTGGCGGAAAGCCAGGCGGAAGGCCTGCCGTTTGCGCAGAATGGTGGCCCACGACAGGCCCGACTGGAAGCATTCCAGGCTGAGGCGTTCGAACAGGCCGTGTTCGTCGCGCACCGGCATACCCCATTCGGTGTCGTAGTAGTGGCGCAGCAGGTCGTCCTGTGCCGCCCAGGGCGGACGCGCCAGGCCGTCCGCCCCGATGATGACGCCGCTATCCGGTTTCATGCCGGTGCCGCGCCCCGGCGGTTTTCCAGTTCCAGCAGCAGGGCCTTGGCGCGCAGCCCGCCGGCGAAACCGGTCAGGGCGCCCGATGCGCCCACTACGCGATGGCAGGGCGCCACGATGGACAGCGGGTTGCGGCCGTTGGCCGCGCCCACCGCGCGCACCGCCTGTTCGCGTCCGATCTGCCGGGCAATGTCGCGATAGCTGCGTGTTTCGCCATAGGGGATGGTCAGCAGCGCTTGCCATACCTGCTTCTGGAACTCGGTGCCGGCGAAATCCAGCGGCAGGTCGAAGCGGTCGCGCTTGCCGGCGAAGTACTCGGCCAGTTGGCGCTCGGCTTCCAGCAGTACGGGGTGCTGCGGGTCTTCGTGCAAGGTGCCCAGGGGCACCCGCTTCGGTTTGTCGTTTTCCCAGAGAATGGCGGCCAGTTTCGAATGCCGCGCCACCAGCTTCAGCTGGCCCACGGGCGAGTCGACGGTTTTGCAGGCGTAGGACATGGTGGTGTTCCTTTGAAAATGGGCGCGTGCCGCATGGCGCGGGGCGGCCCGGATGCCGGGTCTACAGTACGCAGTCTAGGCAACGCAGGGGCCGGGCGCACTCGCATTCTTGCCCTTGATTTTCCGCCGTACTGACGTGTCATGGGCGCGGGCTGAACAGCGCGTTGAGCTCATTGCCGGGGGCGGCGTGTGCAAACGCGGTATCGAAACGCCCCTGGGCCAGCGCCTGCGCGGCCTGCATGAAACCGGCCCAGGCCGAGCGCGCCAGCGCGCCGCCTACGCTGATGCGGCGCACGCCCAGGGCGGCGGCGTCCTGCAGCGTCAGTTCGCTGGTGGAACCGATCAGCAGGTTCACGGGCTTGGGGGACACGGCCGACACCACGGCCGCGATCTGTTCGCGCGTGCGTATGCCGGGCGCGTACAGGCAGTCGGCGCCGGCCTCGGCATAGGCCTGCAGCCGCGCGATGGCATCGTCCAGATCGGGCTTGCCCACGAAGAAGTTCTCGGCGCGGCCCACCAACAGGGTGCCTGTGCCGGCCTCGTCGATGGCGCGCCGCGCGGCCCGCAGGCGCTCCACCGCGGTTTCCAGTGGAAACAGCGGGCTTTCCGGGTTGCCGGTGGCGTCTTCGATGGACAAGCCCGCCACGCCGGTGTCCACCGCCAGGCGTACGTTGCGCGCCACGCCATCCGGGTCGTCGGCATAGCCGTTCTCGAAATCAGCATTCAAGGGCAGGCCGGTGGCCGCCACCATGGTGCGCAGGTGGGCCAGCACGGTTTCCAGTCCGGCCGCGCCATCGCGCTGGCCGTGCGACCACGCCATGCCTGAACTGGTGGTGGCCAGCGCCTTGAATCCCAGGCCTTGCAGGAACCGGGCGCTGCCCGCGTCCCAGGGGTTGGGCAGAATGAAGCAGCCTTCGTGGTGCAGGGCGTGGAAGACGGCGCAGAGATCGTTGGAGGGCATGGCGGGTTCCGGGTACGGTCGAACTGAGCAGCACACCAACGTACTCAATTCCATGACTTCCGGCAACCCGCTTGATCGCACCCCGATGGCCGGATGCATACCCCGCACGCGCACTGGCTTCCGATACGCCAGGCGTATCAGGTTTTGCACAAATAATATTGGACGCATGTATCCGCCGCACCTAATCTCGCCGAAACATAATCAACAGGTGGCGAGACATGAGTACGGCGCTGGGGCACATCCGGGTTCTGGATCTGACACGCATTCTGGCGGGGCCATGGGCCACGCAGAACCTGGCGGATATGGGCGCCGAGGTCATCAAGGTGGAACGGCCCGGCGCGGGCGATGATACCCGCGCCTGGGGGCCGCCCTTCCTGAAGGACGGCGACGGCAACGAGACCACGGATTCTTCTTACTTCCTGGCCGCCAACCGCGGCAAGAAGTCCATTACCGTGGACATGGCCAACCCCGCCGGCCAGGAACTGCTGCGCGGCCTGGCGGCAACGGCCGACGTGGTGGTCGAGAACTTCAAGGTGGGCACGCTGGCGCGCTACGGGCTGGACTACGAAAGCCTGAAAGCCATCAACCCGCGCCTGGTGTACTGCTCGATCACCGGTTTCGGCCAAAGCGGCCCCTACGCCGCGCTGCCGGGCTACGACTTCGTGTTCCAGGGCATGGGCGGCCTGATGAGCATTACCGGCCAGCCGGAAGGCTCCCCTGGCGACGAACCCATGAAAGTCGGCATCGCCATCAGCGATCTGCTTACTGGCATGTACGCGACCACGGCCATCCTGGCGGCGCTGGAGCACCGCCATATCAGCGGGCAGGGGCAGCATATCGACATGTCGCTGCTGGACTGCGTGGTCAGCATCGGTTCGTACCAGGCCATCAACCATTTCCTGTCGGGCAAGATCCCGCGCCGCATGGGCAATGCCCATTCGAACATGGTTCCGTACCAGGTGTTCCGCTGCAAGGAAGGCGACGTGATCGTGGCGGTGGGCAACGACGGCCAGTACCGGGCTTTCTGCAAGCTGATCGGGCGCCCGGACCTGGCCGCCGATGAACGCTACGCTACGCCGGGGCAGCGCAACCGCAACCGCGACACGTTGATTCCGGAGATTGCCCAGGCCATGCTGGCACGCACCATGCAGGAATGGGTAGACCTGATGGAGGCCGCCAACGTGCCTTGCGGCCCCATCTACAACATGCAGCAGGTATTCGAAGACCCGCAGGTCCGGCACCGCGGCATGCGCCTGTCGCTGCCGCACGGCGCGGGGGTGCAGGCGCCCGCGGTGGCCAGCCCCATACGCCTGTCGGACACGCCCATACAGTACGGCCGTTCGGCGCCCCTGCTGGGCGAACACACCGACAGCGTACTGGCCGAGCAACTGGGCCTGGCGCCCGAACGCATTGCCGAATTACGAACGCAGGGCGCCATCTGAGCGCCCGCGCAGGCGGCGCATGGCGCGCCGCCTTCCCGGTGGTTCACCAAAGCAAAAAAGGAGACATCATGCTGCGTCACAACTTCATGCGGGCTGCCCTGGCCGCCGCGCTCATGGTTTGCGCGGGCGGCGCGCAGGCCCAGCCGTCATCCATCCGGTTCGTGGTGCCGTATCCGGCCGGCGGCGCGGCGGACCAGATCACCCGGTTGGTGGCCAACGATGCCGCCGCCATCCTGGGCACGCCCATCGTCATCGAGAACAAGGGCGGCGCGGCCGGCATGATCGCCGCCGAGTCGGTGCTGCAGGCCGCGCCGGATGGGGCGACATTTTTCGTGGGGTCCAACGCGCCCATCGTCATCAACCAGGCCATCTACGACAAGATGCCCTACGACCCAGCCAAGGACTTCATTCCGGTGGCGGGCATGGGCAAGGCGCCGCTGTTGCTGGTTACCCGCAAGGACCTGGGCGCCAAGAGCGTCAAGGACGTGGTGGCGCAAGGCAAGCAGCAGGCTGGCAAGATGACCATGGGTTCGGCCAGCAGCGGCAATATCACGCACCTGGCGGGCGAACACGCCGCAAACCAGATGGGGTTCAAGGTGACCCACGTGCCGTTCAAGGGCAGCGCGCCGGCCATTACCAGCCTGATGGGCAGCAATATCGACATCATGTTCGATGCGCTGCCTTCATGCATGGCGCAGGCCAAGGCGGGCCGCATCGTGCCCCTGATGATCCTGGACGACCAGCGCTTTCCGCAGCTGGCCGACGTGCCCACGGCGAAAGAGCTGGGCTACGACGGCCTGGAAGCCGCCGCCTGGTTTGGCGTCATGGCGCGCACCGGTACCCCCAAGCCCGCCGTCGAAGCCATGAACAAGGCCATCAACCAGGCCCTGGAAAAGCAGGAACTGATCGAAAAACTGCGCCGCATTGGCGCCCAGCCCATGCCGGGCACGCAGCAGCAGTTTGCGCAGTTCATCGACGGCGAGCGCAAGCAGTGGGTGCCGCTGGCCAAGTCGCTGGGCGTGAAGGCGAACTGAGCCATGGAAAAACTCAGCTTCGATTCGATCGCCGCCCTGAAGGCCCACGTGGGCCAGCCGGCGGCCACGGGCCAGCCCATTCTGGTAGACCAGCGCATGATCGACGCCTTTGCCGACGTGGCGCACGACCACCAGTGGATACATGTGGATCCGGCGCGCGCCGCCGGCGAATCGCCTTTTGGCACCACCATCGCCCACGGCCTGCTGACGTTGTCCTTGATTACCGGCTGGTACCACCAGTTGTTCGAGTTCCCGGGCCGCAAGCTGGCGTTGAACTACGGCTTCGACAAGGTGCGCTTCACCAGCGCCGTGCCCAGCGGCTCGGCGCTGGTGGGCAGTTTCCAGCTGGCGCGCGTGGACGATCTGCGCGACAACGAAGCGCGCTGCGCCTGGAATGTCGATGTGCGCGTGCAAGGCGCCGAACGGCCCGCGATGGTGGCCGAATGGTTGATGCAGCTGCGTTACTGAGCCCCTGCCTGGAGTGATGATGCCTGTACTGGAACTTGATCGCGTCGGCGCCTGCGCGGTGCTGACCATGAACCGCCCGGCCGCGCGCAACGCGCTGGACCTGGAACTGCGTGCCGCGTTCGCCGACATGTTGCCGCAAGTGCGCGACGACGCGGGCATCCGCGCCGTGGTGCTCACCGGCGCGGGCGGCCACTTCTGCTCGGGCGGCGACATCCGCGCCATGAACACCGGCAAGGGCGATACCGACGTGTTCGAGGGCCGTACCCGCATCCTCAACATGCAGCGCTGGTTCGATGAACTGGTAGACCTGGAAAAGCCCGTGATCGCGGCCGTGGACGGCGCGGCCTACGGGGCGGGCCTGTCGCTGGCCCTGGCGGCGGATTTCGTGCTGGCCACGCCGCGCGCCAGCTTCTGCGCCGTGTTCGCCCGCATCGGCTATGTGCCCGACCTGGGCGGCATGTATTTGCTGCCGCGCGCGGTGGGCCTGGCGCGCGCCAAGGCCATGGCGTTTTCGGCCCGCGTGGTCGGCGCGCAGGAGGCGCTGGGGCTGGGCATCGCGCACCAACTGGTCGAGCCCGCGACCTTGCTGGACACGGCCGTGGAGCTGGCGGGGCGCTTCGAGCAGGCGCCGGCCGGGGCGCTGGGCATCATGAAATCGGTCATGAACCATGCTTTCGAATCCGACCGGCGCACCGTCTACATGCAGGAAGCCATGGCCCAGTCGCTATGCCGCGAAAGCGCCTTTCACCGTGAAGCGGCGCGCCGCTTCCTGGACAAGCAGGCGCCGCTGTACCAGTGGCCGCAGGATAAATAGCGGCCCCAAAACCAGGGCCCGCCATGATGGGCGGATCCGTAACGCTTCAAGGAGCAAACCATGCAGCACAACGCCCTGACTCTGGATAACCGGCAGGTCATCGTGACCGGGGCCGGCCAAGGCATAGGCCTGGCGCTGGCCACCGCCGTCGCCGAACTGGGCGGACGCGTGGTGGCCGTGGACCTGAACCCCGACAAACTGGCCGCACTGCGCGAGCAACTGGGCGCCGAGCGCTGCGTTACCGTCAGTGGCAACGTGGCCGACCCCGCCGTGGCCCAGCAGGCGGTGGACGCTGGCGTGGCGGCCTTCGGCGGCGTGAATGCGCTGGTCAACAACGCGGGGGTCACGCGCACCGCCATGATAGACAAGATGTCGCAGGCGGACTGGCAGCAGGTCATCGACGTACACCTGTCGGGCTCGTTCTACTTCCTGCAGGCCCTGGGCCGCCATCTGCTGGAGCGCGCCAAGGCAGGGGAAGACGGCTCCGGCTCTATCGTGAACATCTCGTCCGACGCGGGCCGGCGCGGCACCATCGGCCAGGTCAACTACGGCGCGGCCAAGGCCGGCGTGCTGGGCCTGACCATGTGCGCGGCGCGCGAATGGGCCAAGTACGGCATCCGCGTCAATACGGTGGGCTTCGGCGTGGTGGAAACCCCCATGACCGAAACCATACGGGGCGAGAAGTTCCGCGATACCTACCTGAAGCAGATTCCCCTGGGCCGCTGGGGTGAAGCCGACGAAGTGGCGCGGCCCGTGTGCTTCCTGTTGTCGGACGCGGCCTCGTACGTGACGGGCCAGCACCTGTCGGTGAACGGCGGGTACACCATAGGCGTGTGATTGGCCCACCCTCGTGCCGGGTGTCTGGCTCCCGCCAGGGTGCCAGACACCGTTGCGTGCCGCGGCAGTCTCGGTAGGACGGTGTCCCCCACCCCCCAATATGGGTGGGTGGGGGATGGCCGCTGGTGCACATAATGTCCGGCAGAGGGGCTCGAATGCCCCCGCCCACGGAGGAGAGACATTATGAGCACCAAGCGGGTAGATGCAGGCCCGGCCGTCAGCCCCGGCCGCAGGAACACGCTGCTGGCCATGCTGGCTGCGGGGGCCGGCATGGCGGGGCTGGCGCCCGCCGTGGCGTGGGCCGGGCAGGGTTATCCCCGGCAGCCGGTACGCATCGTGGTCGGCTTCGCCGCCGGAGCGGCCACCGACGCATTCGCCCGGGTCATCGCGCGCAAGCTTGGCGATGCCCTGGGCCAGCAGTTCATTGTGGAAAACAAGCCGGGCGCGGCCACGCGCATCGGCATGGACCACGTGCGCAACGCCAAGCCCGACGGCTATGTGCTGGGCTTTGCCACGGCGGTGACCACGGCCTTTCCCTTGCTGTTCGACGGCGTGACCTTCGCGCCCGGCCAGGACTTCACGCCCGTCGCCATGCTGGGCCGCGCGCCCATGTACCTGGTGGTGCGCGATTCCCTGCCTGTAAAGAACTACGCCGAGTTCGTCGAGTACGGCAAGAAGCAGGGCAACCTGACCTTCGCGCACCAGGGCGTGGGCAGCAACCCGCATCTGACCGGCATGGCGCTGGCGCACGCCGCCGGCATCAAGATCGTGCCGGTCGCGTACAAGGGCGGCGGCCCGATGTCCGTGGCGCTGGGGGCGGGCGAAGTGGATTTCGGCATGCTGGAATACGCCGGCGCGCGCGCCATGCTGGAACGCGGGGCGGTGCGCCTGTTGATGGTGACCGAGCCGCGGCGTTCGCAGCTGCGCCCCGACGTGCCCACCGGCCGCGAACTGGGCGTGGCCACCGAGGTGGAAGGCCTGGCCCCCTGGTTCATGATGATCGCCCCGCAGGGCACGCCGGCGGACGTGGTGGATACGCTGGGCCGGCACTTGAAGTCCGCGCTGGATCTGCCCGACGTGCAGGAAGCGCTGCGCGGGCTGGGCATCGAGGCGGACTACATGGATTCGGCGCAGGCGGCGCAATACTTCGGCACCCAGCGCGAGCGCATCGCCAAGCTGGTGCGCGACCTGGATATTTCCATCAAGAGCTGAAGCCGCCATGGAATCCACCCTGACCCTGCGAGCCTCGCAATTATGCGTGCGCGGCGGCGTGGCCGAGTTCACGCATCAGCGCCCCGAATCGCGCAACCCCTTGTCCATGGAACTGCGCCACGATTACCAGGAAATGCTGGACGCCGTCGAGCAGGACCGAGGCATCAAGGTCTTGCTGATCACCGGGTCGGGCGGCAGTTTTTGCGCCGGAGGCAACATCAAGGAAATGCAGGCCCGGTTGCAGGCCGGCGATGCCAGCGCGCGCGCGCCCGACGCCACGCGCGCCCGGCTGGCCGAAGCCAATGCCTGGCTGCGGCGTTTGCGCGAACTGGACGCGGTGGTGGTGGCGGCCGTGGATGGCGCGGCGTTTGGCGGGGGCTTCAGCCTGGCCCTGCATGCGGACTTCATCCTGGCATCGGCGCGCGCCAGCTTCTGCATGTCGTTCGCCCGCCTGGGCTTGACGCCGGATTTCGGCTCGATTCATTTGCTGCCGCGCCTGGTGGGCATTGCCGCGGCGCGCGACCTGATGCTGACGGGGCGGTCCCTGGACGCCCAGGAGGCCTTGCGCATGGGCCTGGTGCGCGAAGTGCTGGATCCGCAGGCGCTGCTGCCGCGCGCGCGCGCCATGGCGGCGGCGCTAGGCAAGGCCTCGGGCACTGCCATGGGCATGACCAAGCAATTGCTGAACCAGAGCCTGGAAAGCGACTACGCGTCACTGGGCTCGGCCGAAGCCTATGCCCAGGCGGTGGCCATGTCCACCGACTATCACCAGCAGGCCGTGGCGGCCTTCCTGGCCAAGCAGCCGGCGCTGTATGACTGGGAACGCGACGGCAGCGGCCAGCCGGCGCCCTGGTCCGGCAGGCGCCATCGGGAACGCATCAACCGCACACAGAGAGGTAGGCAGTGACAACGGCGCAACGCAAAGGTCCGCTCGCGGGCCTGAAAGTGATCGATCTGGCTACTATCGTGGCCGCGCCATCGGCGGCGGCATTGCTGTCGGACTATGGGGCCGAGGTCATCAAGATAGAACTGCCCAAGGTGGGCGATGGCCTGCGCAATTTTCCGCCGTTCAAGGATGGAAAATCGCTGTGGTGGAAGGTGGTCAATCGCGACAAGCGACTGCTGTCGCTGGATTTGCGCAAGCCGCAAGGCCAGGAAGTGTTCAAGCGCCTGCTGCGCGATTGCGACGTGCTGATCGAGAATTTCCGCCCCGGCACGCTGGAAAAATGGGGGTTGGACATTCCCACGCTGTGGCGCGAGCAGCCGCGCCTGGTGGTGCTGCGCGCCACGGCCTTCGGGCAGACCGGGCCCTATGCGGGCCGGCCGGGCTTCGCGCGCATTTTCGAGGCCATGGGCGGCATGACCTACATTACCGGCGAACCCGACGGCGCACCCATGCACGTGGGCTTTCCCATCGGCGACTCCATCGGCGGCCTGTTCGGCGCCCTGGGAGTGATGGCGGCCTTGTGGAAGCGCGCGGCCAACCCCGATGCGCCTGGCGAGGAGATCGACTTGTCGCTGACCGAAGCCACCATCAAGCTGCTGGATTTCCTGCCGTCCCAGCATGACCTGCTGGGCAAGTCCCAGGAACGTTCGGGCAACGTCAGCCAGTACGCCGCGCCCACCGGCGTGTACCAGACCCGCGACCGCCAATGGGTGTCGCTGTCGGGCAGCACCGACGCGCTGTTCCTGGCCAACTGCAAAGCCATCGGCCGCGAAGACCTGCTGTCCGACAGCCGCTTCCAGGGCAACCGCAACCGCTGCGTGCACGCGAAAGAAATCAACCAGGTCTTCAGCGACTGGTTCAAGGCGACTGACCTGGAAGAAATCCTGCGGCGCTTCACCCTGCATGAAGGCACGGTAGCGCCGGTTTACTCGGCGCGGCAGATCGTGGAAGATCCGCAGATACAGGCGCGCGGGTTCCTGGCCACCGTGGACGACCACGATTTCGGCGATTTGCGCGTGCCCGGGGTGGTGCCGCGTTTCCGGCACGACGAATGCCATCTTGCGCGCGCTGGCGGAGAAATGGGCGACGATAACCAGCACCTGCTGGCCGATCGCCTGGGCATGAGCCCGGCCGAAATCGACGTGTTGCGGCGCGATGGCGTCATCTGAGGCAGCGGCATGACACAAACCATTATCGAAGCGCGGGACGGCGACGTGCTGCGCGTGACCATCAACCGGCCCGCCAAGCGCAATGCGCTGGACATGCAGATGTTCCAGCAGCTGGCCGATATTCTGCTGCGCGCCGAGCAGGCCCCGGACGTGGGCGGCGTGCTGCTGGCGGGGGAGGGCGAACACTTCTGCGCCGGCCATGACCTGCAGGCCTTCGCGGCCTGGCCGCAGAACGCCCATGATCCGGTGCCGCGCTTCCTGCACGCCCTGGCGGCGCTGCGCAAGCCGCTGGTCGTGGCGGTGCAGGGTTGGGCGGTGGGCATAGGCGCCACGCTGCTGCTGCATGCCGACTGGACGGTGGCCGCGCCGGATGCCCAACTGTGCCTGCCGTTCATCGACCGCGAAATCGCTCCCGAGGCGGGCAGCAGCCTGCTGCTGGCCCAATGCATCGGCCTGGCGCGCGCCAGGCGCCTGTTGCTGTCGGGCCAGCCCATCGATGGGCAGACCGCGTTCGACTGGGGCTGGCTGACCGAACTTGCCGAGCCTGGCCAGCTTCTGGAAGCTGCCGCGGAGCGCGCCCGCATGCTGGCCACGAAATCCAGCGTCACCTACGGCCAGATCAAGGACTGGCTGGCGCCCCAGTACGACATACGGCATCGCATCGACGAGGAAATCGACGCGATCAACCACGCCATCATCAGGCGCGGCAAACCCCATACGCGGAACTGAAGCAGCATGCGCACGGCCCATATCGTTTACGCCCATCCCGAGCCCGGGTCTTTCGTCAATGCCATGGCCGGACACGCGCGCCGCGCCCTGGAAAGCGCCGGGTGGCGCGTGACGTTCTCGGACTTGTACGCCAAGGGCTTCAACCCCGTTGCCAGCGCCGCCGACTTCGCGCAACGCCAGGATCCCGCCCACCTGGTGTATTCGCTGGAACAGCGCCATGCCTGGTCCGGCGGCACGCTGGCGCCCGACATCGTCGAAGAAGTCCAGGCGGTGCTGGATGCCGACCTGCTCATCCTGGCGTTTCCGGTGTTCTGGTTCTCGATGCCGGCCATGATGAAGGGCTGGGTCGACCGCGTGTTCTTGTCGGGCACTTTCTACGGCGGCCGCCGCGTGTATGACCGCGCCGGCATGGCGGGCAAGCGCGCGCTGGTGCTCACGTCGCTGGGCGGGCGCGAGCACATGTTCGGCCAGGACGCCATCCACGGCGAACTGGCCGGCGGCATGCTGCGCCACATCCTGCAGGGCACGCTGGGCTACGTGGGCTACCAGGTGTACCAGCCCTTCATCGCCTACCACGTGCCCTATGTCAGCGCCGAAGCGCGCGCGCAAATGCTGGCTGCCCTGGACGCCGACATGGCCGGCCTGGACGCCCGCCCCACGCTGCGCTTTCCCTCGCTGGACGCCTACGACGAATACTTCCGGCCCCTGCCGGAAGCCTGAGGCGCCGCCGCAGCGCCTATTTGACGGGTTTCGACACGGGCTCCTATCATGGAGCCGCCCCGGGGCCTGCGCGGCAGGCCGCCAGCGGGCGTTTCCCGATGCGAGCATGCCCCCGATTCCGAATGCTTCCGCCAGCGGCACGGCGCCGCTTACCGCGCCGTTGCCTGCCATGGGCGTGTCCCAGTCGCCCCGCCGATTGGTCGATACTCTGGGCCATGCCCAGGGCAGGCGCTGCATCGTCCTGACCGGCCCCGCCGGCAGCGGCAAGACCCTGCTGCTGCAAAGCTGGGCTGCGCGCCTGGACAGCCAGGGCATCCCGGTCATCCGGGTGGGGCAGGCCGGGCCGGGCCAGTTGGGACTGGTGTCGTCGCTGCTGCGCCGCTGCCTGGAACTGGATCCGGCCATTGCGTCGTCCTTGCCGGTGCCGTTTCCCGATGACCCGGGCCAGGCCATTTCGTACCTGTCGGTGGCCTTGGTGCGCGCCCTGTCGTCGTCGCGCAAGCAGATCGTGCTGATCTTCGACGAACTGCATACCCTGGGGCATGCCCGCGAACTGCGCACGCTGCAGCCCTTGCTGGACTATTGTCCCGCGGGCCTGCAGTGCGTATTCGCCGGGCGCGAACCACCGCCCCTGTTTCTTGGCCGCCTGCGCGCCTATGGCGGCGTGTTGGAACTGGACGCAGGCGACCTGCACTGGACACTGGAAGACACCCAGCAGTGGGCGCGCCAGCAATCGCCCGCCATTCCCGATGCGCTGTGCGCGGACTGGCACGCGGCCAGCGGCGGATGGTGCGCCGGACTGCATTTCCTGCTGCGCCAGCACCAGCAAGGCGAGGGCGCCGCGCAACAGGCGCCTGTCCAACTGCCGGACGCCGCCTGGGCGCATTTACAGCGCGACGTGCTGGATGGGCTGGCCGACGCCGACGAAGTGCGGCAACTGGCGCGGCTGTCCCTGCTGGACGGCATCGATGCCGAATTCTGTTCGGCGATTTGCACCATGGCCATGCACGACGGCGTGGCCATGCTGGAACGATGGCGCGTCCGCACGGGTTTCGTGGCCAACGACATGAGCCCGCGGGGCGCCACGCAATGGCGTATTCTGCCTCCCTTGAAACCTTTGCTGGCCCGGCATTTCACACAGCTGGACGGCGCTGCGCAGGCTCGCGCGCATGGCGCCGCCTGCCGCGAGTACGCGCGGCGCGG
>NZ_JAJMLX010000057.1 GCF_020991325.1 Bordetella petrii | reverse complement strand
CTGCCGGCCGATGGGGTGCACGGGGTTGAGGGCGGTCATCGGCTCCTGGAACACCATGGCCATGCGGTGGCCGCGCAGGCGGCACAGGGCGGCGTCCGGCAGGCCAAGGATGAGGAAGTTCGGCAAGGTCTGCCCAATGTCCGCCTCGACTTCGACGATGTAGCCATTCAAGCCCAGCAGGGCCACGCAGTAGCTCCGTGCGACGCCCACCTCAGCCCACCCCCTTGAGGTGTTCCAGGCTCGGCGTGCCGATGCCGTCGTCGATCACGGCCACGACGTCCACGCGGCGGCTGGAAGTGCGCATGAAAGACGCTTTCGACCCCATCGACCTATATGCGCCCTGACCCCCTCGCCCGGCTGCCACGGCCCGGTAAGTAAGCGGGGAGTAAGATAGGCGCCGCGCTAAGCTAGAATGCCCCACTTTCGTGTACCTACTCGAGTAGCCCTGCCTTATGGACGCCAACTTTCGCAAAGCCGCACTTGAATACCACGAGTCCGGCCGCCCCGGCAAAATCTCTGTCACCCCGACAAAGCAGTTGTCCAATCAGCGTGACCTGGCACTGGCCTACTCGCCGGGCGTAGCCGCCGCCTGCGAGGAAATCGTCAGCGATCCCGGCAACGCGGTGCGCTACACGGCGCGCGGCAACCTGGTGGGCGTCATCACCAACGGCAGCGCGGTGCTGGGCCTGGGCAATATCGGCGCGCTGGCGTCCAAGCCGGTCATGGAAGGCAAGGCGGTGCTGTTCAAGAAGTTCGCCGGCCTGGATGTGTTCGATATCGAGATCAACGAAAGCGATCCCGACAAGCTGGTCGACATCATCGCCGGCCTGGAACCCACCTTCGGCGGCATCAACCTGGAAGACATCAAGGCGCCCGAGTGCTTTACCGTCGAGCGCAAGCTGCGCGAGCGCATGAAGATCCCGGTGTTCCACGACGACCAGCATGGCACCGCCATCTGTGTGTCGGCGGCCTTCATCAACGGCCTGAAAGTGGTGGGCAAGCCCATCGACAAAGTCAAGGTGGTGACGTCCGGCGCGGGCGCCGCGGCCCTGGCCTGCCTGGACTTGATCGTGGACCTGGGCGTGCCCGTGGAAAACATCTGGGTCACCGACATCGAAGGCGTGGTGTACGAAGGCCGCACCGTCCTGATGGACCCGGACAAGGCGCGCTTTGCCCAGAAAACCGATATGCGCAAGCTGGCCGAAGTGATCCAGGGCGCCGACGTGTTCCTGGGCCTGTCGGCGGGCGGGGTGCTCAAGCCCGAGATGGTCGCGTCCATGGCCGACCGCCCGGTGATCCTGGCGCTGGCCAACCCCAACCCGGAAATCCTGCCCGAAGACGCACACGCCGTGCGCGGCGACGTGGTCATGGCCACCGGGCGTTCCGATTACCCCAACCAGGTCAACAACGTCCTGTGCTTCCCGTACATTTTCCGCGGCGCGCTGGACGTGGGCGCCACCACCATCACGCGCGAAATGGAAATGGCGGCCGTGCACGCCATCGCCAAGCTGGCCCAGGAAGAACAGAATGAGGTCGTGGCGGCCGCTTATGGTACCTACGACATCAGCTTCGGGCCCGAATACCTGATTCCCAAGCCCTTCGATCCGCGCCTGATCACCCGCATTGCGCCGGCCGTGGCCAAGGCGGCCATGGACGGCGGCGTGGCCACCCGGCCGCTGGCGGACCTGCAGGCCTACACCGAACAGCTGCAGCAGTTCGTGTACCACTCCGGCGCCTTCATGAAGCCGCTGTATTCGGCCGCCAAGAGCTTCGTGCGCGAAGGCGGCAAGGCGCGCGTGGTGTTCACCGAAGGCGAAGACGAGCGCGTGCTGCGAGCCGTGCAGGTAGTGGTGGACGAAGGCCTGGCCAAGCCCATCCTGGTGGGCCGTCCCGCCGTGCTGGCCGCCCGCATCGAAAAGTACGGCCTGCGCCTGCGCCTGGGCGAAGACGTCGAGGTCACCAACCCCGAGTACGACGAGCGCTTCCACCGCTACTGGACCACGTACTGGGAAATGATGTGCCGCCGCGGCATCACCAAGGAAATGGCGCGCGTCGAAATGCGCCGCCGCCTGACGCTGATCGGCGCCATGATGGTGCATCTGGGCGATGCCGACGGCATGATCTGCGGCACGGTCAGCGCGTATGCCGAGCACCTGCGTTTCGTCGACCAGGTCATCGGCCAGCGCCCCGGCGCCAAGGTGTATGCCGCCATGAACGTGCTGCTGCTGAACGAGCGCACGGTGGCACTGGTGGACACCCATGTCAACGACGACCCCACCGCCGAGCAGATCGCCGAATTCACCATCGCGGCGGCCGAGGAAATGTCGCGCCTGAACCTGGCTCCGAAGATCGCGCTGCTGTCGCGTTCCAACTTCGGCACCGGCAGTTCGTCGTCGGGCGCCAAGATGCGCGAAGCGCTGGACCTGGTGCGCGCCGCGGCGCCCGAACTGGAAATCGATGGCGAAATGCATGGCGATTGCGCGCTGGACGAAGCGCTGCGCCTGCGCATCCTGCCCTCGTCGACGCTGAAGGGCGAAGCCAACCTGCTGGTTTGCCCCAACGTCGATTCGGGCAACATCGCCTATAACCTGCTCAAGACCGCCGCCGGCGGCAATGTGGCGGTAGGCCCGTTCTTGCTGGGCGCTAATGCGCCGGTGCACATCCTGACGTCCAGCTCCACTGTCCGCCGCATCGTCAACATGACCGCCCTGGTCGTCGTCGATGCCAACGTCCCCAGATAGCACCGGGCGCGATCTCTCCAGGCCCGCGCTGACGGGGCTGGTGCTTACCGGTGGCGGCGCGCGCGCCGCCTACCAGGTGGGGGTGCTGAGCGCTATTTTCCATATTCTGGATCCGGCCGGCCGGCCGGATTTCCGGAACCCCTTTCCCATTATTTGCGGCACCTCGGCGGGCGCCATCAACGCCGCGGCCCTGGCCTGCCGCGCCGACCGCCCGCACCTGGCCGCCAGGCGCATCCAGCGCCTGTGGGAATCGCTGCACACCGACATGGTCTACCGCGCCGACGCGCCCGGCCTTATCAAGACCGGGGTGCGCTGGCTGGGCCTGCTGGCCCTGGGGTGGATGTATTCGGGCCTGACGCGCAAGCGGCCCCAGTCGCTGCTGGACAACCGGCCCCTGGCCGACCTGCTGACGCGGGTGCTGGATTTCAAACACCTGCAACGCAACCTGCAGGGCGATGCGCTGTCGTCGCTGGCCATCACGGCGTCGGGGTTCACCAGCGGCGAGCACCTGACGTTCTACCAGTCGAACCATCTCATCGACCCCTGGCGGCGTTCGCTGCGGCGCGCGATACCGGCGCGCATCGGCGTAGAGCACCTGATGGCCTCGTCGTCCATCCCTTTCGTGTTTCCCGCCCAGGCGGTGGATGTGCACGGCCAGACGGAATGGTGCGGCGACGGCTCGATGCGGCAACTGGCCCCCATCAGCCCGGCCATCCACCTGGGAGCCGAGCGCGTGCTGGTCATCGGCACCGGCTACCGTGACGACACCCATCCCGAAAAGCGCGAGGCCGCGCCGCCGTATCCCAGCCTGGCGCAGGTGGGCGGGCACGTGCTGTCCAGTATTTTCCTGGATGGCCTGTCGATGGATGTCGAGCGGCTGGAGCGCATCAATGACCTGGTCGGCCATGCCTCGTACGAGTCGGCCACGGGGGTGGGCGTCCGGCAGGTGAACGTCCTGACGATCACGCCCAGCCAGTCGCTGGATTTGCTGGCCCTCGACTATCTGAAAGAAATGCCTGTCGAGGCCCGTACCCTTTTTCGCGTACTCGGTGTATCGTCCGATCCTGACCGCTCGGGTGGCGGCGCGCTGATGTCGTATCTGCTGTTTGAAAGCGCTTACACACGGCGATTGATCGAACTAGGTTATGCCGATACGATGCGGCGTATCGAAGACGTGGTTGGCTTTTTCAAGGAGGGCCAGGCATGACGCGTAATGGCCAGTCTACGCTGCAGCGACAACTCAGCCGCGGCGGTGCGATCGATCATGACGGCTTGCAGAAACAGGCCGTGGTTGAGGCTGCGCACGAACTCGGGCTGGCACTGATGGTGGCCGATTGCGACCGGGCGCGCAGCCGCTCGGCCGTGCTGCGCGCCATTGCCAAGGCGGTGGATTTTCCCGAGTACTTCGGCGGCAATCTCGACGCCCTGTACGACTGCCTGTGCGACACCGTGCTCGACCAGAAAACCGGCGTGGTGCTGTGGCTGTACAAGCTGCATTCGGGCGATCCCGCGCTGGAAGAAGATTCCGCCCAGATCGAAACGGTGTGCGGCGACGCCGCCGAATTCGCCCGCGAAAACGGCCGGGTGTTCACTTTCGTGATCGAACACGCCGGCAAGCATCCCGATCCCGAACCCGGCGTGGCCGCCGCGCCCTACGGGGAAGGGTAGGCGGGGCTCGCCCCAGGGTGGCGGGGGGCCAGCCACGCCGGCCCGCGACGGCTCGCGTCGGTTCAATATCGGGGCGTAGCCGGGGCGGGCAGAGTGCTTGGCATGCTCGCGCCGCGCAATGTGAAAGAAGAAAATCGTGCGGGGCCGGCCATGACAGGCGCCCTGCACGCCTGTCATGGCCATTCGGGTGGCGGTACGCTCCGGGCTGTGCTTCCTTTTCGGGCTGTGCTTCTTGGTTGCGGACACCGTTCTACTGAGACCGTCGTGGCCCACAACGGTGTCCGGCACCTTCCGGAGCCGGACACCCGGCCACATCCGCGAACATCGGCCCGAGGGGGCTGGCTTCTATGTCTTGGCCGTCGTGGCGAGTGTCGTCGGGTGTCCGGCTCCCGTCAGGGTGCCGGACACCGTCCAGCTGAGGCCGTCGTGGCCCACAACGGTGTCCGGCACCTTCCGGAGCCGGACACCTGGCAACATCCGCAAACGCCTCGGATCCGGACATCCGGCAACATCCGTGAACAATCGCCGCGGCGCGGGGTAGCGCCATGGCTGCCGGCTTCTATCCGCCTATTCCTGCCATTCCAGCAAGGCCGTGGCCGAGGCCATGAGGGCCAGGCCGGCGGTTTCGGTGCGCAAGATGCGCGGCCCGTAGCGTACGGCCTGCACGCCGTGGCGGGCGGCCAGGGCCAGTTCGGCGTCCGACCATCCCCCTTCGGGCCCCACCAGCAGGCACAGGCGCCGCAGGCCCGGCTGGGCGGACAGCGCGTCGGCCAGGCTGGGTCCGGCTTCGGGGTGGCAAAGCAGCCGTAGGCCGTCGGCGGGCTGTTCCAGCCAGGCGGCCAGGGGCATGGGCGCGTCTACCCGCATCAGTTGATTGCGCCCGCATTGTTCCGAGGCGGCCAGGGCGATGCGTGCCCAGTGCGCCACGCGTTTGTCCAGCCGCGCGCCGCTCAGTTGCAGCACGCTGCGCTGGGCCTGGATGGGCACGACCCGCCGCGCGCCCAGCTCGACGGCCTTTTCCACCACCCAGTCCATTTTGTCGCCGGACGGCAGGCCCTGCACCAGGGTAAGGTGTCCCGCCAGCTCGGCCTCGCGCGGATCGTGGGCCCCCAACTGGGCCCAGGCGGACTTGCCGTCGATTTCCAGTGTGGCGGCGTATTCGCCGCCCTGGCCGTTGAACAGCACGATGGCGGCGCCGTCGCGCAGGCGCAGCACGCGCACCGCGTGGTGCGCCAGGGTGTCGGGCAAGGGCAGGCGGGCGCCGGCGGACAGCGGCGTGTCGCAGAAAAAGCGCGGCAGGGGCATGGCGGATGAGCAGGGCGCCGCGGGCGCCGGAAACCATTCAAGCGCGTAGCCTACCACTGCCGTCCGAGGCCCGGGCGCCGGCCCCTCGCCCGCCCGGGAAAGGGGGGCGCCCGGATGCTAAAATGATGAGCTTCGCAAACCCTCCTACCTGGCCCCGTTTTTCGGCGCGCCCAGAGCCTACGAGCCTTTTCCGCATGAGCCTACCCACCGCCCAACCCCTAGCCCTGGCGGATGCCATCCGCGTCCTTGCGATGGACGCCGTCCAGCAAGCAAATTCGGGACACCCCGGCGCCCCGATGGGCATGGCGGAAATCGCGCAGGCGCTGTGGCTGGGCAATCTGCGCCACAACCCGGCCGACCCGGCCTGGGCCAACCGCGACCGCTTCGTGCTGTCCAACGGCCACGGCTCCATGCTGGTCTACGCGCTGCTGCACCTCAGCGGCTACGACCTGCCCATCGAAGAGATCAAGCAGTTCCGCCAGTTGCACTCGCGCACGCCGGGCCACCCCGAAGTCGGCATCACCCCGGGCGTGGAAACCACCACCGGCCCGCTGGGCCAGGGCCTGGCCAATGCCGTGGGCATGGCGCTGGCCGAGGCCCTGCTGGCCGCCGAATTCAACAAGCCAGGCCTGTCCATCGTCGACCACCACACCTACGCCTTCACGGGCGACGGCTGCCTGATGGAAGGCATCTCGCACGAAGCCTGCTCGCTGGCCGGCACGCTGAAGCTGTCCAAGCTGGTGGTACTGTACGACGACAACGGCATCTCCATCGACGGCCATGTCGAACACTGGTTCGGCGACGACACCGCCACCCGTTTCGAAGGCTATGGCTGGAACGTCATCCGCGGCGTCGATGGCCACGACGTGGCGGCGGTCGACGCCGCCATCAAGGCCGCGCGCGCCCAGTCCGAGAAGCCCACCCTGATCGTCTGCCGCACCATCATCGGCAAGGGCTCGCCCACCATGGCCGGCACGCACAATGTGCACGGCGCGCCGCTGGGCGCCGAAGAAATCGCCGCCACGCGCGTGGCGCTGGGCTGGACGGCCGCGCCGTTCGAAATTCCGCAGGCCGTGCGCGAAGGCTGGGACAGTCGCAAGGCCGGTGCCGAGTTCCAGGCCGCCTGGCAAACCGGCTTCGATGCCTATGCCGCCCAATATCCCGCCGAAGCCGCGGAATTCACCCGCCGCATGAACGGTGAACTGCCCGCGGGCTTCGCCGACAAGTTGCAAGCGTTTGTGCAAGGCACCGACCAGAAGGCCGAAACCGTGGCCACGCGCAAGGCCTCGCAATTCGCCATTGCCGAGCTGGCACAGGCGCTGCCCGAACTGCTGGGCGGCTCGGCCGACCTTACCGGCTCCAACTACACCGACTGGAAGGGCGTGGCGCCCGTGCGCGCCGGCGACAACGGCGTCCAGTTCGGCCGCCACATCAACTACGGCGTGCGCGAGTTCGGCATGGCCGCCGTCATGAACGGCATTGCCCTGCACGGCGGCTACCTGCCCTTCGGCGGCACCTTCCTGACGTTCTCCGACTATTCCCGCAACGCCATCCGCATGGCGGCGCTGATGAAGCAGCGCGTGGTGCACGTGTTCACGCACGATTCCATCGGCCTGGGCGAAGACGGCCCCACGCACCAGTCCATCGAGCACGCCGCCAGCCTGCGCCTGATTCCCAATCTGTCGGTCTGGCGTCCTTGCGACACCGCCGAAACCGCGGTGGCCTGGGGCGCGGCCGTCACCCGGCCCGCCAGCATCGGCATGGACGTGCACGACGGCGGCCCCACGGCGCTGCTGTTGTCGCGCCAGAACCTGCCGTTCGTGGCGCGCGACGCTGACACCCTGAAAGCCATTGTCCGCGGCGGTTACGTTCTGCGAGACGCCCAGGGCGCCCAAGCCGTTATCATCGCCACGGGTTCCGAAGTCGCCATCGCGCTGGCCGCGCAAGAACAGCTGGCCGGGCAGGGCATTGCCGTGCGGGTGGTGTCCATGCCCAGCACCGACGTGTTCGACCGCCAGGACGCCGACTGGAAGCGCGCCGTGCTGCCGCCCGGCTTGCCGCGCGTGGCCGTCGAGGCGGGCACCACGGCCTTGTGGCACAAGTACGTGGGGCTGGAAGGCGCCGTGGTCGGCATCGACCGCTACGGTGAATCCGCGCCCGCCGGAGCCTTGTTCAAGTTCTTCGGTCTGACCGCCGACAAGGTGGCCGAGGCCGTCAAGCAAGTTTTGTAAAAGGAGCTCTAGTCATGACCATCCGCGTCGCCATCAACGGGTACGGCCGCATCGGCCGCAACATTCTGCGTGCCCACTACGAGGCAGGCAAGAAGCACGACATCGAAATCGTTGCCATCAACGATCTGGGCGATCCCAAGACCAACGCCCATCTCACGCGCTACGACACCGCCCACGGCAAGTTCCCGGGCACCGTCGAGGTCGATGGCGACTACATGGTGGTCAATGGCGACAAGATCCGCGTGCTGGCCAACCGCAACCCGGCCGAACTGCCCTGGGGCGAACTGAAGGTCGACGTGGTGCTGGAATGCACCGGCTTCTTCACCTCGAAGGAAAAGGCCGGCGCCCACATCAAGGGTGGCGCCAAGAAGGTCATCATCTCGGCCCCCGGCGGCAAGGATGTCGACGCCACCATCGTGTACGGCGTGAACCACACCGTGCTGAAGGCGTCCGACACCGTCATCTCGAACGCTTCGTGCACCACCAACTGCCTGGCCCCGCTGGTCAAGCCGCTGCACGACAAGCTGGGCCTGGAAACCGGCCTGATGACCACCGTGCATGCCTACACCAATGACCAGGTCCTGACCGACGTCTACCACGAAGACCTGCGCCGCGCCCGTTCGGCCACCATGAGCATGATCCCCACCAAGACCGGCGCGGCCGCCGCGGTGGGCCTGGTGCTGCCCGAACTGAACGGCAAGCTCGATGGCTTCGCCATCCGCGTGCCCACCATCAACGTGTCGCTGGTCGACCTGTCGTTCGTGGCCAAGCGCGAAACCACCGTCGAAGAAGTCAATGGCATCCTGAAGGCCGCCGCCGATGGCGAACTGAAGGGCATCCTGGACTACAACACCGAACCCCTGGTGTCGGTCGACTTCAACCACAACCCGGCTTCCAGCACCTTCGATTCCACGCTGACCAAGGTGTCGGGCAACCTGGTGAAGGTGTCGTCCTGGTACGACAACGAATGGGGCTTCTCGAACCGCATGCTCGACACCACCGTCGCGCTGATGTCGGCCAAGTAAGCAGCATGGCCAAGGTCAACACCCTGTCCGCGCTGGCCAAGGCGGGCGAACTGCACGGCAAGCGCGTCTTCATCCGCGCCGACCTGAACGTGCCGTTCGACGATGCCGGCCAGATCAGCGAAGACACGCGCATCCGCGCATCGGTGCCAGGCATCCGCCTGGCGCTCGATGGCGGCGCCGCCGTCATGGTGACCTCGCACCTGGGCCGCCCCACCGAGGGCGTGCTGACCGACGCCGACTCGCTGGCCCCCGTGGGCCGGCGCCTGTCGCAACTGCTGGGCATGCCCGTGCAACTGGTCAAAGACTGGACCGATGGCGTGAACATCGATCCAGGCCAAGTCCTGTTGCTGGAAAACTGCCGCGTCAACCCCGGCGAGAAGAAAAACGACGAGGCCCTGTCGCGCAAGATGGCGGCACTGTGCGACGTGTACGTCAACGATGCCTTCGGCACCGCGCATCGCGCCGAAGCCACCACGCACGGCATCGCCCGTTACGCGCCGGTGGCTTGCGCAGGCCCGCTGCTGGAAGCCGAACTGCAGGCCCTGGGCCGTGCCTTGCACGAACCCAAGCGCCCGCTGGTGGCCATCGTGGGCGGCTCGAAGGTGTCCACCAAGCTGTCCATCCTGCAATCGCTGGCCGACAAGGTCGACCAGCTGGTGGTGGGGGGCGGCATTGCCAACACCTTCATGCTGGCCGCCGGCCTGTCCATCGGCAAATCGCTGGCCGAGCCCGACCAGATCGACCAGGCCCGCGCCGTCATCGACCTGATGAAAAAGCGCGGCGCCGAAGTGCCCATTCCCACCGACGTGGTGTGCGCCAAGTCGTTCGCGGCCGATGCCGAAGCCACCGTCAAGGCGGCCGATGCCGTGGCCGACGACGACCTCATCCTGGACATCGGCCCGCAAACCGCGCAGCGGCTGGCCGGCATCCTGGCGCAGGCCGGCACCATTGTCTGGAACGGCCCGGTGGGCGTGTTCGAGTTCGATGCCTTCGCGAACGGCACCGAAGTCTTGTCCAAGGCCATTGCCGAATCGCCCGCGTTTTCCATCGCGGGCGGCGGCGATACCCTGGCGGCCATCGCCAAGTACGGCATTGCCGACAAGGTGGGCTACATCTCCACCGGCGGCGGCGCATTCCTGGAATTCCTGGAAGGCAAGTCGCTGCCGGCCGTGGCCATCCTGGAAGAACGCGCGGCCTGACCGGGCGCAGGCCGGTGCCAGGCACCCGGTGTGTTGTCGGGTGTCTGGCTCCCGCAGGGTGCCAGACACCGTCATGTGCCGCGATAGTCTCGGTTGGACGGTGTCCGGCACCCTGACGGGAGCCGGACACCTGGTAGTGCCCGCGAAAGCTCGCCGCGGCGGTTTAAGGTAGTGCCATGGGTATCTGGCACCCGGCGGGTGCCAGATACCCGAGATCACTCGCCATCTGGCTGCGCTACTATCGCAAGACCCGCGGCGGCCCATCCGCAGCCTGGCGCGGCCTGTCTTCATTGGCGCCCCCCGATACGGCCCGCGATGCAACTGTCTTTCTTATCCGTCCTGGACAAATGGCGCGGCCTGACCCTGGCCCAGACGCGCCGCGACATGTTGGCGGGGCTGTCGGTGGCCGCGGTGGCCTTGCCCGTCGGCCTGGCCTACGCCAGCATGATGGGCCTGCCGCCAGCGTCCGGCCTGTGGGCCGCCATGGCCGGCATGTTGGCCTACGCGCTGTTCGGGGCATCGCGCACCTTGATGGTGGGCCCCGACACGGCCACGTGCACCCTGATCGCCGCCACCCTGACGGGCATGGCCATTACCGACCCCGACGCGCGGCTGACGGCGGCGGCCGCCATGGCCTTGATGGTGGGCCTGGGCTGCCTGGCGGCGCGCCTGTTTCGCCTGGGAACCCTGGCCAACCTGCTGTCGCGTCCCGTGCTGGTGGGCTATATGGCCGGCGTGGCGGTGACCCTGGCCTGGTCGCAGCTGCACTCACTCACGGGCGCCGGCCCGCGCCCCGATGACCTGCTGCGGCCCTTCAGCGAATTGGCCCGCCTGGTGCTGCAGGCCCATTGGCCCACCTTCATCTTTGGCATGCTGTGTTGCGCATTCCTGGCGGCGGCCAAGCGGCTGCGCCCCAGGTGGCCGGGCGCCATCATGCTGGTGGCGCTGGCCTGCCTGCTGTCATGGCTGCTGGATTTTCCCGGGCTGGGCATCGCGGTGGTGGGCGATATTCCCGCTGGCCTGCCGGCCCCGCGCATGCCCGAACTGGACCATCTCAATGCCTTGCTGCTGGGGTCGGCGGGTGTATTGCTGGTCAGCTTTTCCAGCGGCATTGTCACGGCGCGCAGTTTTGCCGCGCGCAGCGGGGAAGAAGTGGAACCCAACCGCGAACTGCTGGGGTTTGGCGCAGCGAATATCGCCGCCGGCCTGTTCCAGGGTTTTGTCGTAACGGGGGCCGATTCGCGCACCGCGGTGGGCCTGGCGGCGGGCGCCACTACCCAACTGGCCGGCGTGGCTGCCGCCCTGACGCTGGCGGTGGTGGTGGCGGTGGCAACGCCGGTGTTGTACTGGCTGCCGCAGGCCGCGCTGGCGGCGATTCTGTTGTCGGCGGCCCTGCACCTGTTCGACTGGCGGGCTTTCGCCACGCTGGCGCGCATTTCGCGTTCCGAGCTGGCCTTCGCCATGCTGGCGGCGGTGGGGGTGGTGCTGTTCGGCGTGCTGCAGGGCGTGGTGGTGGCCGTGACCGCCACGCTGATGTACGTGATGTATGTAACCGCCACGCCGCGAGATGCCCTGCTGGGCCGCTTGCCGGGCGACACGGCCCTGTGCAAGCTGCACCTGAATCCCACGGCCGCGCCTGTACCGGGCACGGTGGTCTGGCTGTTCGAGTCGTCCATCTGGTTCTTCAACGCCGATACCTTCCGCCGCCGCGCGCGCGCCGTGGTGGCGCTGGCGGGGCAGGCCGACTGGTTCGTGCTCGAGGCCGAGGCCATGACCCACGCCGATGCGGATGCCATCGATGCCCTGCTTACGCTCAAGCGCGAACTCGATGCGCGCGACACCGTGATGCTGCTGGCGGGTGGGCATGGTGAATTCCGCCTGGCCCTGGACCGTTCCGGGTTGGCCGACACCATCGGGCGCGACCGCATTTTCATTACCGCCGAACAAGCCGTGGCCGCCATCGAAAGCGGCCGCGTCACGCACGAGATTCGCGCCTGAAGCCTTGCCCCGCCGGCGTGCCGGCGGTTCACCGCGTGGCGCTTCCGGGGCGCCTTCAATCGACGATGTGATAGCCGCCGTCGATATACAGCGTTTGCCCGGTAATGCGCCGGGCGCCATCGGTAGCCAGCCAGGCGGTGGCTTCGCCCACATCGTCGATGTCCACCAGGCTGCGCGTGGGCGATTTGGCCTCGGCCTGGTGCAGCATCGCGTCGAAGCCCGCAATGCCGCTGGCCGCGCGCGTCTTGACGGGGCCAGGCGAGATCGCGTGTACGCGTATGCCCTGTGGCCCCAGCTCGGCTGCAAGGTAGCGGGTGGCCGATTCCAGCGCGGCCTTGACCGGCCCCATCATGTTGTAGTTTTCCACCACCATCTGCGCGCCGTAATAGCTCATGCAGAACAGCGTGCCGCCGCGCGGCATCAGCGGTTCGGCCAGCTTGGCCATGCGGATGAACGACCAGCACGACACGTCCATGGCCAGCAGGAATCCGGCTTTCGAGCAATCGGTGACACGGCCGTGCAGGTCGTCGCGCGGTGCGTAGGCGATGGAATGCAGCACGAAATCCAGCTCGCCCCATTCGGCGCCGATGCGTTCGAACACGGCTTCGAGCTGGCCGTGCGCTGTCAGGTCCAGCGGCAGCAGCAAGCTGGCCTGCACCTGTTCGGCCAGCGGGCGCACGTGGGGCAGGGCGCGGTCGTTCAGGTAGGTGATGGCCAGGTCGGCGCCCAGCGCGCGGAATGCCCGGGCGCAGCCCCAGGCGATGGACTGGCCGTTGGCGATGCCGGTGACCAGGCCCCGCCGGCCGGCCAAGGGTTGGAGAGTGCCAGGGGCCGTCATCGTGCGCGCACCAGATTCAGCGTGTGCTGGGCAATGACCAGTTCTTCGTTGGTGCGCACCACGTAAACCCCGATCTGGCTATCGTCGGCGGAAATGCGCGGGCCGTGGCGGGCATTGCGCTCGTTGTCCAGCCGAACCCCCAGCCAGGCCAGGCGGTCGGCGATGGCCTGGCGCATGGCCGGCGCGTTCTCGCCGATGCCGGCGGTGAATACCAGGGCATCCATGCCGTTCATGGCGCACCCCAGCCCGGCAATGCCTTCGGCCACGCGCCAGGCGAAATAGTCCAGCGCCAGCCGGGCGCCGGGCGTGTCGCTGGCCTGCAGTTCGCGCATATCGTTGCCCAGGCCGGACAGGCCCTTCAAGCCGCAATCGTGATACAGCAGGTGTGCGATGTCGTCGTGCGCCATGCCCTGCTGCATCATCCACAGCACAATGCCCGCGTCCAGCCTGCCCGGACGCGTGCCCATGGGCAGGCCTTCCAGCGCGCTGAAGCCCATGGTGCTGTCGACGCTTTTGCCATCGACCATGGCGCAGGCGGATACGCCGTTGCCCAGGTGCGCGGCCACCACTTTGCCGCCGGCGATCTCCGGCAGCGCGCGCCGGAGCCGCTGGGCGATGTATTCATATGACAGGCCGTGGAAACCATAGCGCCGCACCCCCTGCTGGTACAGCCGTTCGGGCAGGGCGTAGCGGTCGGCCAGGGGGCCGTGGCTGCGGTGGAATGCCGTGTCGAAGCAGGCCACCTGGGGAATAGCGGGGCGGCGTTCGCGGATGACGCGTATGGCGGCCAGATTGTTCGGCTGGTGCAGCGGCGCCAGCGGGCTCAGCGCCGCCAGTTGCTCCAGTGTTTGATCGTCCACGAGCACGGGCGCGTCCAGGTCGGGGCCGCCGTGCACGACCCGGTGGCCCACCGCGGCGGGCATGCCGTTCAGGTGCCCCGACAGCCAGGTACCGACCACGTCCTGCGCATTGGGCACGTCGGCCGCATGGCCGGGTGCGATATCGCGCTCGGCCATGATGTTGCCCTGGGCGTCGCGGGCGCGCAGGCGGGGGCGCAGGGTGCCTATGCCCTCGACCTGGCCGCCCATGCGCGCGGCCAGGTCGCCGCCTGTGCCGATGTCGTACAGATAGAACTTGATGCTGGAACTGCCGGCATTGATGACGAGTATGGTGTCGGTCACGGCGGCTCCGGGAGATTACAGCGGCGCGTGCCGCGCGCGATGGTGGGCGTAGATGCTGGCCACCGCGCACGAGGCCAGCCGTGAGCGCTCGCTGTCGGCGCGGCTGGTCAGCACAATGGGCACGCGCGCGCCCAGTACGATGCCGGCTGCTTCCGCATTGGCCAGGAAGGTCAGGTTCTTGGCCAGCATGTTGCCGGCTTCCAGGTCGGGTACCACCAGCACTTGCGCACGGCCCGCCACCGGGGACACGATGCCTTTGGTGCGCGCCGCCTCGGCGTTGATGGCGTTGTCCAGCGCCAGCGGTCCGTCCAGCACGCCACCCAGGATCTGGCCGCGGTCGGCCATTTTGCACAGGGCGGCGGCTTCGATGGTGCCGGGAATGGCCGGCATGACTTGTTCCACGGCTGACAGAATCGCCACGCGGGGCGCGCCCAGGCCCAGCCCCTGGTGCAGCTCGATCACATTGCGGATGATGTCGGCCTTGGTTTCCAGGTCGGGAAAGATGTTGATGGCCGCGTCGGTGATGAACAGGGGTTCGGGGTAAGTGGGCACGTCCATGATGAAGGCGTGGCTGATGCGCCGCCCGGTGCGCAGGCCGGTATCGCGCGCCACCACCTCGTGCATCAGCTCGTCGGTGTGCAGGCTGCCTTTCATGAGCAAACTGGCGTCGCCATTCCTGACCTGAGCTACCGCCAGCGCCGCGGCGGCATGGCTGTGCGGCGCGTCGATGACGGGGGTGGATGTCAGGTCGTAGGCGCAGCGCTCGGCCACTTCGCGGATCTTCTGCTGCGGGCCCACCAGTATCGGCTTGATCAGGCCCAGCCTGGCGGCTTCCAGCGCCGCGCCCAGCGAGGTGGCATCGCAGGGGTGCGCTACTGCGCAGGTGGCGGCCGGCAGTTCGCGGGCGCGGGCGATCAGGCGGTCGTACGGCGTGCCGCCGTCACGCCCAGGGGGCGGGCCCGCCAAGGCGGGGTCGGGGCGAGGCGTGGCGTGCACTTCGGTCATGGCTGGTCCTGTGTGGGAAAGGCACCGTACTCGATCGATGCCGGCCGCGCGCCCGGCCGCTAGGTTTTCTTGCGCGGGCTGGCAGGCCTGGCGGTTTTGGGCGCGGCCTTGCGCGGAGCGGTTGCCGCCTTGCGCGGCGCGGCGGCCTTGTGGGGAGCCGGTCTCTTGCGTGCTGCGGCCGGCTCGCGGGCCGCGGGCCGGGCCGCTTCCGCCTTGCCTTCGCGTGCCAGGGCTTCTTGGGCGGCGGCGCGGAAGATCTGCTCCATTTCTTCCAGGTAGTTGCGGGCCCGTTCGTTCAGCGGGCCGGTGGCTTCCAGCACGTGCCGCATGGTGCCGAAGGCCGTGCGGATCTCGTTGGCCGAGGCATTTTGCAGCAGCTTGGGCATGGCCTGCAGCGCGGCGGTGCCGTCCAGCCGCATCATCAGCGCCTGTTCGCGCGCCACGTCCTTGAATTCCTGCAGCGCCAGGCTCGAATCGGCATCGGCGCGCATCTTGCGCAGCATGGCGAAACTGCGCTCGTCGAAACTGCCCTCGGCGCCGGCCACGTACAGCAGCATGCGCATGGCGGCTTCGCGCACGCCGCCCTGGTCGATGTGCGCGCGCAGTTCGTTGGCCCGGTCGTCCATGAAGCTGCGGTGTTCGGGTGAAATGCCCGGGTGCTTGCGCGGCGCGCCCGACCTGGCGCCCAGCCCGGCCCAGTCTTGCACCACGGGCGAACCGTAGATGTTCATGAACAGCTGCTCGACAGTGGCATCGCGCAGTTCCTGCCACATGTTCAGGCTGGCCTCGATGGTTTTCGAGGCCATGTGCTCCCAGACGGCGAAGGGGTTGTCGGCCTTGGCCGGCTGGCGGTTCAAGCGCGCCTGCGCGGCGGCCTGCGCCACGGGCGCCACCCAGGGGTTGCGGTCGGAAATCAGTTCGTAGGGCAGGCGCAGCGGGTGCATGCGCTGCATCCATTCGGCCGATTGAGGCGTGACCGTGGCGCGTATCCAGGGCTGCAGGAAACTGCGGTACATGCCCAGGTTGATGTCCGATATGCGCGCCACGGCCGCGAAGCGGCGGTCGTCTTCTTCGTTGCGCGCCACGATGCCGCGCACATCGTCGACACTGCGGCGCGCGAACGACAGCACGTAGTCGCCGGGCGCCAGGTCGGGGTTGAGCGTGTCCGGCGTCTTGTCGGCGATTTCGGCCTGGTAGATACCGGCAGGCAGCACGTCGATCAGGTCGATGTTGGCGGTGAATTCCTGGTGTTCTTTGCGGGCCACGCTGCCCGACACGAAAATGCCCAGGTGGCCGATGCTTTCATGCACGGCATAGACGATGGTCTGGCCGTGCGCCACCACTTCGGCGTCGTCCTGGTAAAGGTCGGGAATCCAGCCCAGGGCCTGGGGCGGTGGCGTGATGTTGTCGCCCTTCGAGCAGAACACGATGATGGGCGAGCGGATATTGCGCAGGTCGATGCGTATGCCGTCCGACGTGACCAGCCCGGCCGTGGCCAGGCGGTTGCCAACGAACAGGTTGTCGACGATGTACTGGATTTCCGGGCCGTTCAGGTAAACGTGCCCGCCCCACCATTTTTCGAAGCCCAGGTAGCGCGAGGCCTCGGTGTCCACCTTGGAATACAAGTTGTACTGCTTGCTCCAGAGCGTGTTGGCGGGGTTCAGGTTCTCGAAGTTCTGCACCAGCCAGGCGCCGTCGAAGCGGCCGTTGCCCAGGTCGCTGGTCAGTTCGGTCATCCAGCTGCCGCCCGTCATGCCGCCGGTGTAGCGCATGGGGTTCATGCCGCGCCAGCCGGCCCAGTACGACAGCGGCGCACCGGCCACGATGATGGGTCCGAACAGTTCGGGGCGCATCGCGGCGGTCATCATGATCTGCCAGCCGGCCTGGCAATTGCCCACCACCACCGGCTTGCCTTCCGATTCCGGGTGCAGCGCGATGATTTCTTCCAGGAAGCGGGCTTCGGCCCGCATCACGTCTTCCACGGTTTGCGTGGGCGTGGGCTGCGGCAGGAACGACGCGAAATAGCAGGGGTGGCCGGCACGCACGGCAACGCCGATCTCGCTTTCGGGCTTGAAACCGCCTATGCCCGGCCCGTGGCCGGCGCGCGGGTCCACCACCAGGAAGGGGCGCTTCTGCGGATCGACGGTGATGTCGGGCGGCGGCAGGATGCGCAGCAGCCCGTAATTGACGGGCCGGGGCAGCTCGCGGCCGTCCAGCACCAGTTCGGACTTCATGCTGAGCACATTGGGGGCCCGCTTGGCCATGTGGCTGTGGTACTGGTTGCCTCGCTGGCGCATGACGTCGGCATACAGCACGCTGCGCTGGAAAGTGTCCACGGCGTACTCGTAGGCGGCGGCCCAGGGGTTGGCGGGGATGGCGGGGGTGCTGCGATCGTTGGCGGTTGCGGCCACGGCGATCTCCGGTTGACTGTCGGGCCGCCGGATGGGGCGGCCGCGGGTGTGGGATACAGAAGGAATATCAGGACCCCATTACAGCGCAATATATGTTGCAATGCAACATAAGATGCGCCACAGTCAGTCGCGGGCGTCGTGGTTGAATTGCAGCCAGGTCTGCACGGTGGCGCGTTGCCATTGGCGGTCGGCGTATTCGCGCAGGGGCTCGGGCAGTTCGTCCGGGCCGCCCAGGCGGCGCAGCATCAGGGCCAGTTCGGTATCGGCAATGCACCAGGCGTCGAACAGGCAGGGGCGGTTCCCGGACAGCAGCAGGCTGGCCACGCGCAGCAGCTTGGCGGCCGCGGCCTGGGCCGCGTCGCCAAGCGGGGCGCAGGGGGCACCGTGGAACACGACTTCGGTATTGCGCTCTTCGCGCAGCGGGGACATGTCGCTGCGCAGCCAGGCCTGCACCTGGCGGGCCCGCGCGCGTTCCTGCGGTGCGGCAGGATACAGGCCGGGGTAGTCCGGCGCCGGGAAGACATCTTCCAGGTATTCGATGATGGCGCTGGATTCGGTCAGGTGGAAGGTGTCGTGCGCCAGGGCCGGAACCCGGCAGGTGGGCGCGCGGTTGGCGTAGGGCTGCATGCGTTGCTCGCCGGATTGCAGGTCGACCAGGCGCAGTTCCACCGGCAGGCCTTTCTCGGCCAGGGCCACGTAGGCGGCCATGGCATAGGGGCTGAGCAGCAGCGAATCGACATACAGCGTAAGCGGCGAGGCGAGCGGCGCGGGCACGGTGGAATCTCCGATGGCAAGGGTGCCGGCAGCGGCAGCCCGGTGGGCGCCGCGCATACTACAGCGTAACGCAATCGCGCCCCGTGGACACGCCGTGGCGGGAGGCGGGGGGGTCAGTCCACGATGAACAGGCGGGCGCCGTCGCGGGTGGACGAGCGATGTGCCTCGGCCTGGTCGGCCACCTGGTAGCTCATGCCGGGCTTCAGCACATATTGGCGCCCGTCTTCCAGTTCGGTATGCAGTTCGCCTTCCAGGCACAGCAGGATATGGCCCTTGCTGCACCAGTGGTCGGCCAGGTAGCCGGGCGAATATTCAACCATGCGCACGCGGATGTCGCCGAACTGGCAGGTGCGCCAGTAGGCCGTGCCGGTTTCGCCGGGATGTTCGGTGGGTTCGATGGACTGCCAGTCGGTGGTGCCGAAAGGGATATCGCGTAGATTCATGCGGAATTCTCGGTAGAAGGGGGCGTGTCATTCACGCGCAGCAGCAAGTCGGTGGCGCCGAAATCGACGCCGGCCTGGCTGAGCAGGGTGGTGGCCTGGCCGCGATGGTGGGTTTGGTGATTGAAGAAATGCAGCACCAGGCCGCCGAACGGGTAGCGGGCGGCAACGCCGCGTGTATTGGTATAGGCCAGCACGTGGTCCAGGTCGGGGTCGGACACCTGGCTTGCCCAGCCGATGATGGCCTGGTCGAGCTCATGGCGCAGGCCTGCCAGGCCGGCCAGGTCGGGGTGCAGCGGATGATCCAGTCCGGTGGGCATAGGCAGGGCAAGTACCGGGTCCAGCGCGGAATATCCGGCCGGATGGGTGGCAAAGCGCTTCAACCACAGGACGTCGCCCACGGCGATGTGGTTCAGCGTGCCCAGCAGCGACCCGAAGAACGCTCCGCGAGGCGCGGCGGCATGGGCGGCCGGCTGGCTGGCGGCCTGGTAGATGCGCTGGTTCATCCAGGCGTTGTAATCGGCCAGCAGGCGTATATCGGCGGCGGTGGGCATGGGCGCTTGACCTTGCGGTGGGGAAACCCGGGCCGCTAGGCGGCCAGCTTCTTTTGCCAGAACATGGCCTGGCCGGCGTCGCCGGGCAGTTCGTAGCCCTGGTAGCCCAGCTTGCGGTACAGGGCCTTGGCGGGTTCGTTGCCCTGCAGCACTTCCAGGGTGATCTTGCAGCAGCCGCGGCGAGCGGCGGTGGCTTCCAGCGCGGCCAGCAGCTTTTGCGCGATGCCCTGGCCCCGGAAGCGTTCCGACACCATGAAATCGTGCAGGTTCAGCAAAGGCTTGCAGGCGAAGGTGGAAAAACCTTCCATGTAAATCGCCAGCCCGGCCGGCGCGCCATCGTGCAGCGCGACCAGCGCGCCGGCGTTGGGACGGCGCCCCAGCTCGGCGGCCAGGTTGGCGCGCGCGTAATCGGACAGCGGTTCGTTACCGCCCATCGGGCCGCTGGCGTATTCGTTCAGCAAGGCCACGGCCATGCTGCCTTGGGTGGGGTCGTTGAAGTCGATGTCGATGATTTCCAGCACGATGGGTTTCCCTTCTTGCGGCCGCCGCGTGGCGGCCGGCGTCTACAGTGACTGGTATTATGCCGCGCCATGCAAGGCGCCGGCTGGGTAAACTGCCCGCAACGCCGTCGTGAGGGGGGCCATACACCATGAATCGTCATTCCGCCCCGGCACCGCACCTGGCCGCGCCAGGCGGCGCCGGCCTGGCGGGCCTGAGGGCCTGCCTGCCCGTCATGATCGGGTATTTTCCGGTGGCGGTGGCTTTCGGCATTGCCGGCCTGTCTACCGGTTTGGCGCCGTTGCAGGTGATCCTGATTTCGGTGCTGGTCTACGCGGGAGCCAGCCAGTTCCTGCTGCTGGCGTCCATCAAGGCCGGCACGCCATGGCTGTGGGTGGTGGCGCTATGCTCGCTGCTGAACGCCCGGCACCTGCTGTACGGGCCGCTGCTGTCGCGCTTCCTGCCATCCCGCCTGCGCACGCGCCTGAAAATCGCTTTCCTGCTTACCGACGAAGTCTTTGCCACGGCATTCAACCGCATCGAATCGGTGGATGCCGCGCAGCGCAACCGCTGGATGACCCTGCTGGGCCTGGGGGCGTGGCTGACCTGGATCGCCGGCACCGCGGTAGGTGTTTACGCGGGGGATGGCCTGGAACGCCATTATCCGATGCTGTCCCAGGTGATGCGCTTCGCGCTGCCGGCCCTGTTCCTGGCCCTGGTAATGCAAAGCGCCACGCGTTCGCTGCGTGGGCCCATTTTGGCGGCGCTGCTGGTGGGCGCTGCCTTCGCGGCCGCCGGCCATACCAGCCTGGCCATCCTGGCCGCCGCGGTTGCCGGCTGCGTCTGCCCCCGGCCG